>JAZBNW010000159.1:0-19145 GCA_036350855.1 Halieaceae bacterium
CGGGTTGATACTATTGTTTCGTCCATATTCTTGTATTTGAGGGCAATATACCCATATTACAAGTATGGGTATAGCAGGGGGGTCAAAACGTCGATGACTGTTCGAAATCCCGCGGTGGCAGGCCTGTTCTACGAGGGCGATCCCGATCGCCTTGGACGGCAACTCACGGCCCTGATAGGCGCCGTCAACGGGGAGGCCGGAAACGCGCCCAGGGGCCTGATCGTGCCTCACGCGGGATACGTTTACTCGGGACAAACCGCTGCCCGTGCCTACAGCCGCCTGCAGCCCTGCCGGGATACGATCCAGCGGGTCGTGCTGCTGGGGCCGGCCCACCGGGTCCACCTGCGGGGTATGGCTGTACCATCGGTGGACGCATTTGCAACGCCGCTCGGGCAGGTACCGCTGGACCGGGCCTGTATCGAGCGGATCGCGACCATGCCGGGCGTATGCGTGTCCGACGAGGCCCACCGGGCGGAGCACAGCCTGGAGGTCCAGTTGCCCTTCCTGCAAACCGTGCTCGGCCACTTTTCCCTGGTACCGGTGGTCGTGGGTGACTGCGATCCGGATACGGTGGCGGCCGTCGTGGACGCCCTGTGGGACGGGCCGGACACACTGCTGGTGGTCAGCACCGACCTGTCCCACTTTCACAGCTACGAGGCGGCCCGCCGGCTGGATGCGCGGACCTGTCAGCGCCTGCTGGCCAGGGACAGCACGCTGACCGGTGAGGACGCCTGCGGTGCACGTGCCCTCAACGGCCTGATGCGCAGCCGGCGCTGCCGGCAACTTGCGATCGAGCTGCTGGATCTGTGCAATTCAGGCGATACCGCCGGCGACAGATCCCGGGTGGTCGGTTACGGCGCCTTCCTGCTGCATTGACCTGACCGCGGCCCGGCGGCGCGGTGATGACAGTCCAGTCCCGCTCAATCGAGCACGCGAAAGATCCGCAGGTCACCGACGAAGAGTTGGAAGGTGCCGTAAAACTGTCGGTGCAGCAGCAGCTCCGGCATGAAGTTCTCCACCGGGATGTGTCGCTCCTGTATCAGGTGCGGGTGGCGTCCCGCCAGCGCATCCCGGTAGAAGCGCACGTATTCGGGCCTGGTTTTGACCAGGCGCGCGGGGTCCCCCACCAGGGGGCCGTTCAGCTCGTTGGCGAAGGCCGTGTCATACCAGTTTTCACTGAGGATCAGGTAATCCGCCTGGCGCAGCGCGGCGGCGTCGCCGGCGGCATACTCGGGCCGGAACAGGCGGTTGCCGGCGCCGCCACCTGCGGGGGGGTTGACGTAGAAGCTGTAGAACACCCGGGCGTCCGGGTGTTCGCTGTACCACTGGCGCAGGGCAATGCGCGGGTCGCGGTGATAGTCAGCCACCAGGTCCAGGGCCAACAGCGCCGGCCAGGTAAAGAACAGCAGCATGAACCAGCGCCGCTGCGCCCAGGGCGTGGCAAACAGGCCGAGGGCGGCCAGCAGCGCCGCCGCGGGCAGCAAGGGCAGGTAGTGGCGGTAGTAGGTCACCGGCGCAACAAATGCCATGTACAGGGCGAACACCAGCACCGGCGCCAGGCACAGCCAGGCGCGCAGGGCGTGTCGCTCCCCGGCCAGGGCGCGCAGGCCGGCGGGAAGGAACAGGCAGGCCGGGAGACCCAGGCCCACCAGCAGTACCAGGGGCAGGTTGAGCAGGTTGCGCAGCCACTTGTGCCAGCCGATAGCGGCATAGCCTGTGCCGAAGCTGCCCGCCAGGCCACCGCTGGTATAGCTGGCAATGAGGTCCACGCGACACAGCAGGTAAGCCAGCGGCGGCACGAGCAGCCAGAACAATGCCATCGGGCGATGGATGGCGCGCCAGGGAATCGCCAGATACCACAGTGCCAGCAGCGGGTAGAGCCGCGCCTGCTGGAAATCCGCATTGCTGAGCAGGCCGAACATCACCGCGGTCGCCACGATCACCAGGGCGACGCGAGGGCCTGTCATGCCATGACTGATATAGCGCCAGGCTTGCAGCGGGGTCAGGGCCACATAGGCAAACAGGGCAAACACCCAGTACTTGGCCCAGATGGCCGGCACCAGCAGCAGGGGGGTGGCGAGCAGCAGCCCGCGCCTGCCGCGACTGACGCAATACACCATCAGCGCGAGAAACAGATAGATAAAAAACACCGAGGGGGCATCCACGGTCCCGCTGTGGGACTCGCTGATATGGAAGCCCGACAGGGCCACCAGGGCGCCGGCGCTCCAGCCCACGCCGGGCCGCGCCGGCACCAGCAGCAGGCCGATCAGCGCTATCACCGGGGCTGTCAGCGCCCCGGTGACAGCGGAATAGTTGCGGGCTATCCGGAGATGGCCGGCACTGTGGCAGTAGGCTTTTGCCGCCCGCGCATCACCCGCGATACCGGAGGGCGGGCCGGCGCCGTCCAGGCTGGCCAGCCCTATGGTGTGGCGACCGATGAATGTCGAGTAGTCGAAGCCCTCCAGTGCCGCCCTGCAGGAGCCGCCCTCGTCGAAGTTGACCAGGGTGAAGCTGCCCGGAAAATCCCAGTCCCAGCCCAGCGACTGGACACTGTACAGGCGCGGGGCGAGCGCCAGGAGAAACAGCAGGCCCAGGCACAGCAGGCGGCTCCCGCTGGGCAGGCGGGCGGGCCGGTCTTCCTGTGTGGTGGTTGCATTGGACATGGCGGCCAGTATTGCCCGTCACGGCCCGGAAATAAATCGGCAAGCGGGTTTTCAGGCCATTGCTTCCACGCCGGGTCGACGCCTGGCTGGGTGATCGGGGCGCAACAGAAATGGTCGCGCTTCATGGAGCTGGCGCCCTGACCGGCGCCCCGCTACCGGGCATTTACTCCGGCGGCGTCTCGGTTCTCTTCTCCGCCGGAACCTGCTCCGGTCCGCGCGGGTCGAGGTCAAAGCTGGCGGGGGCGACTTCCGATGCCGCCGCCGAGAACGGCACCTGCTCCGACACGGGAATTGCCCGCGCGTCCCGCAACTGCAGCGCAATATAGGCCATGAACAGCAGGCACAGGACCGCGAAGGACCAGAACAGCACCGGCGCACCCAGCATGCTCATCAGTTGGCCCAGCACCAGCGGCGCGGATACCGCGCCGACCGCGTTCAACAGCAGCACCGAGGTGCCGATTTCGACAAACTCGGAGCCCTGGGACACATCCGCGGCGGTCGCCAGCGAGATGGCGTATATCGGCATCACCATCCCGCCAAACAGGAAAACCATCGGCAGGTGCCAGGATTGCCCGGTACTCACGGCCACCGCGACAGAGGCGACTGCGCCGCCCAGGCACAACAGCAGCATCACCTTGCGCCGGTCGATGCGGTCGGAGAGCATCCCGATGGGGTATTGCAGCAGTGCCCCGCCGAGAATGGCGGCGCTGATAAACCAGCTGATATCGACCTGGGAATCGCTGTAGCCGCGGGCAAATACTGCCCCCAGGGACCAGAAGCTGCCCACCACCAGCCCGGACAGGAGAGCCCCGGCGAAGGCCGACCTGGAGCGCCGGTACAACAGGCCGAAGCGAATCCGGGTACTCTCCAGCGGCGCCGGGGCCAGGCGCCTGGTCATCCCCACCGGCACAATCGCGAGCACCAGGAAAACCGCCGCCAGGGTGAAAGGTGTGGCGGACTCAACCGGCCCGACGTTGATCAGGGCCTGACCGAGCGCCATCGACAGCAACAGGATGAAGGTATAGACCGAGAGAATCCGTCCCCGGGATTCCGTCGTGGCCTGGCTGTTGAGCCAGCTTTCGATAATGGTATACAGACTGGCAATGGCCACCCCGGTCAGGAAACGCAGTACCAGCAGGAACTGCCAGCCATCGAGCATCTCGGCGCAGAGAATCGCACTGGTCATTATCGCAGTCAGCACCGCAAAGCTGCGGATATGCCCGGCCCTGGCGATAGTGGCGGATACCGCGATGCAGCCCACGATAAATCCCAGGAAGTAGCAGGAGGCACTGAGCCCTATCATGAAATCGGACAGGCCGTTGGCACTGGCGCGCAGGGGCAGCAGGGTGAGCTGCATACCGTGGCCGATGAGCAGCAGCGCTGTCGACAGGAGCAGTGACGTGACTGTGGCCAGTGCTTTCATGACATGATCGCTGATCAGAAAAATGAAATGACAGCATAAGGTTTTTTCCGAAGCTGGCAAGCGGGCCTGCCAGCGCGGCACCGCAAAGGTCATCCCTCCGTGCGCTGGTCCGCGCGACAGTGGAGCCCGGGCGCCAAGGCCCGGACCGGTGTGACATATCAACCCTGTGCTTGTGTTGACCTCCGGCAAAAACTTGTACAATCAGCGCAAACCGGGCAAATGCCCCCGTCGGGAGTCCACAATCATGTTTGAAGATGAACACCCCGCGCGCCGCGCGGCATTGCTCTCCAGGGAGTATGTGCACAGCAAGAATCGCGAAGGCTGGCTCGGGCTCTACGCGGAAAACGCCATAATCGAGGACCCGATCGGGGTGTCGGTTATCGACCCGGAGGGCAAGGGTCACCGCGGTCCTGCGGCGAGAGAGGCGTTCTGGGACAACTTTATTGCGCCCGCGAACATCCATATCGACATTCTGGACTCCTACGCCGCGGGCAACGAGGTAGCGAACCACGTCGTGCTTACCGTGACTATCGATCTGGGTGAGGGCAAGGCCATGCAACAGAAGGTGCACGGCGTGTTCACCTACGAGGTGGACAGCCAGGGCAAGCTGCTGGCCCTGCGCGGATACTGGGAGACCGCGGATCCCCGCAACCAGATGGTGGAGATCAGCAGTGACCAGGCCGGCAGCGCGGCCGGCCAATCATGAATATCGGTATGTTGGGGAGTGTGGCATGGTAACGAAGCGTCACTGGATCCTGCTGCTGGGCCTGCTTGCAGCGGGCTGGCTGCAGGCGGCGGACAACACCGCCAACGAAGCCGCCCTGCGGCAGGCGATTGAAGCGCGCCCGGCGCAGGAGCGGGCGCGGGACGGCGCCCGGCACCCGGCTGAAACCCTGGCATTCTTCCGGGTGGCCCCCGGCATGACTGTCGCCGAAGCGCTGCCGGGCAGCGGCTGGTACACCAACATCCTCGCCAATTATCTCGGCCCGAAAGGCACCCTGTACGGTATCAATTATGCCGATCGCATGTGGTCGCTGTTTCCCAGCGCCACCGATGAATGGATCGCCAAGAGAAAGGCAGCCACCGGCACTTTCTCCAGCATGGTGAAAGGATTCACCGATAACGGCATCAGGACCGCCAGCTTCACCTTCAGCACCGTGCCGGGAGATGTTGCAGGCACGGTCGACAGGGTCCTGATGATACGCGCCCTGCACAACCTGACCCGCTTTGAAGAGCAGGCCGGTACCCGCAGCCAGGCCCTGGCGGCGGTCAGGAACCTTCTCAAGGATGACGGCCTGGTCGGTGTGGTGCAGCACCGGGCGCCCGCCACCCAGTCCGGCGCTGACGGCAGCCGGGGTTACCTGGTGGAGGCCGAGGTGATTGCGATGTTCGAGGACGCCGGTTTCGAGCTGGTGGCCAGCAGCGACATCAATGCCAACCCGCTGGACAAACCCGGTCCGCAAGACAAGGTCTGGCGCCTGCCCCCCTCCCTGGGGACCAGTGCCGAGGACCCGGAGCTGCGCGCAAGCATGCAGGCTATCGGTGAGTCCGACCGCATGACACTGTTGTTTCGCAAGGCACCCTGACCGGCCCTGCAAACAGCAGTCCGTCGATCAGCTCAGGTCAGGTAATCCGCTGTCATAGCCTGCGCCTCTGACCAGAGGCGCTGCGCCATGGCGCGATCGAACATGTGGTGGTCTCCACTGACGGTCACCGGGTTGCAATCCTCGAAATAGGCCCCGTTCACCCCGTCCAGCAGCGGGTTGGTCGCCACGTAAACCTGGGTGGCAGCCCCCTGGGCCGGGGTTTTGGCGAACAGGGGCCCCAGCAGCTCGAAACCGAGCCGCAGAAACGCCGGCGCCGTGCGCGCGATATCGGTCAATACCAGGCCCGGGTGGACCACGTTGGACGTTACCCCGGTCCCCTCCAGTTGCTCGGCCAGGGCCAGGGAGAACAGGGCGTTGGCCAGCTTGGAGCGGCCGTAGGCCTCACCGGAATCAAACTCCTTTTCGCCTCGCAGGTTGTCGAAGTCTATCCCCACCGCGGGGGCCTGGCGGTAGCCGGAGCGGCTGCCGACATGCACTATCCTTCCCGCGTCGGTGGCCAGCATCATCGGCAACAACTGGTTGACCAGGACGAAGTGGCCGAGGAAATTGACCACGAAAATTTTCTCGATCCCGTCGACCAGCTCCAGTTCCCCGAAGGTATTGATCCCGGCGTTGCAGATCAGCACATCCAGTCGGATGCCCATATCCCGCACGGATTCGGCGCAGGCCACTGCCGAGCCGAAGTCGGAGAGCTCCAGCGCAAGCGGTGTGGTCTTGCCCGCCACCGAGGCGCAGGCCGTGGCGGCCTTTTCCAGGGTGCGACCGGTGCCGATGACATGGGCCCCGCGCAGTGCCAGCACCCGCATGGTCTCGTAACCCAGGCCGGAGTTACAGCCGGTGACCAGTGCGGTGCTGCCGCTCAGGTCGAGGCCGTCGGTAACCTCTTCCGCGGTGGAGTCGGCGCCAAAAGGGCCCATGGGAAAGCGGGGGTCCGGGGACACCTCCGGTTCGTCACCGCCGCAGCCGTACAGCAGCGGTGTCGCGGCGCTGGCGCCAGCCATGCCAAGGAAGTGCCTGCGTTTGATAGCCATTCGATCGTTCCCGTCCCTGTTGAGCCAAAAGTGCAGTGTAACCCCGGGAGGGGCGCGCGAAGACAGTCGTACAGTGAAATAACATATGGTTATGAAAAGATATAATAAAATATCATGGAGTAATTTCTTGTGCATCGCCACTCGATCCCTATACTGAGGGTGTGGCGTTGGATGACTGACCATCCTCGGAATGGAAAGTCGGCAACAAGCAACGCCACATTGCTTAGGGGAAGCAAACAAACATTTGTCAGAGATGTTTGGGGGCCAGGGGACGTGTTCCGGTAGCGGGCCGGAAAAAATACCTGGGTAGAAAAGAAAAAAGCTTTACCCCTGAAACGCCGTCGCGGTCTCTGGCCCGGCGGTTTTTTTTCGCCTGGCCGAACGGCGCGGGAACCGGCTGAAGCCCGTGCCCTCCGCACCGGTATTGCGCTATGCTCTTGGGACATTCCAGGAAGCGGCCATGACAACACTAAAAAAACTCATAAAAGACATCGAGGCCGCACCCGACGGCCCGCAGATCGCGGCAATCTTCGATTTTGACGGCACCATCATCGCTGGCTATTCCGCCACCTCTTTCATCCGTGAACAGGTGAGACGCGGCGACCTGTCACCCCGCCAGCTGGCGGAAATCGTGGCGGCCATGACCAGCTTCGGGCTGGGCAACCTCGGTTTTTCCGGCATGATGGCGGTCAATGCCCAGTTCATGCAGGGCATCGAGGAGGATACCTACAGGGAGGTTGGCGAAAAACTCTACAGCAAGCAGATTGCCCGCCTGATCTACCCCGAGTCCCGCGCCCTGGTGGAAGCCCACATGGCGAAGGGGCATACGGTGGCGATCATCTCCTCGGCCACGCCCTACCAGGTGGAGCCGGCGGCGGCGGACCTGGGTATCGAGCACGTGTTGTGCAGCCACCTGGAGGTGAGCAGGGGCAAGTTTACCGGCAAGGCGGTAACACCCCTGTGCTTCGGCCAGGGCAAGGTGGACGCAGCCGAAGACCTGGCGCGACGCACCGGCGCCGACCTCGACCGCAGTTTTTTTTACTCCGACAGCACCGACGACCTGCTGCTGCTGGAGCGGGTCGGCCAGGCGCGCGCACTCAACCCAAACGGCAAACTGGAAAAGATCGCCGGCGAGCGGGGCTGGCCGGTGGTTCGCTTCGGCAGCCGCGGCCGCCCCAGGGTCGGTCAGTACATCCGCTCGGTGGCCGCGACCAGCAGCCTCGTCACCTCGTTCGTTGCGGGGCTGCCGATACTCGCCCTGACGGGGTCGCGGCGTGAGTCCCAGAATTTTTCCTTCTCCCTGTTCGCGGACACCGCCAGCGCGCTGATAGGCATGGACCTGGATGTGAGCGGGGAGAAGCACCTGTGGTCCCACCGCCCCGCGGTATTCATCTTCAACCACCAGAGCAAGGCCGACGTGATCATCATCGCGAAACTCCTGCGTCGCGATATCGCCGGTGTCGGCAAGCAGGAAATCAGGAAAGAGACCCCGATTCTCGGCAAGGTGCTCGAGCTGGGGGGCGTCGTCTTCATCGACCGGGCGAACGCAAAGAGCGCGATTGATGCGATGACCCCACTGGTGGATGCGATGAAAAACGAGGGCAAGTCCGTGGTGCTGGCGCCCGAGGGCACCCGCACCGTTTCACCCAGGCTGGCGCCCTTCAAAAAGGGGGCTTTCCACCTGGCAATGCAGGCCGGGGTGCCAATAGTACCCATCGTCATCCGCAACGCGGGGGATGTCGCCCCCAAGGGTGATTTTGTGTTCCGCGCGGCCACGGTCGAGGTGCAGGTACTGCCGCCGGTGGATACCAGTACATGGCGCGTCGCCACCATCGACGAACACGTCCGGGAGGTACGCAACATGTTTGCCCGCACCCTGGGCCAGCCCGAGGAGCCGGCGCCGGACGCCGGACCCGGCAGAAAAAAACGGGCGGGGCCCAAAGCGAAAGCAAAGGCCGGGACAAAGGCGAAGGCGAAGGCGAAGGCGAAGGCGAAAAAGATACCGGCGCAAAGACCCACCGCCAAACAAGCGCCCAAACGAAAAACGACCGCCGGGACGAAGTCAGCCCCGGCCCCCAAAAAACCGGCGAGCAAGGCTAAATCGAAATCCAGTCGCAAAAGAACCGGGGCCTGAGCAGGGTGGACCTTACCAGCAAATACCAGCAGGGTAATCCCTGGCCAGCCCGGGACGGGCAGCGAGTCCTGTTCATCCTGGACAGCCGCAACAAGTTCGAGACGGACCTGCTCAAACAGTGGATACACCATCACTGCGCCAGCGGCAGCGAGGAGTTCGATGCGCCCCAGGTCACCCTCGAACTGGGCGACGACCGCAAGTCGATAGACAGCGCCCAGCTGGTGGTGGCCCTGGCCCTGCCGGCCGACACCCTGGTGGCGCCGCTGCGCGTCGCCTGGCTGCCTTCCCGGGAGGACATCGATTCAGGCCCGCGCCTGCGCAACCTGTTTTTCGGTGACCCTCGCCACCCCAGTGCCCGCAGGGGGCGCCGGATATTCAGCGAAGCGCCCGAGCGACTGCGCCTGATTGCCGGCGCTCCCGATTCGGTAGCCAACCTGCGCCAGCGCTTTGAACAGCACCACAATACCGATGGGGGGGATGCCCAGCGGGATTTCGCCGAGTTCGTCGGCCGCCAGGCCGCACTGGTCCTGGACATCGCCGAACGGCGGCTGCAGGGCGGCCGCTACAAGGTCCCGCGCCACGTTGCCGCCAGCCTGAAATCCAGCCCGGCCTTCAACGAGGCGGTGGAAGAACTCGCCAGGAAGTGCGGCAAGCCCAAAGCCGAACTGATGGATGAAGCCTCGGGCTATATGACCGAGATGGTCTCGCGCCCCAGCACCTTCTGGCTGGACTTCTACGCCCGCTTCAACAAGTTCTGCCTGGGCCTGGGCTACGAGGAGAAAATCGTCTACGACCAGGCGGCGGTGGAAAAAATGCGCCAGTGGGTGAGGGACAACCCCGCCATGCTGCTGTGGACCCACAAGACCTATCTCGACGGCATGGTGGTACCCAAGGTCCTGTACGACAACGATTTCCCCATGCCCCATATGTTCGGCGGGGCGAATATGAATTTCCCCGGACTGGGCTTCCTGCTGCACCGGGCGGGCGCCATCTTTATCAAGCGCAGCTTCCAGGACAATGAACTGTACAAAATCACCCTGCGCCACTACATCGGCTACCTGATGGAAAAACGCTTTCCGATGAACTGGGCTTTCGAGGGCACCCGCTCGCGCATGGGCAAGCTGATGCCACCGCGCTACGGTCTGCTGAAATACGTTCTGGAGGCCTGCCACGCCACCGATGCGACCAACATTTACATCATTCCCATCTCGATCAGTTACGACCTGATCCGGGACGTCGAGGAATACGCTACCGAGCAGACCGGCCGCGGCAAGGGCGCCGAATCGCTGCGCTGGTTTGTCGGCTATATCCGCAGCCTCGCCAGGCCCATGGGCAAGGTCTACATGGATATCGGCGAACCGGTGGTACTGCCGCAGGCACCGCACCCCGACGACAAACTCGCCCTGTCCAAGATCGCCTTCGAAGTCGCAGTGGAAGCCAACCACGTCACACCCATCACCTTCCCCTCGCTGGTGACCATGAGCCTGCTGGGGGCATCCCCGGGGGCCCTTACCGAGACGGAGGTGGTGCGGGACCTCGACGTATTGCTCGCCTGGGCGGAGGCGCGCCAACTGCGAATCTCCGCCGACTTTGACCGGGCCTATGCGGACCAGATGGAGGGCTTGCTGGGCATCATGATCGACGAGGGGATGGTCACCCGCTACGACGAGGGGCCGGATGTGGTCTACGCGATCGAGCAGGAACAGCATGCGGTGGCCAGTTACTACCGCAATACCATCATCCACTTCTTCGTCAACAAGGCCATCATCGAGCTGGCCCTGCTCAAAACCAGCGAAACAGAGGGTGCGGGGGCGCCTGAAATTTTCTGGAGCGAAGTGGACCGGCTGCGCGACCTGTTCAAGTTCGAGTTCTTTTACGCGCCCACCGAACAGTTTCACCAGGAGATTCGCGACGAGCTGGCGCGCTACGCCGTCAACTGGCAGGAGTTGCTGCAACAGGGCGCAGCCGGTTTCCTGCAGTTGCAGAACAATATGTTGCTGCTGGTATCCCACGCGACCCTGCTCACCTTTGCCGAGGCCTATTCCGTGGTGGCCGAACTACTCGCGAGGATGGACGCGGACGAGCCCCTGACCGAGGAGCAGTGCGTCACGAAGGCACTCAAG
Organism: Halieaceae bacterium; assembly: GCA_036350855.1. GTDB lineage: Bacteria > Pseudomonadota > Gammaproteobacteria > Pseudomonadales > Halieaceae > JARRPM01. The sequence goes on from JAZBNW010000159.1 coordinate 10,982, forward strand.
CTGGGGCACCAGGCCTACCTGCAACGCCGTATCAGCAGCCCCGCGTCGATCGGGAAACTGCTGTTCAAGAACGGCTACAAACTGGCGGAGCACAGGAAACTGACCGCCGGGGGCGGCCGGGAGGTGGCCAGCGGACGCAAGGCGCTCGCCATGGAAATTCGCGATGTGCTGCGCCGCCTGGAGCTCATCCGGGCACTTAACGTTGCCACCCGCGGCACTATAATGGAGAAACAATAATGACAAATCTCAAAGTCGGCGTGCTTGGCGGCGGTTCCTGGGGAACCACGGTGGCCTCGCTTCTCACCCGCAACGTACCCGTCACACTCTGGGCCCGCAACCCGGAAACGGTGAACGAAATCAATACGCAGCATACCAACGCCACCTACCTGCCTGGGGCCGCGATACCCGAAAAACTGGTGGCGACCAATGATATCGGCGAGGCGGTGAGCGGTGCCGATGTCGTGGTGATGGGTATTCCGTCACAGAATTTCCGCCAGGTGCTGACGGAAGTCAGGCAGCATATACGCGCATGGGTGCCCGTGATCAGCCTCACCAAGGGGCTGGAGCTGGACACCCACATGCGTATGACCGAAATCATCACCCAGGTTATGCCGGGCCACCCGGTGGGCGTGCTTACCGGGCCCAACCTGGCGCGGGAGATCATGGCGGGACAGGCGGCAGCCAGTGTCATTGCGATGGAGGACGACATCATCGTGCGCGAATTGCAGTCCATCTTCAAAAGTGGCCTGTTCCGGGTCTACACCAATAACGACGTCATCGGCTGCGAGCTGGGCGGGGTGCTGAAGAACATCATCGCCATCGCCGTCGGCATGGGGGACGGCCAGGGGGCGGGAGACAACACACGCTCCGCGCTGATCACCCGGGGACTGGCAGAGGTGACTCGCCTCGGTGTGGCCATGGGCGGGCGCGCGGAAACTTTCGCCGGACTGGCGGGTATGGGCGATATGATTGCCACCTGCACCAGCCCCCAGAGCCGCAACCGCCACGTGGGCGTGGAACTCGGCAAGGGGCGCAATATGAAGGAGATCGTCGATGAGATGGTCATGGTGGCCGAGGGCGCCAAGAGCGCGCCGGCAGTGATGGCACTGGCACAGAAATACGGTGTGGAAATGCCGATAGCCAGCGACGTCTACCGGGTGCTGTCCGGCGACTCCAACGCGAGCAGGGCCTTCCGGGGCCTGCTGCGAGTCTCCGCCGGCGCCGAGTGCGAGCCCGGCTAGCCGTCAACTGGAGGGCTGAAAGCCGGGCACTGGAACATTTATCGAGGCTGGTGCAAACTGGCTCAAAGCGAAAGGAGCCGGGGACAGCGGCCATCGCATAAGAATTGCAACATAAGAACAGGGGACTTTACGGGCATGCGCACCACTCGCGTACTTTCATTCGTGCTGGCGCTTGCGGCCGCCATTCCGGTCGCGGCATTCGCCGCCAACTCAAAATTCACCGACCTGCCGGGTCATCCCGACCTCCGCTCGGCATCCGCCATCGTGCTGGACGGCGATGGCAACGTCATCTTTGGCAAGGATGTGGACACGGTGCGTTCCATCGCATCCATAACCAAGCTGATGACCGCCATGGTCGTGCTGGATGCGGGACTCGACCTGGAGGAAAAGCTGACCATCACCAACGCGGATCGCGACCTGATTCGCATGACCGGCTCCCGCCTCGATGTCGGCGCCAGCCTGACCCGTCGCGAACTGATCCTGCTGGCCCTGATGTCATCGGAAAACCGGGCCGCCACTGCCCTGGGCCGCACCTACCCGGGGGGCATGGACGCGTTTGTCGCGCAGATGAACAGGAAGGCGAAATCCCTGGGCATGAACAACAGCCGCTTCTCCGATCCCGCCGGCCTGCGCACGGAAAACCTGTCCACCGCCAGGGACCTGGCCAGGATGTTGGCCGCGGCCAAAACCTATCCCCTGATCACCCGGTCCACGACCACGGTGAAAGAGGAGGTCCAGCCCTATACCCGGCGGGGCCCACTGAGCTACGGCAACACCAACCGCCTGCTGAAGAACGCCAACTGGGATATCGAGCTGAGCAAAACCGGCTTTATACGCGACGCCGGCCGCTGCCTGGTCATGATGGCCAATATCGAGGGCGAGGAGGTATCTATCGTGCTGCTGAATTCCTACGGCAAGCTGACCCCCTTCGGTGACTCCAACCGCCTGCGGCAGTGGATGCTCGCCAGCAGCTGATCAGTTGGAAATCGACGGCGCCGGCACCGGGTCCAGGTCCGTCCCGGGCCATTGCGAGACTACACTGGAGAACACACATGCCCTGGATCGTCCTCGCGCAAACCCTGGCTGCCACCGCCACGCTTGCGCTGGCGCTGGTTATGACCTTGTGGCTGCTAAGCATCCCGCTGCGCGATATCAGTATTATCGATATGGCCTTCTCGGGACTCATCGCCGCCCTGCTGCTTACCGCGTACTGGCTGACCGGAGGCGGCGGGAATATTCCCGGGCTGATCATGGTCCTGGTACTGGCCTGGGCGCTGCGCATGAGCATTTACCTGGTGCACCGCAACTGGGGCCATGGGGAAGACCCGCGTTACACCCGCCTGCGCAAGTGGGCGGAACCGGGGTGGCCGTTTCACCGACTGGCCCTGCGCCAGGTCTTCCTGCTGCAGGGGGTGGTCATCTGGGTACTCACCCTGCCCCAGCAGATTGCCATGGTGACCGGCGGGCAAGCGGATATAGGCGCCCTGGCTATCGCCGGCACGGCACTGTGGTGCCTGGGCTTTTTTTTCGAAACAGTCGGCGACTGGCAACTCAGCCGTTTCAAGGCCGATCCGGCCAGGCGCGGCCAGGTACTCAGCACGGGCCTGTGGCGGTATACCCGCCACCCCAATTATTTTGGTGAACTGTGCCAGTGGTGGGGACTGTTCGTCATCGCACTGGAGGCGCCCTGGGCCTGGTGTGGCGTCATCGGTCCCGTGGTCTACAGCTGGCTGGTGATCAATGTCACGGGGCAGGCCACGCTGGACAAGAAGCTGTCCCGGGAGAAACCCGGATACGCCGAGTACATGCGCAACACCAGCGGACTGATACCGCGTTTTCCAAGGGCAGGGTAGACCAGACCTGCCCTCAATTTCCCGCGCCGCGCACGCGGCAGACCCCCGCTCGGTTAATACCCCATGCCCTCGTCAGGGGTCTGCCGGGTGCGCGGCGCTGGCTCCGGATCAGGTAGCCGCGACGGCCGTGCTGGTCCGCCCCAGTTCGAAGTCCACTTCGTGGGCCCTGAGCACGCCGCCGCAGGCACTGCACTGTACCTGGCCCACCAGTCTCTTGCCGCAGGTATCGTGGGCCAGGTGCATGGGCTTGCCGCTCCCGTCCGGACTGCACCACTTGTCACCCCACTGCAGCAAGCCCAGGAACCAGGGATATAAGGCCTCCCCCTTGTCCGTTAACTGGTACTCATAACGCACCGGGCGCTGCTGATAGGCCACCTGGCGAAATACGCCCTCTTCCACCAGAAACCTGAGCCGATCAGAGAGAATATTGGTGGCTACCGGCAACTCCTGGTGAAACTGGTCGAAGCGGGTCAGCCCGTGAAAAGACAGCGCAATCACATTGGCAGTCCAGCGGTCACCGATGATATTGATAAGGTTTTTGTACAGGCTGCGGCCGCTGGGCACATCCTGCACCGACAGCGACGAGCGCCGCCGGACTTTCTTGTCCCGCTCATCCCGGGTGGCGCCCGGGCCGGGCTTGTAACTGACCTCCCGCACCCGCACCTCGTCACCGCAGGCGCGGCAGCGCAAGCGCGGCTGGAAGGGCTGGCCACACTTGCGGTGGTGCAGAATCACCTTGTCCAGTTCCTCGGTGCGGAAAAATTGTCGTTCCCAGGCCACCGCCATCAGGGCACAGTCGTACAGCTCTATCGATTTGCGTGTCAGGTGGTAGCGCATGCGCTTGCCGCCTTCTCCGTCTGCCTTCTTGTGCAGGCAGTCTATCGTCTGCAGCCAGCGCAAGCGGTCTGCCAGCACTCCCTTTGATACCCCTGTCGCGGCCAGCATCTCATTGAAGGAGTTAATGCCCCAGAACACTTCCTGCAGAATCAGCAGGCACCACTTGTCCCCGATCTGGTCGAGTGCACGATTTATGGAACTGGCCCGTGTAAGGAACTTGGTCATTGCGTGTGGCCGATAAACGCCGGGTAGTCGGCAGCGATGGTAAGGGTGCGGGTGGCGGCAACGCAAACCCACACAAAAAATCCCCGGTCGAGCCGGGGATTGGGTTTCACCAACAGATCTAGAAAGTCTTTGTGACGGTTACTCCATAGGTGCGAGGCGCCATATAGGACTCGGATGTGATCTGGGTCGGATCAACGATAAGACTGGCTAATTGCTGCTCATCGTCAAGGTTTTTACCCCAGACCGAGACCAACCAGGATTCGTCATTGCTGGACCATGCCATGCTGGCGCCCAGCATGCCAATATCATCCTGCCTGGTTTTTTCCGCATTCGACGGGCTCGTATAGTAGTCGTCTTTCCAGTTGTAGGTCACGTTGAAATCCAGCGCTCCTGCCGAACCGAGGTCATAGCGATAATCGACATCGATGGCGAATGCTGAATTGGGTGCGTAGACCATGTCGTTGTCGTCATAGATGGCGCCACCGGAACTGGTGAAATCAGTGTAGGTCGCATCGCTGTAGTTGTAGCTGGTCGACAGCGTAAGATTCTCCATGAGCAGTATGTTGAAGTCCACATCCACACCGCTGGATTCCGCCTGCGCGCTGCTCAGGACCAGTAACAGACGATTATTGAGCTCGAACACCTGTAGATCACTGTAATCCATATCGTACAGGGTGACGTTGAACTGGATACGGTTATCCCACCAGGTGGACTTCATTCCCAACTCATAATTATCCACGGTTTCGGGGTCCACCGGCGTGGCCGCTACCGAGGGAAGGTTGGCTTGAGATGGAAAGGCGCCGCTCTTGTAGCCTTGTGAAAACGTGGCGTAAAGCATCATATCGTCGTTGGGTTGAAAACTGACCGAGACTTTGTTCGTGTAGTCCGACCAGTCATCATCCGCCTTAACCGGGGCGGGAAACTCCGGCAGTATCAGTGGTACTCCGGTGGGAAAACCGCCACCCATCAGGTCGATTGCATCCTGGGTAATTTTCTTCTCGTCATAGCTGTAGCGACCGCCATAGGTCAAAGTCCATTGCTCGGTAAAATGCCAATCGACCTGGGCATAGAGCGCCATACTGGTCGTTGTGTTCTTCTGGGTGAACAGCACATCCCCAATCCCGGCCAGTCCGAAGGCGCCCTGCAAAAGCGTATTGTACTGCGTGTAATACTCCTCTTTACGGTCGACGTCTTCCTCCATATAAAACGCACCCGCCACCCAGTCCAGCTTGCCGCCGCTCCCCGTCAGGCGAAACTCCTGCGAATACTGGGAGGCGTTCTCATCAACACCGTCAATGACGTTTTCCGGGGGGGTCCAGGAGCCCGGAGGCAGCGGCACGCCGGGGGGTGACGGAGCGGCCAGGTCCAGCAGGGGAATACCCGTCAAATCGTCGACGAAATTGTAGTCACTCTCCCGCCAGGCGCTGATCGACAGGAAATCGGACCAACCCAGGTCCCACTCAAAGCGCGCCATCGCCCCACTTATCTCACGCTCCTGATCGACATTGAACTGGGTGGAGCAATTGCGGTCGTCGTTCATGTACTTGTCCGACATGCCAAGCGCCCAGAATGGCCCCAGGCCGGCCACAGCTTCATCGAGATTTTGCAGGTGACGACAGGTGCCATTACTTTTGTCCTTGGAGTAATCCCCGCCGACCAGCAGGCTCATGGTATCGGACAGATCAAACAATAGTTGTCCGCGCACAGCGCGCTTATCCGCATCATCAAGCCGGTCACCACTGCCCGATGCGCCGATGGACTTACCGATATATCGGCTGTTGGAAAGATCGCCCAGAGTTGCGATCTGGTCATCGGTGATGACGTTCTTGCCGAAACCGTCGCGCTGCTGGAATTGCGCTACGATCTTCCCGGAAATGGCGTCGGTGAGGCCGCCATTCGCCATCCCCTGGAAATTGGTCATATCGTAGTTGCCGGCCGAAGCGCTCAGCCTGACTTCATTTTCCTGGGAGGGCCTTCTGGTAACAATATTGATGGCGCCCCCGCTGGTATTTTTTCCGTACAGAGTGCCCTGCGGACCACGCAGGATCTCGATACGCTCCAGGTCGAACAGATCGAAACCGATACCGCCGGTCCGGCCTATGTACACCTCGTCCAGGAAAACGCCGACCGCCGGGTCGCTGGCCGCCGAATCCGAACTGTTGCCTATGCCGCGAATATAGATGCGCGGCTCTCCCACGTTAAATTCATTAAAGGCGACCCCGGGAACCCTCATTGCGATGTCGTTGAGGCCGGTTACCTTGCCCACCCTTATGTCGTTACCCCCTATCGCGGCCACCGACAGCGGTACATCCTGGATATTCTGGGAGCGCTTTTCAGCAGTGACCAGCACCTCCTCCAGTTCCTGCGCAAGCGCGACTCCTGAGCAAAAAAGTGGTGCCACCAACATTGCCTGGACTAACTTTTGATTGCGGGTTTTGCTCATGACTATTTCCTCTTGTTATGGTTTTACCCGCCCGATAAGTCGCTGACTGCGGCGGGTGTACTGTTGATACATTGATAGCTGTCGACCTTATCCGGGTTCTTGCCCGGTTGCAGGCGAGCGACGGATGGGTAGCTGCAGATTGGCCGGGATCGCTGCTCCACGCCTGTCGCGTCCAACTGCCGCGCCACCATGAAATCCGGCGCCCGATCTTTCTCAACCCATTGCTCGAGTTCAAACAGTGGGTCAAAGTCGTCCGGCGCGGCCGCGGGCTTCTCCCAGCAGTGACCCCAACCGGGGACCATGAAAAGGCGCGCGTTCTGCTGCAGTTGCTGCGATCCTCCGGCCAGTCGTGCCGCCTGCTCGTAATAGCGCGTGATCGGCTCGGGAATGATCAACGGGTCCGACCAGCCGTGGTAAATCAGCAGCCTGGTGTCAGCGTCAGCCAGGGCAGACAAGTCGGGATCGGTCGCATCGGTCAGCTCGGGAATGGACGAACGGCTGAGCCACTGCAGCATCTGGTCGGTGCCAAGGCCAGCGGGCACATCTTCCTCAGACAAATCCTGGGCCAGCAGTTGCCGGTAGCCTGCCGAAGCCATGACACCCCAGGCCGGCTGGTCATCTGCGCCGAATAACCATTTGTCGCTGTAATACTCTGAACCAGGCGCAATGGCCGGATATACCACTTCCCCCTCTGCGTTCCTGACGCCTCCGTAGAGCCGCTCGAGCACCTGGCGTTCCTCTGCCGTCAAACAATCCCCCTGCGAGGCGGGACTCTGCGGGCAGGCCGCTGCGGTAAAATCGATCTCGCACGCCCTGGGATCGTCGATGAGGCCATCGGCCAGGCCATCCAACGCATCGCACTGGGCCATGACAAGATCCGCGATGACCGGAATTTTCGCCTGGGGAAAGCGGGATTGCAGGCCGTTCTGGTTCGTGCTGATAAGCCAGTTACCCCACAGGCCTGCGATGCCGCTGAGCTCGAAAATACTGCCGCCCGCGGCGATACCATCAAACAGTCCGGGATAGCGCTGGGCCGCCATCAGACCCATACGTCCACCGTTGGAACAGCCGGAGAAGTATTTGTAACGTGGCGGTCGCTTATACATTGCAGTGGCCAACTGGCTGCCGGCCTCTGTCACCAGCGGCAGGGATTTATGCGCCCACAGATCCAGTGCCTCGCGATCCCGGGCCCAATGGGTTTCCCAACTCCTGGCCTGGTGACCGCTGTCGTGGCTGATCGCCGCATAGCCGCGCTTGAGAGCTTCATTGATAGCATTTGAATGGCCGGGCTTGTCGGGAATCAACTCGCCACAGAAACCGCCACAGCCGGCCATCAGGAAGCGGCCGCTCCATTGTTGCGGCAGCCGCATTTCGAACTTCACCCGCCCCTGGATAGCGCCGCGGACCCGGCAGTATTTCGGCAAGCCCTCGGCCGCAACCCACACCGGCTCACCCTCGAACACCACACCATCGGGCGCAGCCAGCCCGGTGCAGTCATCACCGGGGATAGCGGCGGTCACTGCGCCGGCCGGGAACAACACTGCGCAAAATAACGCCAGGCGGAC
>JAZBNW010000160.1:0-4606 GCA_036350855.1 Halieaceae bacterium
CAGTAAGAAGATTCCCTCTGAGATCGAAGACCGGCTATTCCGAAAGCTGCAGTTGATCGATGATGCGACCTGTGACCTGGACTTGCGATCACCCCCGAGTAACCATTTTGAAAAGTAGAGAGGAAAATTGTCGAGCAAACACTCTATTCGCGTTAACAAACAATGGCGACCGGTGTTCGCATGGGCGGGTGAGAGAGGCGAGGCTCAGGGCATCTATCTGGATAACCACGATTATCGATGAGGCAGGCGATGAATATTACGAAGCGACAACCCGTCAGTGTGGGCGAAATGATTAACGAAGAATTCCTGGTGCCAATGGGACTGACCCAGGGGCAGCTGGCAGAAGCGATGGGGGTGAGTCGAAAAACCGTCAACGAGCTATGTACCAATCGTCGTGCCATCACGGCGGATACCGCGCTGATGCTGGCTACGGTCTTTGGGAATTCAGCGGATTTCTGGCTGAACTTGCAGCAGCGAAACGAGCTGTGGAAGGCGCTGAACACACCGAAGCGGCGAGCTCGAATCGAGAAGGCCAGGCCCGTCGCCGCTTGAGGTCTATGGGACCACCATGGGACCACCTGCACGCCTTCTGATGCCCTCCAATGCCGGGCCCATTTTTTACCTCGCTGATTTATAAGGCATTAGAGGGCATGGCGAGGCGGAAAATGGCATAGTTCAGGGTTCGAATCCCTCGCTCTCCGCCATATCTAATTGATTTTATTGATAAAACAGACATTTCCATTTTGTTTTTGACCATTTTGGTATCAAATGCTCAGAAACTCCCGATCGTTCCGACGCAGATTACGCCATCCCAGTCGCGGTTGCGAAGATCCACTTCTCACACACACTTTCATGAAGACTTCATCAATTTGGAATGTATCGCAGTAGCCCCGGCCTCGGTGTTTGTGTCGTATTATGCTTGGCGTACCGGGGAAAAAATTTGATACACCATAGACAAATTGCTTCATGACTCATGTTGATGTTGTTTGGCTCACCGAGCAGATATTTCATGTCTCTATGGCCGGGATTAAATGGATGTTACTGCCGTACCGCATGGCTGATGATCTGTGGCGAATGTCGGTGGCGCCTGTAAGCGCTCATCTGTGGATTGTTCGATGAGGCGGGTTGAATTGACACTATCTGACGCGGCCCTCAGTGCCCTGCGCCAGAGTATCGAATCCTATGCACCTGTCTCTGATGAAACCTGGAGCGCCTTGCGGGCCATATGCCGTGTGAAGCAGATTCTCCGCGGTCATGTTCTTTACCCGGCCCGCGTGGTGCCGGACAGTTTCGCATTCGTGTTCCGTGGCCTCTTTCGCGTGTACGTCAGTGACGATAAGGGAAATGAATACAACAAAAACTTTTTCGATGAGGGAAAGTACCCCGGCTCGATGGCTGCTCTGCATACCGATTCACCGTCTGTAGCAACCATCGAGGCGCTTGAGGATTCGACCGTGGTCACCATTGACTTCAAACGCTATCGAAAATTGTTGGAGGAGCGGCACGACCTCAAGATGTACCAGATACATTATCTGGAGAGAAACTGGTTGTTGGCCAAGGATTCACGAGAAATCGAAATAGTTCTGGAGGATGCAACGCAACGTTACCTCCGGTTTATAGAAGAACACGGGAGCATTGCCACCAGAATCCCGCAGTATCATATCGCCTCCCACCTTGGGATAACCCCTACCCAGCTGAGCCGCATTCGAAAAACCCTGGGATAAATTTTTGCGTTATCAACCTATGTAAATGCTTCCCCCTCACTGCGGCGGTATTCTGCTGCCCTGTAAACAAATGATACAGGAGGGAATAGACATGGAACTCATTGAAGCATTGACCTGGCGCTACGCGGTAAAGGCTTTCTCCGATCGCAAGGTCGAGATGGACAAACTGCAGTTCATTCTCGAGGCGACTCGCCTGAGCGCCTCCTCTTACGGCCTCCAGCCCTACCGAATACTGGTTATCCAATCGAGGAAATCAGGAGGCAGTTGTTGGAACACTCGTACGGCCAGGACAAGGTGTTGCATTCGAGCCATCTGGTGGTTTTCGCCGCTCAGGCGGCGCTTGGCTATGACGCCATAGACCAGTTTATCCAGCAGGTCGCGCAGTCGCGTAACCAGCCGGTGTCTGAGCTTGGCACTTATGCGGATCACATCAAAGGTGCCCTGGCTGCGAAATCGCCGGCCGAACTGGTGGCATGGGCGAAGAACCAGGCGTACCTCGCACTGGGCAATTTCCTGTCGGCGGCCGCGTTGACACAGGTCGATGCCTGTCCGATGGAGGGCTTTGATGTAGCAGGCTATGACCGGGTACTGGGGCTGCCAGAGCACCAACTGACTACCGCGGTGATTTGCCCGGTCGGTTATCGTCATCCGGATGATCCTTACGCCGGTTACGACAAGGTGCGTAAGCCTTATGGCGAGATGTTTCTGGAGATGTGACGATGACAATGTCTCCACTCTTTGCCCTGTTAGCAGGAGCAGCTATTGCCGCGCAGGCCAGCATGAACGCACAGCTGGGCGTATTGCTAAGAAGCGCCATGCTGGGCACCGGTGTTGCATTTCTGGTGGGACTGGGATTTGTATTGCTGGCATTCCTCGTCCTCTCGCGAGATTTCCCCTCGTCGGAGGCGGTGCGCTCGGTGCCAGTCTATCTCTGGTTCTCCGGTGGCGCATTGAGCGCCTTTGCCATATCCACCTATTTCTACCTGATTCCGCAGATGGGTATCGGTAGCATGATGTCATGGGCCCTCACGGGGCAGGTAGTTGTCGCAATGCTCGCCGGCCATTTTGGCTGGTTTGATTTGCCGGTACAGCCGATAAACTTGTCCAGGTGCGCGGGAGTCGTTGCCCTGGTCGTCGGGATTGTTTTTATCAACGGAGATTGAGTCATGGAATTCACTAAAGACGAATTTGCCCGAGCCAACATCGACAATCTCACCGCCCTTTGGCGGGCCATGGGAGCATTCCCTACAAGCGGGGAAGACCCGGTTCTCGCCTACAAAAATTTGAGTTGGCCGCATCGCTGCTGGTTCGATACTCGAAATCGTGTACCGACAATAGATCAGGTCGTCGACGTACTTGCAGCGTTGCCGGCAGGCTATATCGTGCCTGTCTGGGAGGGTCCTCTGGCGGCGGATTTGAGCAAGGCTCTGGCAATAGAAGGCTACGAGCTCTCGTTCCAGCAGACGGCCATGACCCTCAGTCTGGTTGGCTACCCGGTCGATGACGGCACGGCCCCTGTTTTGAAGGGCGGGAGGCGAATTCAATTACAGCGCGTTTACACTGCCGACGATATACGCGCCTGGTGTGATGTTGGGGGGGGTGCCTTTGACTATCACATTGATCCCGAAGCGGTAAGCGGCGCTCTCGGGACTTCGGGCCTGGATCTATATCTGGCACTGATCGACGGAGATGTGGTGGCTACCGGCCTGCTGTTCCAGACCGGCGAGATTGCCGGTATCCACCAAGTGGGCGTACCTCAAGCCTTTCGCGGCCGGGGTATAGCACGGGCGCTGATGCACCTGCTGCTCGGGCGCAGCGTGGAATGCGGTGCGGCCCGTGTGACTTTGCAGGCCTCGGTTGAGGGTGAGCCGTTGTACCGCTCGATGAACTTCGATGCACAGTTTCGCATCAGCAACTATGTCAGGGAGGCATAGAATATGAAGATCCTGATGATGGGAGGAACCGGTTTTGTGGGAGGCGCGGTCCTGTCCGAGCTTTGCCGAGCGGGCTACCATGTGCTGGCCCTGTCGCGTTCCGAGGAGGCTGATCACAGGCTTAAGGGTGCCGGGGCAGCGGTGCTGCGGGGCGACCTGCGACACCCAGGCCAGTGGGCTGGGGCGGTCCAGGAGGTGGACGCAGTCGTACATGCGGCAGCGACTTTTACTCAGGACATGGGCGAGGTGGACAGTGGCGTGATCCGGGCGCTGATGCACGAGTGTCAGCGCTCCCGACGTCGGGTCCGTTTCGTCTATACCGGCGGCGTCTGGTTATATGGGGCAACGGGAGATTCGATAGCAACCGAAGAGACCCCCTTTAACCCGATTCCCGGCTTTGAGTGGATGGTGGACAATGGCGCCGCCGTCCTCAAAGCATCGTGCTTTTCAGCAAATGTGGTGCACCCGGGCATGAGCTATGTCCGCGACGGGGGAGCTTTCTCCCGGTTTGCATCGCCAGATCATCCTATTGAGATCTGGGGCTCGCCGGATACCCGCTGGCCGGTTGTGCACAGGGAAGACCTGGCGCGTGCCTACAGGCTGGTGCTAGAGCGAGCGCCAGCGGGGGAGAGTTACAATGTGAGCGCGGAAGTTGGAGTGCGCGTGGGAGATCTGGTGGCGGCCGCAGCCCGGCGGCACGGCCTTCGGGCGGATCCGGTGGTTAAGACGGCAGCGGACGTTGTAACGGAGCACGGGCAGCTGGCCCTTGGTCCGACATTAGACCAGCAGATGAGTAGCCAGAAAATCAGCATGCAACTTGGCTGGACCCCACTCCACACCGATGCTGTGGCAGAGATGTCATAGATTGCCGTCCCTAAAGCGGAGCGGGACCAATCGAGCCGGCAAACTGATACTCTAACAGTCTACTTCCTCTTCACTCATCTGGAC
>JAZBNW010000161.1:0-5976 GCA_036350855.1 Halieaceae bacterium
CATCCCGCCCCAGGGTGAGTTCATAATGGCGCCGGAGTTCGGCGCCCAGGTCTGGCTGGATACCCTCCGGGCCTTGCTGATCATGATCGCTGCGCATTGTTACCCCTTTTCCCGCTATCTTCCCGCCTGCCATCCGGCATCAGTGGCGAGCAACGGGATCGACCCGCTACTCGACTCAATGATAGGTCAAGGCGAGCACGCTGTATGAATTTTCCGAATAATAGGGGACAGGAATAATAGGGGACAGACCACGATAAATAGTTGGCTATATATTGTTCGCGTCAAGGCCTTTAATTGTGGTCTGTCCCCTAATATCCAGGTCACAAAAGTACGCCGGGTAAAGCCGCTCGCTCCTCTCCTGGTCGCCGTCCTCCCTGCATGCAGGCCCAATAGCACCGGGTTGGACATGTGTCGGTCAGCCAGGAAAACTCCAGATTTTTCGGAAAAGCGCACAAATCAAGTGCTCCTGCCCCATTTTTCTAGTATTTGTTTAGGCCCAGGCTGACAACAGCAGTGCTGGTTCGCCCCTGATGGAGAGGGCAACCGGCGCGAGTGCAGCTGAGCTCGAGCGGCGAGCGTGCGGGCGCAAATAACGCCAATGCAGAGGACAAAATGGAGCAAATCAGAGAATGCAGATAGAACAAAACATCAGGGTCGGCGTCGTTGTCGATGTCACCGGGGAGTACTTCACCGCAAGACTGGTTTCACCGAGCAATGGCCTGTCTCCCGACACGGAGTCCGGGACCAGGGGCACAAGGATCGGCCAGGTAGGCTCCTATCTTGCGGTCAAGCAATCCGGCTTCCAGACGCTGGTCATGGTTGAACGCTGCTACAGCGTGGCCGACCGGCAGGGCCATGCGGTGAATATGGCTCGCCTGGTGCCCCTCGGGGAACTCAGCCGTAATGGCGTCTTCACCAAGGGTGTTTCCAGCTTCCCCAGCATCGGGGATGAGATCCAGGTGGTGTCGAATGAGCAACTGGAACGTATTTTTTCCAGCCACAGCGAACCCGGATACAAGATCGGTCACCTGACGTCCTTCCAGTCTATCGATGTGCACCTGGACGCTTCGGCGTTTTTCGGCCGTCACGTGGCGGTCCTGGGTCAAAGCGGGTCCGGTAAATCGTGGACTGTCACCAGCCTGATCCAGTCGGCATTGCGCAGTATGCCAAAGGCGCACATGGTTCTGCTCGACATGCACGGTGAATACTGCAAAAAGGAAGTGGATGGTATCGCCATCGATTCACCGTTCCCACCCGACCAGGTGCGCAGCCTGAATGCGCATGACATAGAGTTCCCCTACTGGCTGCTGACCTATGCGGAACTGTGCGACCTGATTATCGATCCGGCAGACGAAAACGCGTCCATTCAGGTGTCGTACCTGCGCTCGATCCTGATGCGACTCAAGCGGGACACCAACAAGCACCTGGATATCGGGCACATCACGGTCGACTCCCCGGTGTACTACTCGATGGAGGAATTTACCGATCTGATCAAGCAAAGCAACTCGGAAACCACCAATTTCGGCAAGACCATGTCCCCGCTGAATGGCAAATTCAACCAGATGCTGGTGCGTCTTTACAGCATGCTCAATGACACGCGTTACGACTTCCTGATGAAGCCGAAAATACGCACCTCTACCGAATCGCTGACGGATATGATGAAGGACATCGTCGGCCTGGGGCAGCCGAAAGCCAACGTGACCGTGCTGGACCTCAGCGCCGTGCCCTTCGACGTGGTGCCGATGGTGACCGCCCAGATAGGCCGTCTCGCCTACGAGTTCAATTTCTGGAACCCGCTGTGCCGGGAGTTTCCGATTTTCCTGATCTGCGAGGAGGCGCACGAGTACATTCCCCGCGAGGAAAATCCGCGTTTTCGCGAGGCCCGCCGCGCCATGGAGCGGATCGCCAAGAACGGTCGCAAATACGGCGTTGGCCTCTGCATCGTCAGCCAGCGGCCTCACGACGTATCGGAGACGGTGCTGGCCCAGTGCAGCTCGTATATTTGCCTGCGCATTTCCAACCCGGAAGACCAGGAGTATGTGCGATCCATGGTGCCCGAAGCCGCCCGCGGCACCTTTGCGACACTTACGTCCCTGTCAAAAGGCGAAGCGGTGGCGCTGGGCGAGGCAGTGCCCATGCCGGTCGTATTCAAGGTCGACATGCCGGACCCACCCCCCAACTCGACAGATATCGATTACGCCGGCAAGTGGCGCGATGGCGGCAAGGAGATCAGCGTGGAGAAGCTGGTAAGCAACTGGCAGAAGCAGATCCGTTGAGCCGCAAGGGGCCCTCGAGACGAGCCGGTCCAGCTACCGCTTCGGCTCGAGGCTTTCGAGCATATAATCAACCGCCCGCGCCAGTTCTGCGTCAGTACAGTCGTCGCAATTGCCTTTCTCCGGCATGTCGTTGATGCCCGACACCACGTTCTTCATCAACTCGGGCTTCGGTTTCGCTCTCTGCATGACCCAGTCGGATGCCACACCCAGCTGGGGCACACCGGTCACGGCGCGGCTGTGGCAGGCGCTGCAGACGGATTCGTAAATGTCGCTGCCGGAGCGCTCCCCCACTTTGAGCGGGGCGGCGCTGGCGATGGTTCGCGATAAACGGAACAGCTTGCCACTCTGGCCGAGGACAAAAATCGAGCCATCGGAAGCCACCTTGATGTCTCTTACCCGCTCCCTCACTTCACTGAGCATTCTGGACTCTGATTGTATTCTTCCCTGCGTGAGATGCAGTTTGCTGATCGTCCTGCCTGCCAGGGCCCCGACCAGCAGGTCTCCCTCCCATTCCGGGAACATTTCGCCGCGATAAACTTCTATGGGTGAGATCGCCAGGGAGGGAAGGTAAAAGAAGAACGGCTGCTCCATGCCGGCCTTGGCCGCCCCCTCCCCCGTCGGCTGGTAGCCGTATTTCATGCCGTGGCTGATCGTCGGCCAGCCATAGTTTTTACCCGCCTCGACTATGTTTACCTCATCACCTCCCATCGGCCCATGTTCGGTTTCGTATATGATTCCGGTCTCTTTATCCTGCACGAGTCCCTGCGGATTCCTTACCCCATAGGCGTAAATCGCGGGGTGAAACCTGTCGTCCCCCACGAAGGGATTATCGGCCGGGATGCTGCCGTCGTCATTGAGGCGAACGATTTTCCCATTCAGCGCCTTCGGGTCCTGCGCCCGGCTGGCCATCGCTCTGTCGCCGGTGCTGAAGAACAGAAAGCCTTTGTCATCAAACAGGATGGCGCCGCCGAAGTTTGATGAATTGCCCGCATAGGGCAAGGCCAGGAATATCTCCTCGACATCCCGCAGCTCCGACCCGACCAGTCTCGCCCTGGCCAAGGCGGTGGTATAGGCATCCTGGTCGGGAGATTTCCTGGCGTAGCTGTAGTAGATGAGCTGGTTGCTACTGAAGCGGGGATGCACGGCCACATCCAGCAGTCCGCGCTGTCCACCACCTGTCGACACACCGACCACCCCGGATACCGGCTCCACGTTTTTCGTGCCCAGATCCACTTTCATGAGCCGGCCACCGAACTCGGTGACGAGCGCTGTATCGTCATCCAGAAACTCGAGGGCCCAGGGCTTTTTCAATTTCCCGATCACGAGCTCCAGCTCCGCCTCGCGAATGTTCAGCGCCGCCAGTGTGGGGAGGTCCCCACAGTAGGGGAGAGGCTGTCCCGGACGCCTGTCTTTTTTATCGAAGCACTGGGGGCCCACCTGGGATTTGGGCGCCGCCGGGCTGATTTTTTCCGGCTTGCTGACCTCCGCTTTGGCACAGGCCGTTACAAGGACGCAAGTGAAGAAGATCAGGAATACGTTTTTGGACATGGGTCTCTCGGTAGATATAGCGCGCAAATAACCAGATAGCGTGGAAGACCGGCAAGCATATTGCAGATGACGCAGCGGCGCTACAAGCCGGCCTTCTCGCCCTGGTCTTCAGTGAAGGCTAGGATATCCCCGGGCTGGCAATTGAGATGGTGGCAGATCGCCGCCAGCGTCTCGAACCGCACGCCCTTCACCCTGCCCCTTTTCAGCAGCGAGAGGTTTGCCTCGGTGATACCGATCGCCCGGGCCAGCTCCTTCGAGCTGATTTTACGCTGGGCCATCACCACGTCCAGGTTGACCACGATACCCATGACTAGACAAACGCCTTGTTTTCTTCATGGATCTGCTGTGCCGCCTTCAGCAGATGCACAATGAGCAGCAGCACGAGCAACTCCACCAGCGCCCCCGCACTGATCGTGACCTGCACATCGGCGGAATCAAGGCCCGGCAACCAGCTCGACAGCAGCGGCGGCCAGAGGATGCCATAGAGGAAAGCCGCAGCCTTGAGCCAGACCAGCCAGAGGTAACAGCGCATGTTCCCCCCGGTAAAGAAGTGGCCCTGCTGGTACTGGTGGAACAGCCGTTGCAGCCAGTAGACACCCAGCGCGAGCAGGACGACGACAGGTGCCGCCACCGCAAGCATGAGCTGCGGGCCGATTGCCCCGCTCCTGCGCAGCGCATTGAGCTGGCCATCCCCCAGGCTGACCAGCTGCTGGTCCGGCACCAGCACCATCAGTGCAAAGGCGGCCCCGAGTACCGCCGCGCCAAACAGCAACAGGTAGCGCAGCACCCCGCTGATCCGCTGAATACTCTGCAGTTCTTTCATGACCACAACCCCGCTGTCCGCCCCCGGAAGCAGTGATTCTAGTTTGCTCGCGACTATCTGTCAAAAGATGTTTATTTATTGTTTTACAATAATTAAACACTGTTATAAGGTAATTGACATCACGCGAAACCAGATAGCAGGAGAATTGCACATGTACCACAACAGGCCCCGGGCGGGCGCTCTACCCTTTACATCATTAGTGCCCGCAGGTGTGCTCGGCGCCGCACTGCTGCTGTGCCTGGGCGGTTGCCAGCTCATCGAGATGGCGCGTTTCAGTTACGCCAACGCCAGGTCCACCCACCAGTGGGCGAATGGCCAGGCCAGCACCACGGTTCCCTTCAGGCTGGTGGACGATCACATCATCCTGCCGGTCAGGGTCAACGGCAGCGAACCAATGGATTTCGTGCTGGATAGCGGCGCGGGGGCGGTGGTCATCATCGACAGTCGCGCCAGCCGCGACCTGCAACTGGACATGGGCGGCGAACTGTCCGTGTCCGGCGTGGGGACAGGACCCGACCCGGTCGCCCGCATCGTCGGGGACACAGGTTTCTCCCTGGGGGATCTGAGGTTGCAGGGTTTGTCTGTCATCTACCTGCCACTGGATGCCATACCGTTCTTCGACGATCTCGATGATGTCTACTTTGACGGTGTGATCGGCGCGCCGTTCTTTTCGCGGTTTGTCGTCGAAATCGATTTCGACCGCCAGCTGATCACGTTCACCGAGCCGTCGGCGGCCGCGGGCCACCTGGCGCAGCTCGGGGACAACTGGCGGGAAGAACCGCTGCAGATAGACTCCGGCCTCCCCTACATAATGGCCCGGGTAGATCCCGGCGAGGGTGAGCCCGTCGAGGTAAAGCTGCTGGTCGATACCGGGTTCAGGGCTGCGCTCTCGCTGACGCCGGCAACCCACGAGGGCCTGGACGAGCCGCGGGAATACTTCCAGAGCGTGGGCCAGGGGCTTTCGGGTGACGTGTTCACCCGGGTGGCCATGTCCGACTCACTCACCCTGTCCGGCTACCAGCTGCCAGGCCTGCCCGTGCGTTACGCCATGGCCGGCGGTGAAAGCGAAAGTGGCAGTCACGGCCTGCTCGGCAGTGCCGTGCTGCAGAAATTCAACCTGGCGTTCGACTACCCGAACGAGCGCCTGTACCTCACCCCAAACCGGAATTTTGATACACCCGTGCCGGTGGACAGAAGCGGCCTGCTGATCAGGCCTCACGCGGCGGGGGGCATGGTAAAGCGTATCGCCCCCGGCAGCAGTGCAGAGGCCAGCTCGCTGCAGTCGGGTGACATCATCACCAGCTTCGATGACAGGCCGGTGAACAAGCA
>JAZBNW010000162.1:0-3714 GCA_036350855.1 Halieaceae bacterium
GCCTGCTGCCCCAGCTGCAGCCGCATCTCTATCCGGAGCCGACGGCACCTGACGGCTCCGCGGCCGAAGCCGCCGCCCAATGGCCGTCGGCATCACCGGCAGCCGAAAAACCCGACGGCGCCACCCGCCAGGCCGACCCGCCGGCCGGGGAAGTGCTGCCGGTGGAGGAAGGGAGACATCCATGACACAGGTGAAAATGGAGGGCCGCGGAGCCCCCTGCGCAGCGGATCAAACCCCGCACCAATGCAGCAAACGGGATTTTTCTCACCCACCCTTGCGTTTCGTTACTGTTTCCCTGCGTGCGCATTTTCCAGAAAGAGCTTGACCCTTCCGGCCCAGAACGCGAACGCCTCCTCCGCGGACCCCCACTTGGAAAACCTTTCAGTGAAGCCTGCGGTTTTTTCGTCCTTAGCGACCGCGATCACCTGGTTTGTCATCGAATCCAGCGCCATCAATTCGGCGCCGGTTGCACCCGAACCGCTCCAGGAATCCGTGGCGCCCTTCTTGATCAGGCTGATGCCCAGGCCCACCGGGATAACCGAGGTGAGGCCGCTCACGACTGGCCGGCTCTGCTTGAGATCCGTGATCGCAAAGCGCAGGCGAACGACATCGGGTCCCGGCTCGGCCACAATCGAAAACCTGGCCTGGATAGTGTTGACGAGCTGCAGGTTGAAGGCGTCGGCCAATTTCTTCAGTTGCTGGGCATCGATGCCCTTGTATTCGGATTGCTCGTCAAAGAAGAATTCGACGCTGTCCAGCATGACTTTGTTGTAGACGGAGAAATCGACGCCCGGCTTGAGCCAGCGCATCTTGGCGCCCCCTTCGGGGCCGGGCGCCAGATTCGCGTAATAACTCCCGAGGAAGCCGCTCTGGGCGGCAGGCGCCGCGCTTTTTTGGTGACTGTCGGTGGTGGCACAACCCACCATCAGAATCATTCCCATGAGCAAAAAAAGCGTCTTTTTCATCTCCCTTTTCCTTTCTTTTTGGAAAGCATGCCAAACGTTTGAGATTTTTTCCGTGATCCAGACTAAAACCGCCAGTCGATTGCCATGTACACGACGTGAAGCGCTGTGTCTTCATATGTTCCTGACACCCTGCCCGCCAGCGGTCCGCGCGCCACGTCCATGTCGATGTCCCCGCTCCAGGCCAATTCGTATGCGCCCGAGAGGCTCACATCCTGCGACCAGGCGTAGCGGGTTCCCAGGCCGAAGCGCCAGGTGTCGCCGACCGGTAGCGCGGGTGTGACCTCATCCTCGTCCAGCATGGCACTGTCGTAGGCCACACCGCCGGTCAGTTCCCAGGCATCGCTAATCCGGTACTGGGCTCCCAGGGCGGCATGCCAGGTGTCATCGTAGCCGAGGTCCGTGGTCAGGCTTGAAGTGGTATCGGAACTGACGCTGACGTCCACCCGACCGAAGCGCGACCAGTCCTGCCAGCCCAGGTTGGCCATCAGGGCCAGACGGTCCGTAAATTTGTGGTAGAGGCTGAACATCACGGCCTGGGGCATGGTCATGCCGAGGTCGAGCTTGTCATCCAGCAGGCCCCGGCTGCCGAGAGCGGTTTCGAGCCCGGGACCCAGGCCGCTGAACTCCACCCGATCACTGAAATCGAGGTCCGCCTCCGAGAGGTAGGTGACACCAAAACGCGTCCCCTGCCGGGGTTCCACCAGCAGGCCGAGATTGAACTGCACCGTCCAGTCCTCGTCACTGACCTCCAACTCGCCGTCGGCCAGGGCCGGCGCGATGTTGTTGACGGCGATCTTCTCATCCAGTATGCCATAGATAGCCGCCACGCCCAGCCCCACCGAGAGCCAGTCGTTGACCTTCCAGGCCACGGCCGGCTGGATGGCGGCCGCCTGGAGGGTGGCTTCCCTCACGTAATAGCGGCCGACCCAGTCGTCCTCGTAGTCGAGGGAGAGGCCGAAGTAGCCGTTGAGCGCCAGGCCCAGCCGGAGCCGGTCGTTCACCGGGTGGACGTAGTAGAGCCCGCCCGCCGGCAGCCAGCCGCTGGTGTCGCCGTCGTCGGCCGAAGCACCTCCCGGAAGCCTGCCGGCCACGGCCGAGGTGTTGCCGTCCGGGTTGAACGCGAGATGCAGATACATGGGCTGGGCCCCCGCCATCACGGCGGGCTGGTCCAGGCGGGTCATCCCGGCCGGGTTGGTGAAGACCGTGGCGGCATCTTCGGCCCGGGCGGCGTAGCCGGCACCGGCCAGGCCCACGTCATTGCTTCCCACCTCGTAAAGGTAGAGACCGCCCGCATCGACCTCTGTCCCAAGGGCGAAGAAACCTACCAAGACCAACAGGGTTAAACGCCAGAATCGCGACATGATCATAAACCCTCCTTGAAAACTGCCGGATACGAGCCTAATCGGGCCATTTCCCAGGCCGGGTTGATTGGGTCTTCGGTCGGCGCCAATCATTGCCCATTCCCTTCCTTGCTCAAGGTCGGTTCCTCCGGCAGAGGAGAGAGGAACAGCCGGAGCAGACCGCCAGTGCCAAGGTGGCGCCGAATGACAGCGAGAAGATTGTAGCCCAGCAATGCTGCCGACAAGCAGACGGTGTTGGCCCAGACGTGCGGCATATCGTCATGCTGGAACACCCTCGCCAGGGCATGGCCGAATCCGCCGTTCTCTTGCCGACCTTCGAAGGCCTTCTCCAGCAGCAGCACCACGAACACCCCCACGGCGTAAAGGATCGTGCGCAGCAGAACGTCGACCCATGCGGACTGGTGGCTCACCCAGGCGCCAAGCGGCGCGTGCTCCAGCACGAGTACGACCTTGGCGAGAACCAGCACGCCGACCAGGGCCGTGGACCACGCGCTGAATTCGATCCGGTATTCGGCGAGGATCAGGGTCTTTACCAGCAATAGCACACCAATGAATGTGGCAAAGTAGAGCATGGCCAGCAGCATGGCCGTGATCTCATTCTTAAACTTCTGCATGAGGGGTTCTCATAAACGTGTTCTCCTTCTCGTTGAAATGCGTAGATGATCGTTCAACGTACGCTCGCAGGGGATGCTCACTGCTACGTGGGCTCACCTTGGCAAGTGGACTCCTGGCCACCCAGTCGACCTTGGGCCAACCTGCCGGACATGTCAGCTCTCCAGAGATGCAGAGCAGCCTCACGTGTCCAGGCACGCGCGAGACCGCGAACTTCATCTTCCCTTCGCGCTTTCAAGCACAGCTTTCAGGGCCGGAACAAGATCGGCATCCGCCGGCAGTCGGACTGCGGACCCGCGGAGGATGCCCCCGTCTTTCGTGACAGCGAAAGCGTCCACCGAAAGGAATTACTTGACCAATTCGATATCGCCCGGACGCCAGGTCTTGTTGATCCAGGGCTCCAGCGGCCCGTACATGCGCAAAATGGCGAACCAGCTCTTGCCGGGAACCGTCTGCAGCCAATTGCCTTCCTGGCCTGCAGGCGCTTCCGGCGCGAAATAGACGTCGTAGGACCCGTCCGCATTCTTCTTGATCCCCTCGCTCTGGCTGCCAACCGTCGGGAACAACTGGCCGGTTTGCAGTTGGGTACGCGTCTGCGTGTCATACAAGGTGACCGCCCAGAAGTTGTTCACGGGCACGTTGGGTGGCAAATGCAGCTTGTAGGTCTTTGCGCCATCGAACGGGTTGTCATCGCTGTCCAGCATGCCAAGCGCGTAGTCGGAGCCAACCCCTGCGCGGGTCACCGCCATTGCCGGCGTCACGCCACCGGCGTTGTA
>JAZBNW010000163.1:0-4362 GCA_036350855.1 Halieaceae bacterium
CCGGTACGGTGAACTTGCCGTACTTACGCAGGTAAGGTGCCAGCAGCATGGCCAGGATGACGTAGCCGCCGGTCCAACCCATGAGGAACACCGAACCACCGTAGCCCATGAAGGAAATCATTCCCGCCATGGAGATGAACGATGCGGCCGACATCCAGTCTGCCGCCGTTGCCATACCGTTGGCGACGGGGTGCACGACGCCACCGGCGACATAAAAGTCCTTGGTCGATCCCGCCCGGGCCCAGAAGGCTATCCCGAGGTAGAGGGCGAAGGTCGCGCCCACAAATAGGTAACTGAGTGTTTGCAGGTCCATAACGGCCTCTCCTAGTCTTCTTCCACGCCGAACTCACGGTCCAGCGCAGCCATTTTCCTGGCGTAATAGAAAATCAATACCACGAATACGTAGATTGAACCCTGCTGGGCGAACCAGAAACCCAACTTGTAACCACCGACCTGGAACTGGTTGAGAAAATCAAACAGCAGTATTCCGCAACCGAAACTGACCACGAACCAGACCACCATCAGCTTGATCATGAGGGACAGGTTACGGCGCCAGTACTCTTTCGCCTGTTGTTCTGTTAAAGGGGACATATCACACCTCCTGGGTGTTGTTATTGTTGCAGCCAGTGCAACTATACCGGCAATCGCTGCAACGTGATCCTGGACCTTGGTCGAGTCGGGCTCAGAAGCCGTATTTGACCGAGAACTGCAATCTGCTCATATCACCGTCGCGACCGTCTTCGAGCTCCTTGGTAGCCAGCAGGAGCTCACCGCCGATAGCCAGCGAAGGTGCCGGCAACCAGCTCAGGTTGGCATGCAGGGACTGGTATTCCTTGGCCAGCCCGTCCGCACCGGCGAACTGGTTGGTGCCGGGATTGTCCGCGCCTGCGATCGAAGCGGAGATAGTGCTGCGCCACCTGTCGCTCCAGTAGTGCTGGTAGGCGATAACCCCGCCCCACTGGTCGAAGGTCTCTATCGACCCGTCGGCCTTGATGTAGCCATCATTGAAGGCATTCAGGCCCATATAGCGACCCAGCGCGTCCCCGTAGTTGAACATGAAGCGCAGGTCGTCCTTGCCGAACATCCACTTGCCGGAAAAGCTCAAGGCGTAGCCATACTGCTCGTCGCTGTCGCCTTCGATAGCAGCAACGGTGCGATCCTCGTAGCGCAATTCGCGCCCCATGGCTGCTGCGGACCAGCTCAGGTCATTCCACTTGCCGTTGTAACGGGCGATCAGGTCGGGTAATTGCTGGCCGTTGTCGTAGACCGTGCTGCCACTGCTGTCGTTGAGACGGGTCGCCGGGTTTTCAACTGCCAGCTGCAGTCCGCCCATGGTCCAGCGGATCTGGGGCTGGCGCACGAAAATCGTGCCGGTTGGGCCGACGAAATCGTAGACATCAGGCAGCGCCGCCACGTTGAAAAAGGTGGACCAGCTCTGGCCAGCCAGGATCGAACGGTTGGCACCGTACTCCCAGTTCACGAAGGCGTGGCGCAGACGCGAGCTCCAGGAGTTGGAGATACGCTCATCCCCCTGCCCACTGAGGACGAAATCCAGCTCGATGCGGGTACCGATAGTGCCCGCATCCGTCCTGGTCGCGGTAGTAAAGAAGAATCGCGAGGTCTTGGCGCTGAAGTTGGTCGAAGTGTAGGAGTCCGCGTTGCCGGTGACTGGTTCCACCGGCACCAGGGAGGGCACATAGAAGTCCTCTATCAGGTTGTTGGGCTTGCCTTCGCTGTATTCAGAGTTGATCGCGTCCAGCTGAATATAGCCGCCGTAGGTAAACTTGGTACCCTTTGCTATCGGGCGCGCCTCGTCGATCTCCGCCTGCATCTCGGTCTTGTTGGTGGCGATTTCCTGCTGCTGCGCCGAGACCTGGCTTTTCAGTTCCTGCAGCTGGCGCTCGAGTTCCAGGATTCTTGCATCCACGGTGCTATCGGCCAAGGCAGAAGCACCGATACCGATGCTACCAAGCGCGACCAGTGCAGAGGCCAGAGGTTTCATTTTTTTCATAGTGCGAGCTCCCTATCCAGGTATTGTTGTTTGAGCGCACACAGTAATAACCTCAACGGTTGCCTTAACACATTGGACTTTGGTCAAAAGCGGGGGCCGAACTCGACTAAAGTCCAATGCTCGCCGGGGGTTCCACACCTGAAATGCTACCCGTCAACACAGCCCCCTTTACGGCCGTCCAGGACCGTCATTCCAACCGGGCCCGGTGCCCGGTTTTTTTCCTTTACAGTCACGCGCCATAGCCGCGACAATGCCCGCATAACAAAAAAGGATTGCAAAAGTGGACTCAAGAGGGCTCTCAATCCTCATTGCGGACGATCACCCGCTTTTTCGCAGCGCGCTGCAGCAGGTCATCGCGCAGTTGTACCCCCATGCCCGGCTCCACGAAGCGGCCAACGTCGCCGAGTTACAAACCCAGGCGGAACTGCAGCGGGGAATAGACCTGCTGTTGCTGGACCTGCACATGCCCGGCGCGCTGGGCTACTCCGCACTGTCATGGTTCGCTGGCCAGTATCCCGGCACGCCGGTAATCATGATTTCCGCAAACTCCCACCCGGACACGGTGCGCCGGGCGATAGACCACGGTGCAGCCGGGTTTCTGTCCAAGTCCACGGATGTAGGCACCATGGCCAGCTGTATCGAGCAGGTAATGGCGGGAAAGCGTGGCTTGCATCCGGGCCTGGAAGCGACCGGCAAGGGTGCCAGCCTGCAGTCCCTGGATGTCGCAGATGCGCTGGCCAGCCTGACACCACAGCAGTTTCGCGTGGTTTCAATGCTCTCGGAGGGTTTGCTCAACAAGCAGATTGCCTATGAGCTGGATGTGAAGGAAGCGACCATCAAGGCCCATATGACGGAGATTTTCCGCAAACTGGGTGTCCATTCCCGCACCCAGGCGGTACTGGCGCTGGGAAGCCTGGCAGTGGAACCGCCCCAGGCACTGGTGGAACCACCGCCCTGAACCCACGACCGTCGTCCCTCAGGACATTACAGCGCGACGGGGTTCGGGCAGTGTCGCGTGACTATCAGCCGAACTGGAAGAAGCAGAGCTTGTTGCCGTCCGGGTCCCGGACGTAGGCGCCGTAGAACATATCGGGAATGCGTTGTCCCGGTTCGCCCTCGCAGCTCGCACCCAGCTCCTTGGCTTTTGCGTAAAATTGGTCAACCGCCTCCTTGGAGCCGGGATTGATGGCAACCATATTGCCATTGCCGGGGGAAGGATCTTTCTCATCGTAGGGGACACAGACGCCGAGCATGGGTTCGGCCATTGACTTGCCGATAAATGCGATACGATCCATATCCATCAGCAGTGTGGCGCCCAGCGGGGCCAGCAGCTGCGTGTAAAAACTCTTCGCCTTTTCCATGTCGCGAACGCCGATGGTGACATAGCCAATCATAGTGCTTCTCCTTGTAGTGATAGGACGGTGCAAAACCGCGACCTACACTAACCGAAAAGCGGAAGGCGATACAATGGCCAAAGCGCTGCCGTCGCAATCGGGGCAGTTGCATGGTCCTGGCGTCCCCATCGTTGGTTTGCCGGGAGATTATCGTCCCGGATGCCTAGCCGAGCAAACGCAGCAAGCGTGGATAGGAATTGGGGAACAGCCGCGCCATCCAGAACATGGTGGTGGACTTGTTGCCTGTGATGATGCGTTTCTTGCCCTTGAGTAATCCCCTGATTATATCGGCGGCGCAGTCGGCCGGCGGTGTGATCAGCAGCTTGGCGGATTGCGCCGAGATCTGGCGGTCGACATCGGTGGCGGCCGCACAGGTCCGGCCTGATTTCTCAATGCTGGTTGCGATACCGCCGGGATGCACGCACACGGCCTGCACGCCTGTGCCCTCCAGTTCCGACCACAGCGCTTCGGTGAGACCGCGCACCGCAAACTTGGACATGTTGTAGGCGCTCTGGGTGGGAAAGCCCAGCAGGCCGAAGACGCTGGAGATATTAACGATGCAGCCTTCTTTCTGCGCCAGCATCATCGGCAGGAAGGCCTTGGTGCCATAGAGTACACCCCACATGTTGACACCCAGCTGCCACTCGTATTCCTCGATACTGGTGTGGTCAACCGTACCGAAAATCGTCGCGCCCGCGTTATTGACCACATAGTGCGCAGCACCAAAATCTTGTTTGACATCCCCGGCATGGGCGAACACCGCCTCACGGGAGGACACATCCAGGAGATAGCCCTTGACAGTACTCCCGGTGCGAGGCGCCAGCATGGCGATGGTCTGATCCAGACCATTCTGGTCGATATCCGACAGGGCGAGCCTGGCGCCAGCGTCACCGAATTGCAGCGCCAGCTCCCGCCCGATGCCGGATCCGGCGCCAGTAATTACAACAACTTTGTCTC
>JAZBNW010000164.1:0-19496 GCA_036350855.1 Halieaceae bacterium
GCAACTCGGTCGCATCACATCGACGGTAGAGGCGTTCCAGGGGCAGGGGGGCAGCGGGCCCGGCAGGTTCCAGTGGTGATGGCTCTGTGCTCATTGGGCGCGGGTCTCCTGGTTTGTCGGTCAGTACAAGAATAGTCCAGCGGGGAATGGCCGCGATTACGCCAGATCAATTTAATCGCAGTAGCCCCGGGATTAGTCCCGCGTGGCGCCAGGGAGCAGGACTTCCCCCGGGGTTCAGGCGGCTGACCCTGCCCCGCAAGCTGGACCGCCACCTGTCGCCTGTTCAATCAGGTCGAAAAGGTGACAGATCGCAGCACCGGCAATCCGGAGGCAGGATAGGCGCGTACCAAGGACCCAGGAGAAGTGACATGACAAGCGTCCGTTACATCGAACAACGTATTACCCGCAACCTGCTGCGGCGGCGCGAACGCGAACACGTCGTGAGCGGCGGTTCTGGCGCCGAGCGGCTGATCACCATCGCGGCGGTGACCGTGGGGATGCTGGTTCTCGGCAGTTACCTGCAGGAACTGCTGTGGGTGTTGCTGGCGGGCGCGGCGGTGCTGACCCTCGGGACACGCACCCCCTGAGTGCCCCGGTCGTTCAAGCCCCGACCTCGCGGGCGACGTCCGCGTCCCAGCTGTCGGCATGGGGGCCGGCCCCGCTGTCGCCCGCGGTGAGCATGCCGGGGTAGTGGGCCCGCATGGTGGCCATCAACTCCTCGAAGGGGAGGTCCAGGTACTCGCCGCGATCGTTGAGGTACTCCATGTGCCGGTTGCCCGCCACATCGAACTCGTGGTAGAGGCTGTCCTCCCGGCCATTGAATTCGAGTGGGCGCAGGGCGAACTTCTGGCACAATTCGATGTTGAAAGCCGGCGTCGCCTTGACCCAGCGGCCCTCGAGATAAAGCGAGGTGTAGCCGTGGAAGTAGAACACATCGGTCTGCATGGACTGGCGCAGGCGCTCGGTGGACAGGTGATTGCGCACATCGGCATAACCCACCCTGGCGGGAATACCGCCGGCGCGGCACAGGGCCGCCAGCAGTAGTGCCTTGGGGACGCACCAGCCTTCGCCTTGCGCCAGGGTGACGCTGGCCAGGTAGGCGTCCGCAGAGGTATCCACGAGGTAGGGGTTGTAGCGTACCTGGTCCCGCACCCAGTAGTAGAGACTGACCGCATTGGCGACCTCGCCGGCGGCGGGGTCGCTCAGTGATGTGGCCAGTGCCACGACGGAGGGGTGCGCGCTGTCGATAAAACGGCCCGGGGCCAGGCATTGCTCAGGGCTGGGGAAATCGGTCATGGTGCGGTGACTCTTTGGCTGGACGGGTGCGCAGGGCGCACACTGGATCGAGGGTATAACATCGGTCGTTCAAACTACAACCCGCCGGAGAGGCTGATTGCGCCACGCACCTCGCCGAGGCTGTAGCCGGTGGCCCAGTCGTCCGGGTAGTACTCCTGCAATGTCTCACGAACCTCGTCCGCAAGCCCCTTGCCATGGCAGACCAGGCATACGGGCTCCACCACCTGGGCCTGCATGTACCGGTACTGCCCGTTGACCACCTCGCCAAAATGCAGGTCCTGGGGCGCTTCTCCCGCGGCCTGTCGCCGCTCCAGGGCCAGTAGCACATCGCGCTCCCAGGCGTCGGGTACTGCCCGGCTGGCATTGCGTGACTTGAGGCTCACCCTCTTTACTGTCCAGCCGGACTCGGCGCTGAGGGAGTCGGCGATCGCCGGTGCGACGTCGGCGCACACGGCGATCGCGTGTGTCGGGCCGCCCTCGGCGAGGGCCTGCTTCAGCTGCGGTTTCAGCAGTCCGATGAACTCACCGGCCAGTGCGGCGGCCTGCTCCCGCCGGGTATCCGGCGCGGTCTCTGCGCCCACGGCCACTGCGCAGCCGGCTGCCAGTATCGCCATGAAAATCACTGTCCGCATACTGCTACTCCGGTTTTCGACAGGGGTTGGTCATCATAGGCCCGGCCCGGTGCGCGCTCCATGACATAGCTCAACCGATCCGTGAATGGGCAATATCCGCCCTTGCAGCCTGCGCGGCATTGCGTAGATACTCAGGTTATGAAGAACCGGATGCACTTGCTACTATCGCTGCCCGCGCTGTTGTCAGTGTTGTTGCTCACCGCCTGGGCGGGGCCCGGCCGGGCCGATGTCTGGCAGATCGATGTGCAGGGTGCGATCGGCCCAGCCACCGCCGATCATATGGTGCGGGGTCTCGCCCAGGCGCAGTCTGCCGGGGCGGAGCTGGTGATACTGCGCATAGATACCCCCGGGGGGCTAGATCTCGCCATGCGCGATATGATCAAGTCGATTCTCGCTTCCCAGGTGCCGGTGGTGGGTTTCGTTGCTCCCAGTGGTGCACGGGCGGCGAGCGCGGGTACTTACCTGTTGTATGCCACCCATGTCGCCGCGATGGCGCCCGGCACCAACCTCGGCGCGGCGACCCCGGTGCAGATCGGTGGCATGCCCGGGCTGCCCGGCAGCGAGCCCGATGGTGAGGGCGAGCCAGCCTCGACCGGTTCGGCGATGGAACACAAGATCGTCAACGACGCGGTGGCGTATATCCAGAGCCTGGCGCAACTGCGTGGCCGCAACGCGCAGTGGGCAGAACAGTCGGTGCGCGAGGGCGCCAGCCTGTCCGCGGAAGATGCCCTTGAACAAGGCGTGATAGACCTGCTTGCCAGCTCCCGGACGCAGTTGCTGGCGCAGCTCGACGGGCGCGAGGTGGAGGTGGCCGGTGTTGCCCGGGTGCTGTCGCTGGAGGGGCTGGACGTGTACCAGCACCCGGTTGACTGGCGCAGTGAATTTCTCGCGGTGATCACCAATCCCAACGTCGCCTACGTGCTGATGCTTATCGGCATTTACGGCCTGATTATCGAATTCTACAGCCCCGGCATCGGAGTGCCCGGTGTGGTGGGCGCCATGTGCCTGCTGCTGGCCCTGTACGCGTTCCAGGTGCTGCCCGTGAGCTATTCCGGCCTGGCCCTGATCCTGCTCGGGGTCGGCCTGATGGCGGCGGAGGCCTTTACCCCGAGTTTCGGTGTCCTCGGTCTCGGCGGGCTGGCGGCATTCGTGGTCGGCTCGATCATGCTGATGGATACCGAGTTGCCCGGCTACCAGATCGCCATGCCGATGATCGCCGCTTTTGCCGCCGTCAGTGTGGGGGTGCTGGTGTTTGCCATGGGCATGCTCATGCGCGCAAGGCGACAGGTGGTGCGCACGGGTCTGGGCCACCTGGTGGGTACCGTCGCGACGGTGGAATCGGTGAATGACGGCATTACCTGGGCGCGGCTTGACGGGGAGTTATGGGAGGTTGCCTGTCCCGAGACGCTGGTTCCACAGGACAGGGTACTGGTCAATGAGATCGACGGTCTCACCCTGAAAGTCAGCAAGGAAAAGGAGGGAAAACCTGATGTTTGATGCGCAATATTTTGGCGTGGTAGTGCTGGTCCTGGTCATTGCTTTGATCGCATCCATGTTCCGGGTGCTGCGGGAGTACGAACGCGGTGTAATCTTCATGCTGGGGCGTTTCTACAAGGTGAAGGGGCCAGGCCTGATCATCGTTATCCCGGTGCTGCAGCAGATGGTGCGGGTGGATCTGCGCACCGTGGTCATGGATGTGCCCACCCAGGACGTGATTTCCCGCGACAATGTCTCGGTGCAGGTCAATGCGGTGTTGTACTTCAGGGTGGTAGACCCGGAGCGGGCCATCATCCAGGTCGAGAATTTCCTGGAGGCCACCAGCCAGTTGTCACAGACCACGTTGCGCTCGGTGCTGGGCCAGCATGAACTGGACGATATGCTGGCGGAACGGGACCGGCTCAACTCCGACATCCAGACCATTCTCGACAAACAGACAGCCGCCTGGGGTATCAAGGTGGCGAATGTCGAAATCAAGCATGTCGACCTGAATGAGACCATGGTTCGCGCCCTGGCGAAACAGGCGGAGGCCGAGCGTGAGCGCCGCGCCAAGGTGATTCACGCGATGGGAGAAGCCGAGGCGGCCGAGAAGCTGGCGGAGGCGGCCAAGGTGCTGTCCGGCCAGGACCAGGCGGTGCAGTTGCGCTACCTGCAGACCCTGGTGGAGATCGCCGGTGACAAGAGTTCCACCATCGTCTTTCCCGTGCCGGTGGACGTCTTCGCCAGGCTCAAGAGCTGATTCCGGCCATGCCCTTGCGCCGGCGGGCGTCGCGGCCATGAACTGCCACCGGGTTTAATCTGGTAGTCCGCGCCGCTACGGTACTTCCCCGACACCGCAGTTACGAATGCTAGAATTGCGGCTTTGCATGAGCGGGAAGCACCTTCGATGATCAACTGGAAGTATTTCGGCCGGGTCCACAAGCTGCTGTACAAACTGTCCGGCGGTCGCTTCGGCGCCCGTATGGGCTGGATCGATGTGGCCCTGGTGACCACCACCGGGCGCAAGACAGGCAAGCAAAGGACGGTGCCGATTGCCTGCTACCCCTATCGCGACTCCGTGGCCGTATCGGCCTCCAACAGCGGTATGGAAAGCCATCCCGCCTGGTACCTCAATATGCGGGCCAACCCCCGGGTCACCGTGCAACTGGGCCAGGAGCGTTTCGAGGCGCTGGCCGAGGACGTCGAGCCCGGGGAGCGTGAGGCACTGTGGGCAACCGTGGTCAAGATCAACAAACACCAGGGGGAATACCTTGAAAAGGTCGACCGGGAAATTCCCCTGGTCTGGTTCCGGCGCCTGCAAAAAGCCTGATACGGTCTATACTGCTTTCGCCACATA
Source organism: Halieaceae bacterium (assembly GCA_036350855.1). Taxonomy (GTDB): domain Bacteria; phylum Pseudomonadota; class Gammaproteobacteria; order Pseudomonadales; family Halieaceae; genus JARRPM01. Next base: position 4,762 of record JAZBNW010000164.1, read on the forward strand.
AATTGCCGACAATCATCGAGAGGGAATGCAAATGGATATAGCTGCTATCGCGACAAAGCTGTTGAATGACAACGCAGGTCTTTCGCTGGATCCTGCCACCGTCCAGAGCGCGCTGTCGAGCCTGATCGGCGACAGCCAGGGCGGTATCGACCTGGCGGGACTGGTCAGCAAAATGAGCCAGAATGGCGATCTGGGCGCGGTCTTGTCCTCCTGGCTGGGGGATGGTGCGAACGCGCCGATTTCCGCCGACACCATCGCGAGTGTTTTTGGTCAGGCCGATATCTCAAAGTTCGCCAGCCAGTTGGGCATCGACCCGGCCACCGCCCAGCAGGGGCTGGCTGCCGCCCTGCCCCAGGTGGTGGACAAGGCCAGCAGCGGTGGCAACCTGCTGGATTCGGTCGGCGGCGTCGGCGGCCTGATGGGAATGGCGAAGTCCCTGTTGAGCTAAGCAGCAGCCGGGGGTATTGAATAGGTGCCCACGGCGTGCGCCACCGGGCGGTCATCCCCCTCGGAGTAAAGATAGACATCGCCTGTCACCAGGCTCCTGCCGACTTTTATCAGGGTGCATACGCCGATGATGTCCCTGTCGGCGGCGGGTTTGCGCAGGAAGTTGATATTCAGGCTGGTGGTGACGGCCAGGGGCACGATGCCGATTTCCCCCAGGATGGCCGCGTACAGGGCCACGTCCGCCACCGCCATCATCACCGGTCCCGACACCGTGCCACCCGGGCGCAGTTCGTTCACACCGATGCGGTGGCGTACCGTGGCCCCACGGTTGCCGGTGGCCTCGATAATGCTGTTGTTCTGGGGGAAGTCGCTGGCCATGAACTTCACGATGTCGGCTGTCGTCGTCACAGGTCTGCTCCGCTCAGTCGCTGGTATCGGCGGAATCGGGCGCGTCGAGCGCTGCGGTGTCGTCGCCGAACCAGGCTTTCATCCGCGCCGCCGTCCTGGCCCTGACATCGTCGTTGATGTAGGTGGCGACGGCCGCGATGGCCAGGGCCAGCACCCCGAGGTCATCGGCGTAGCCGACCGCGGGAGTGAAGTCGGCAATGGCATCCAGGGGGACGATGAAGTAGCCCAGGGCGCCGGCAATCGTCGCCTTGGCCCATTTTGGCGCCTTTTCCTCCTGGGCCGCGTAGAACAGCAGCAGTGCCTTCTCCACCACCTCCTTCCCCGCAGATTTTGCATAGCTTTTCAGCTTGTCCCAGAAGCCCCGTTCGGAAAAGGCCTGCTCGTATTCATTGTGTTCGATCATTGTCAGCGACTCCCCTGGTCAGCCGAATAACCAGGGCAGTAATTCCGCCCTGTTCGCCACGATAATCTGTTGCGCCGTGGGGTCCGCAAGCGTCTCATTCGGGTCGATATGCAACAACTTCAGGGCATAGGGTACCAGCTTGCCCCGCGTGCTTACCTCCAGCACGCCGTTGTCCATGCCGTAGTCCACCTCCACGACTTCCTGTTGTGCCCGGCTGAGGCGCGGGTCCGGCGTCACCCGGATGGTGACCCGGGTATTCCACTGGCTGTCCCCATCCACGCCGTGCCCGGATTCATCCATTATTTCGGGTATGTCGCGGAAGCGGCTGAGGACAAAATCGCGGTACTCCTGGTTCTTTTCGCACCAGGCCCGCACATGCCAGCGCAGTCCCGTGTACACCAGTGTGTGCGGTACGATAATCCGTCCTTCCCGGTCCGGATTGTTGATGGAGACATAATCCACGTCGAGTCGCTTCTGCTGGCGGGCGGCCTGCATGATGGGGCGCAATACTTCGGGCTTCACGTCCCGCACGGGCTGGGACAGCACCTCGACATTGGCCATATTCAGCGACAGTGATTCGAATACGTTCATCAGCTCGTTGTTGCGAGCCATCAGGTGCAGGTACTCGTCCGCCAGGCCCTGGGTAACCCGCGGCAGGAAGTCGGCGGTGGGTTTGTAACCCTTGAGGTACTTGTCGTATTCCAGGTTGCCCGGGCCGACTTCACGCAGGTAATTGTTGATGTCCTTGCTGGCCTGTTGCCGGCCGATACCGAAAGTGTCGCACAGGTGGCGGGTAGTCAGGCGGCCCTCCCACAGGGCGATCGTCTCGATAAAACGATAGCGCAGCAGGAGTTCCCAGCGAAAGGGCCACTGCTGTTCCTCACGGCCTGGCATCAACGGCATCCCCGCTATGGGTTGGCTGGCGGAAACGCCTTCAGCTGGCGTCAGCCGGGTCGCCGGTCCCGGGAGCCGGGGGGGTCATTGCGTCATCGGGCGTTTCCTGGCCGCGGGTCTTTTGCAGCTTTTTTTCTTCCTTTTTCTTTTTCTTGGCAAGTTCGCGCTGCCGTTTTTCAAAAGCGTAGTTCGGTTTGGCCATGGGATACCTCTGGTGTTGGCGGTCTGCGAGCTGCGTAGAATATGACATTTTTGCGCTCACTTGGGTTTTTCTTTTTGCGGTGGACAACCGCGCCCGATTGACACCCCCGTTTCCCACTCGCACACTTGCCGTCACGAGCGCCAGCTGCAAGCCAGCGACCCTGCTGCCCAAAAGGACCACGATGCCAGGAAAAACGCCCACGTTATCCCAGCTATACCACCTGGCCGAGCAGCTGGAACTCGACAAGGAGCTGCCGGTGCAGACCGCCAGGGAGCGGGACCACGCGATAGCTGTCGACTGCAGCGCGGGGGACGACAGCGGCCGGCTGTTGTTCTGGCTCGATGCGGTCTCCGCACAGCGACGGGGGGCTGATGGCAGCAAGGAGCCCTGGCTGAGCGAGGCCTCGGCGGCAGCCCTGGGTCGCCTGCTGGCGTTGTTTTTTGGCTTTTCCGGCATGGCTGCATTTTTGCTGACCAGCGGGCGCGGGCTGGTCAACGTATTCATGTTCCTGCTGTTGTTCGTTGTCATCCAGTTCCTCCTGTGCCTGGTGGCGGCGGTAGTGATGGCGTTTACCCTCGGGCCGGGGCAGGCACCCGTGGTGCTGCCCCTCAATCCGGCGCGCCTGCTGGTGGCCCGGGCATTTCCCGACCGGCGCTACCTGCGCGAGGCGCAGTCCGTGGTGCGACTGGTGTTCCTGCGCTACGGGCAGGAGCTGGGCGCCCTGTTTACGCTGGGTGCGATCGCGGCGTTTTTCGTGGTGCTGGCATTAAGCGATTTCACCTTTGTCTGGGGCTCCACCTTCCAGCTCAGTGACAGCCTGGTGGAGGACATGACCGCGGCGCTGGCGGCGCCCTGGTCCGCCTGGCTGCCCCAGGCGACGGTTGGCGGCGACCTGATCTTCGCCACCCGGTTTCACCCGGCCATCACCTCCCTGGGCCCCGACAACATCGAGGCCATGCGCGGCTGGTGGCCGTTCCTGATCATGTCGATGCTGTGCTATGCCCTGTTTCCCCGCCTGCTGCTGTGGCTGCTTTCCAGGTATTTCTACGGGCAACAGATGCGCACTGCCATCACGCGGCTGCCCGGCAGTGAGCGGGTGCTGGCCCGCATGAAGACGCCCCTGGTGCGAACCCAGGGGGAGGGCGCGGGTGCCCGCCCACCAGCGCGCGATATCTCCGGGGTCCCGGTCGATCAGGGCCTGCTGCTGCTGAACTGGGCGAACGCCCTGACGCCGGAGGATGTGGCCGCTTTCGAGGCCTTTGCCGCGGTGGCGGATGGCAATATCGTCAATGCGGGCCTGGGCCCGGTACCGGCAGAGCTGGAGCGCCTGGCCAGCCGCTTCGACAAGCCCGTTGAACAACTCTTCGTCGCGACAAAATCCTGGGAGCCCCCGATGGCGGATCTGGCCGACTTCCTCGGTAATTTCGCCAGGGTTCCGCGCTGCACCCTGTTCCTCGTACCCTTGCCGCACAAGCCGGTATCTGCAGCACGGCTGGGGGACTGGCAGGTTTTTGCCCGGGCCCTGCCCTTTGACCTTGTCGATGTGCAGGCGCTGGAAAGGGGATGACATGAATGAACTGACCTGGAAGGAAGCGCCGTGACCACACCGACTTTTGCCGTCGTGGGTCGGCCCAACAAGGGCAAATCGAGTATCGTGGCAACACTGGCGCGCGACGACAGCGTGTATATCGACGCGAAGGCGGGGTCTACCCGCGAAGCCAACAGCTATCCCATGAAGGTAGACGGTGAAACGCTCTACGTGCTGGTGGACACCCCCGGCCTGCAGCGTGCCCGGGCCGTACTGGACTGGCTCAATGCCCATTGCAGCGACGCCGCCGCGCGGCCCGAAACCGTGAGGGCTTTCGTCGAGCGGCATGAGGGCGACCCCAACTACCGGGACGAGTGCCAGGCACTGCGCCCTGTCGTCGACGGGGCGGGCATCATCTACGTGGTGGACGGCTCCTGCCCCTACGGTGCCGACTACGAGGCGGAGATGGAAATCCTGCGCTGGAGCGGGCAGCCCAGCCTGGCCCTGATCAACCCCATCGAGAGTGACGAGTTTGTTGCGGAGTGGACGGCCGGCCTGGGCCAGTTTTTTCGCACCGTGCGTGTTTTCGATGCCCACCGGGCCGAAGTCACCAAGCAGTTGGAGCTGCTGGAGCTGTTCGGCCACCTGCACCCGGACTGGCGGGAGCCGCTGGAGCGGGCTGTGGCAATCCTGCGACAGGACCGGCAGCTGCAGGCCCAGGGCGCCAGCAGCTACATTACCGATTTCATTGTCGATGCCATCGACTACAAGGTGGAGCAGGCCGTACCCGAGGGGCTGCCCCTGGAGCCGGTGCAGAAATTGCTGTTCGAGCGCTACAAGGCCCACCTCGTCAAGCGCGAACGCCAGTGCCGGCAGCGGGTCGAGGAACTCTACTACTATTCCAACCTGAGCAAATCCGAGCACAGCCTCGAACTCGAGGAGTCGGACCTGTTCAACATCGAGAAGTGGTACCTGTGGGGCCTGAGCCAGACTTCGCTGACGGCGGCAGCGGCCTCCGCCGGAGCCGTGGTGGGGGGCACCACCGGTATGGCGCTGGATGTTGCCAGCGGCGGCCTGCTGGGCGGTCTCGGTACGCTTGTGGCGGGTGCCGGCGGCGCGGTGAGCGGGGTGTGGGGTGCCCGCAAGTACGCGGATAAAATAGGCCAGATGAAGGTCAGGGGCATTCCCACCGGCGGCAACATGGTGTGCTATGGCCCGTCAAAGAATATCAATTTCCCCTTCGTGCTGCTGGGCCGCGCCCTGCTGCACCAGCGCCTGGTCAGCACCCGTACCCACGCCGACCGCAACGTGCTGGACCTCACCCAGCCCCCACTGGAGGGCATCAGCGACCGGGAGCGCAAGCGCCTGGCGAAAATCTTCGACGACCTGCGCAATGACCGCAAACACGACGAGCGCCGCGCCCAGCTGGCGGCGATGATTCTGGGCTGGTGCTCCGACGTGCCCCCACACTAGCATCCTGCGGGATGATCTTCCGGCGCGCTTGCGCCGTACACCCCGATGAGCGCACTATCGCGCCCTGGATTCCGCAAAGAGGAGATTGAGATGAAAAATCTGGCACTGCTGTGTTGCCTGGCGCTATCGGCGTTCGCGGTTCACGCCGGCGAGCTGCAAGTGGGGGATCCGGCACCGGACTTCACCCTGCAGGGCTCCGACGGCAAGACCTACACACTCGCCGACTACAAGGGCAAGCAGGCGGTGGTCATCGCCTGGTTTCCCAAAGCCTTTACCAGCGGCTGCACGATCGAGTGCAAGTCACTGGCACAGAACGGCGACCAGATCCGCAAATACGACGTGGCTTACTTCATGGCCAGCGTCGATCCGCTGCAGGACAATATCGGTTTCGCCGAATCCACGGGAGCGGATTTTCCGCTGCTGAGTGATCCCTCGAAGGCGGTGGCCGAGGCCTATGGCGTGCTGCAGGGAGGCGCGTTTGCCCGGCGGGAGACCTTTTATATCGGCGTTGATGGCACGGTCCTGAAGATCGACCGACAGGTGCAGCCCGGCACCTCGGCCCAGGACATGGTGGCAAACCTGGCGGCGCTGGATATAGCGCCGGCAAAGTAAGCGCCGGAAACCGTAGCCGCAACAGATAAAAAAACTGCCCCGACAGGGGCAGCCAAATGGACTCCGGAGAGTATGGGTGGGCCTGCCTTCCCTGGCGGGCCATAAAGCGTTAAACGACGAGCGTCACCACCGCGACCAGGCTCACCAGCAATGCTGCGGTAAAAATGAGGCCTGCGAGGATGAAATGCAGGGGCTTGCCGCGGGTGAAATCCCTGACCTTGTTTTCCTTTGACTGCACACCGAAACCGGCGGCGAGCACGCTGCCCATGACCTGCAGCAGGGTGAGGTCCGCGCTCTCTGCGGTGCCGGCAGGCCGGGGCTGGCTGGAAACGCTATGGTTCGGGTCTGCCATTGTCGTCACTATAGTCCTGTCATGTTGCAGTTACGTGAAAACCATCCGACTGGGTCAGATGGCACAAAATCCCACAGATATATCATGTATAGCAAAGAGCGTGCCATGTGATGTAAATTCTGGATAAGTTCGATAACTATCTAAAAATAAAGAGAATAAATATTTCCGGATAAACGGCGATGGGGAGAGGCAAGAGCTTCGTCAGCCCGCGCTTGCCAGAATTGGCAAGCTGGTCTGTCGAAAATGGCGCGCCTCGGGAGAGGGGCCGGGTCAGATGGAGAGCAGGCGCCGCAGCAGGCTGTCTTCACCCCGGTGCTGTTCACGGGTGAACAGCAGCTCTGCGAGCTGGGTTTCTATCTGCTCTGCTACCGCCCCCCGGATGGCCTGTTGCTCTTTCCTGGTGGGGGTTCGGCCCTCGTACCTGGCCAGGTCGATGGGTTCCCCGAAACCGAGGTAGCAGCGCTGGGGTTTGGGCAGCCAGGTACCCAGGGCGCCCACGGGAATGGGGGGAAGGATGTCGCTGCGGATATTGTCGGTGAGCAGCCCCAGGCGTTTCAGCAAGCCGCCCAGGCGGGAGTCCGGGAGGTCCTGGCCCTCGATCAGGTGGCCGTAGAATTCGTCCGGGCCCACCAGGCCGAAGGGCATGATGGTATAGCCGTGTTTTGCCGCCAGTTTGACGAAGCCGTACCGCTCCTTCCATTGCAGCTCGTACTTCATGCTGGCGGGCTTGACCGCTTCGTGAGCTCCGCCGGGGAAAACGATCAGGTCCTGCCCCGCCTTCATCAGCGCACTGCAGACCTCCGGGTGACCCATCACCCCGCCCCGCTTGAGGACGAAGTTGCCCACGCCGGCATTGGCAAACAGGAATTTGTCCCCCAGCCCCCGGGGAAAGCGATCGAGCTCCTTCAGCATCAGTGGTCCGAGGATCCAGCCGTCCAGCGCGAACAGGGAGTGGTTGCCGACGAACAGGCAGGGCCGGTCGGGAATATTGTCCGCACCCAGTATGGTCGGCTTGAACAGCCGCGTGACCAGCTGGTAAGCCAGTTCCAGTTCGAGGCCCGCGGGGCGTTCCACCGCCAGGGCCAGGTGGATGTGCCGCGCCAGTGCTTCCTTGTCGGCGAGGGGCTGGTTGTCTTTGCTGAATACGGACATGGGGAGCCGGCTAAGGTTGTTTGCGGGGCCGGCAGTATAGCGGCTCCGACCCCGCCCTTACAGGTGGGCGGGGTTCCAAATGAAGTGACTATTTGGCTTTCGCTTCCCCGCTGGCGTCCTGCTCGACGAAGATCAGTTGCCCGACGGGAAAGCCCAGCTCTTTCGCGCGCTGGATAAACCGCGCGCGCAGCTCCGGGCTGATGGTGGGTGTTCGCGCCAGCAGCCAGAGGTAGGATTTGCTGTTGCCCGAGACGAAGGCGTACTGGTAATCCGGGTCCAGTTCAAAAACGATATACGAACCGTAGAACGGACCAAAAAATGATACTTTCAGGTGGCCCTGGTCCGCCGGGCCCACGAACAGCGCCTTGCCTTCGGCAGACTGCCAGCCGTCTGCGGCGCTGTAGCCGCGGTTCAGTACCCGCAGGCTGTCCCCGGGCCCGGGCGCGTATTGTGCGGTGACCTGGCTGAGGCCGCGTTCGAAACTGTGGTCCAGGCGGGCGATCTCGTACCACCTGCCCAGGTAGCGCTCCGAATCGAAGCCCTGCACCGGTTGTACGCCGTCGGGGATGCCGGTGCAACTGGCAAGGCCCGCCAGGGCGAGGAGCAGCCAGGCACACAGCAGGCGATGCCGGGATCGGCGATTTTTATGCCGGGAGGTACTGGGTGCAATGCGCATGCATGTTATCCTTGCGGCCCGCTCGAGCTGCGAACCGGGGTATATGACCTGTTGGTTCGACACCATAGTAGAGCTCATTGAGCAGCGCAAATTCATTTATGCACGAGGCACCCACATGACAACGACCGGCCTGCAATTACGTTCACTGGTGAAAGATGACAATACCCTGGAAGTGTCACTGGCAGTGGTGGAGTTCCCCGAGCCCGGTCCCGACGAGGTACTTGTACGCGTCGAGGCAACACCGATCAACCCATCGGACCTGGCCCTGCTGGTGGGTCCCGCCGATCCAGCGAGTTTTCGCACCGGCGGTACACCGGAGCGCCCGGTGCTGACCGCGGAGATACCCGCCGCGGCGATGAAGATGGTGGCGGGGCGACTGAACGAATCGCTGCCGGTCGGCAATGAGGGTGCCGGGGTGGTCGTGGCGGCGGGCAGTTCCGCGGCTGCGCAGGCACTGCTGGGCAGAACCGTCGGTATGGTCGGCGGCGAAATGTATGCCCAGTACCGCTGCCTCAATGTACAGCAATGCCTGCCGCTGGAGGAGGGTACCAGCGCGGTCGAGGGGGCCTCCTGCTTCGTCAATCCCCTGACCGCTCTGGGCATGGTGGAAACCATGCGCAGGGAAGGCCACAAGGCGCTGGTGCATACCGCAGCGGCTTCCAACCTGGGCCAGATGCTGAACCGTGTCTGTATCGCCGACGGCGTCGACCTGGTCAACATCGTGCGCAAGCCAGAGCAGGAAAAAATCCTGCGCGAGCTGGGCGCAAAATACATTGTGAACTCATCGTCCGACAGTTTTATGGATGAGCTGACCGCCGCGCTGAAAGCGACAGGCGCGACCCTGGCCTTTGACGCCACTGGTGGTGGCAAACTCGCCAGCCAGATTCTCAGCTGCATGGAGGCCGCCGCGGCCAGCAGCATGAAAGTGTACAACCGCTATGGCTCGGATGTGTTCAAACAGGTCTATATCTACGGCGCGCTCGATCGCAGCCCCACCACGCTCACCCGCAACTTCGGCTTCAGCTGGAGCGTCGGCGGCTGGTTGCTGTTCCCCTTCCTGCAGAAAGTCGGCCCCGGGAAAACCATGGAGCTGCGGGCCCGGGTGGCGCGGGAAATCAAGACCACCTTTGCCAGCCATTACACCCGGGAGATCTCCCTGCGGCAGGTGTTGTCCCTGGAGGCGCTTGCGGTCTACGGCAAGCAGGCCACCGGCGAAAAATTCCTGATCAGGCCCCAGCTATAGGAGCCCGGATACAATCCGGGTTGCGGCGCCCACTGGCGCCGCGCCCATTTTATTGACCCAGGACAATTCCTTTTTCCCGCCCTCCGTTAACTTAACCAGGACGTAAACGGGCCCCGGGGAGGCGGAACGTGGCTGCCTATGTGATAACCGATCTGGAGGTTCTCGATATAGCGCACTATCTCGCCTACCAGCAGGCACTCAGGCCGCTGCTGGAACAGGCGGGGGCGCGCTACCTGGTTCGGGGCGGCAGTTTCAGGGTCTACGAGGGTGACTACCAGCCCCGCCAGCTGGTGGTGATCGAATTTCCCTCACTGGAGGCGATCGATGAATTTTACGACAGCGCGGCCTACCAGGCGCTGGAGTCCCAGCGCCGGGCTTGCAGCAGCGCGCGTATCATCGCTGTAAATGGCCTGTAACCGCCACGCCCGCCAGCCACGGGTGCAGGTAGACCACCAGGGCGACGAGGCCCGCGGCAATCAGCAGGTTGAGCAGGTCGGCTGCCGGTCCGGGTGCCGGGGGTTTGACCCAGCTGCCGTCGCGGCGATTGATCGCCAGCATTTCCGCCACCGCCCACACGGTCATTCCCCCGAACAGCAGCAGCGCCCGGCTGTCGCCATTGAGCAGCAGGTGGGCGATGCCCCACAGGGCAACCCCGCTGAGCTGTGGATGGCGCACCACCCGGCGCAGGCGTGAGGGCCGGGTGCTGACCACCAGCAACACGAAGGCCAGTACCAGCAACAGCAGTGCGGGCGCTGTCAGCGCCGGGGAGGGTGCGTAGACAAATTCGGGTGCGGCGCTGCGCCAGCCGAACACCACAAGGGCGAGGGACGCCAGCACCAGGAGCGAGAAGATGCCCTTGTAGGCGTTTTCCCCGAGGCGCCCCTGCAGTTCGCTGCGCAGGCCAGGTGCCAGGGACTTGATCAGGTGCAGCCCCGCAAACAGCAGTAAGCCAAGCGCCAGTAGTGTCATGGTGTTTTCTCCGCAGGTGTCTGGCCACAGCTTAGCAGCTGGCGTGGCAAGCGCACAGCCGGTTCGCCCGGGGCGTTTGCCGGCGGTGGCGTCAGGCGGTGGCCCGGTGAGGCACGGCGGCCTGGCGGGACTTGCCGAGTAACTCGATATACCGGTCCTCGAGCGCGCTGCAGGCGGCGCGCACGCTCCTGATGTCCTGCGGCTGCACCGCCGGCAGTACGGTGACACGAATAGTCGCCGGGCGCAGCAGCAGGGCCCCCTTGGGCAGGGCGTCCTTGACGTTGTGCAGTACGATCGGCACCAGCGGCACACCCGCCTTGCGCGCCAGGTAGAATGCGCCGTGCTTGAAGGGCTGGATTTCCCCCAGCACACTGCGGGTTCCCTCCGGTGCAATGACCAGTGAGCGGCCGCTGGCCAGCACAGCCAGGGCCTGTTGCAACAGGGCCGACTGGTCCTTCTCCTCGCGATCCACAAAAACCGTATCCATCTGGCGCAGCAGCGGCCCTACCAGCGGGTTGCTGGCCATTTCCTTCTTGCAGAAAGCCACCACATCCTTGCGCAGCAGGTGCGCGAGCACCAGTGAATCGAGCAGGCTCTGGTGGTTGAACACGAAAATCGCGGGTCGCTGCCGACTCAGGTGCTCCCGTCCCTCGATCTCGAATTCCAGCCCCGCGACGCCGGCACCCACATCTCCCAGCAGCTGGGTCATGCGGTTGATATTGCGGTTTTCGCCCACGCCCAGGCGGCGCCCGAGCAGGCCGATAGCGCTGGTCGCCAGCAGCGCCTGCCCCGTCATCACGGTTCGGGCGACGCTCTCGACACCGGGCAGGCCGCGGGTGTGGAACTGCAACTGTGGCCACTGCCTGGCGCGGGCATGCACGCCGAGCTTGTCGGAGGCATTGACCGCCACCGGGTGGCCGACCGCTTTCAGCAGGGGCAGGTCGTCGCTGGAGTCAGAGTAGAACCAGCAGTTTTCGAGCCTTGCCTTGTTGCGGCGGGCGACGCCACGGGCGGCCAGTGTCTTGCCCTCGCCGTAGCACAGCGGGGCCACCAGCCGGCCGGTAAAACTGCCGTCCTGAACCTCCAGGCGGGTGCAGCAAATCTCCTGGATGCCCAGTACCCTGGCCACCGGTTCCACCTGGTAGCGGCTGGCGGCGCTGACGATGACGAGTTTGTGCCCGGCGGCGCGGTGCGCTTCCACCAGGGTGACCGCCTCGCTGTACAGGGTCTTCTCGATGCCTTTGCGGTAGGCCTCCTCGCCGATCTCCTTGAGCACCGCCTCCGGCACACCCTGCAGCGACCTGGTGACCCGCCGCACCACCCGGTGGTAGTTGCTCCCGGACCTGTCCACCCGGTGCCGCAGCAGATCCCGGAACACCCGGCCGGCCTGGCGCAACTCGCCCTGGCGTGCGGCGCGGCGTGCGGTTTCGCCGGCAACGGCGAGGATCGAGTAGCCCGCGATCAGGGTTCTGTCGAGGTCGAAGAAAGCCACTGCCGGTGCGCAACCCGCGGTCGACTGCTCGATACTGCGCAGGTGCTGTTCCAGACTGGTCATGGTTCTACCCTCCTTCAGCGGTTGGCGTTACTGCTTGTCCACGTAACTGCAAATTTCCTGCCAGCCCGGATGATGCGGCTGCAAGATGGCAAAACTGTGACCTTTTATCGCTTTTTTGCAGTCCTACGGTCGCCACAGTTATCCGTACCCCGCCCGCTCGGCCCCCTGTTGCTCTGTCGCGGTGCGGGTTCGCCCCGGGATGGGGCGTCGGGGACTGTTGCGGACGCGCTCCGGCTGACCCCGCTTGGGCACTGGAATCCATGGCCGCGGGCGGCGGCCTCGGCTAAGATGACCGGATGTTGCCAGACGATATTTCAGACCTGCCTGTCACTGAGGTTCTCGACGAGCTCAGACAGCAGTTGCGTGAGCGCCACGAACTGGTACTGCAGGCGCCCCCCGGTGCCGGCAAGACCACCGTCGTGCCCCTGGCGCTGTTGGAGGAGCCCTGGCTGGAAGGGCGCAAGATCCTGGTGCTGGAACCCCGGCGCATGGCCGCCCGCGCCGCCGCCGCCCGGATGGCGCAGTTGCTGGGGGAAAGTGTCGGCGAAACCGTGGGCTACCGCATTCGCCTCGACACCTGTGTCAGCCAGCGCACCCGGATCGAGGTGATCACCGAGGGTATTCTCACCCGCCAGTTGCAGCGCGACCCCGGGCTGGAAGATGTCGCCCTGGTCGTCTTCGACGAATTCCATGAGCGCAACCTGGACTCCGACCTGTGCCTGGCGCTGATACTGCAGGGCAGGGAACTGCTGCGGGAAGGTCCGCCACTGAAGCTGCTGGTCATGTCTGCAACCCTTGACGGCGAGGCGGTGGCAAAGCTGTTGGGCGACGCGCCCGTGGTGACATCCCTGGGACGCCAGTTCCCGGTGACCACCCGTCACGGCCTGCCTTATCAGTTGCGCGACCCCATCACCCCACCCACGGTGCAGGCGGTGATGCACGCCCTGTCCGCCCACGAGGGGAGTATCCTGGTGTTTCTCCCGGGCCAGCGGGAAATCCTCCAGGTCGCCCGGGAACTATCCCGCGCCCTGCAGGAGACCGGTCGGGATGAGGAGGTCCTGCTGGCGCCGCTGTTCGGCAGTCTCACGCTGAAGCGCCAGCAACAGGCGATCGAGCCCGCCCCCGCGGGGCGCCGCAAGGTGGTGTTGTCCACCAATATCGCGGAAACGAGCCTTACCATAGAAGGTATTGATGTGGTGGTGGATTCGGGCCTGGTGCGCGAGGCCGTATTCGACAGTGCCACCAGTATGACGCGACTGACCACCCGCCGTATCTCCAGGGCCTCCGCCCGACAGCGCGAGGGTCGCGCCGGTCGCCTCGGCCCCGGCTTCTGTTACCGGCTGTGGAGCGAGGAGCAGCACAAGCGGCTGGTGGCCCACGCCACGCCTGAATTGCTGCAGGCAGACCTGGCGCCGCTGGTTTTGCAGTTGCTGGCCTGGGGCGTCAACGAGCCCGGCGACCTGGACTGGCTGGACCCGCCGCCGCAACCGGCCTTCGAGCAGGGTCTCGAGGTGCTCGAGACCTGCGGCGCGACCTACCGGAACCGGGAGGGCAGGTACCAGCTGACTCCCCAGGGGGTGCGCATGGCGCAGATGCCCCTGCACCCGCGGCTCGCCCACATGCTGCTGGTAGGCAGCGATATCAATGCCCAGGAGACCGCCTGCCTGCTGGCGGCGATCCTGTCGGAGCGCAACCCCCTGGCGGGCCAGGACACGGACATCGCATCCAGCCTGGCAATACTGATGGGCGAGAGTCGCTGCCCGCCCGAACTGCAGTCCTGGTTCAAACGGATCTGGCAGCAGGCCCGGAACCTCACCCGACTGGGGCTGGACGAACCCGGGCACAAGCCCGGCAAGGCGGCCTTTGGTATCGCCCTGTCAACGGCGGTGGGGGTGCTGTTGGCCAGCGCCTATCCCGATCGCATTGCCCGCCTGCGCGCCGGGGGCGACGGCACCCGCTACCTGCTGAGCAATGGACGCAGCGCGGTGCTGCCGGCCGAGGACTCCCTTGTGGGTTCACCCTGGCTTGCGGTCGCCGAGATTGGCGGGCACGCAGGCGAGGCGACCGATCGTATCTACACTGCCAGCGTGCTGGATCCCGCGAGCTTCGACGCCATCCTCTCCCATCTGGTGAGCGAGGAAGACATCGTCGAGTGGGACTATCGCAGCGACCAGTTCGTCGCCGAGCGGCGCTGTATGGTCGGCAGTGTACTGCTGAACCGGGAGCCCATGGCGCAGGTGTCGGAACAGGCCCGCAGCAACGCCCTGCTGGGCGTCGTGCGCAAGAAGGGGCTGGAGATACTGCCCTGGAGCGGTCAGCTGCGACAGTGGCGCGCCCGGGTCATGTTATTGCGCGAGGCCGAGTCCGGCAGCGGGGGTGAGCTGCGCTGGCCCGACCTGTCGGACGAGGCATTGCTGGCGACGCTGGAGGAGTGGCTGCTGCCCTTCCTGGGGAGCGTGCGCCGCCTCGAGGACTTCCAGAAACTGGACCTGAAGACGATCATGCACGCGCGCCTGCCCTGGCCACTGCCGCTGGACCTGGAGCGGCTGGCGCCGGAGCGCATCGCCGTGCCCTCGGGCTCGGTCATCCCCATCGACTACTGCCAGGAAACGCCCGTGCTGGCGGTCAAGCTGCAGGAGATGTTCGGTTGCGAGGAAACCCCCACCGTGGCCGATGGCAGGGTGCCGCTGCTGGTTCACCTGTTGTCACCGGCCCAGCGGCCGCTGCAGGTCACCCGCGATCTGGCGGGCTTCTGGCGCAGCAGTTACCAGGAGGTGAAACGGGAAATGAAGGGGCGCTATCCCAAACACCCCTGGCCTGA
>JAZBNW010000165.1:0-12705 GCA_036350855.1 Halieaceae bacterium
AAACTGACCTCTGCGCCGTTTTGCTCCAGCAGCTCGGCCAGTTCCTTGACCACGTGCTGGGCCTGGGCAACCGCCATACCGTAACCGGGGATGATGGCGACGTTGCTGGCAGCCTCGAGGATATAGTAGGCATCCTCGACGTTGATCGGCTTGATCTCGCCCTCGACCACGGTAGTCTCGGTCTTGCCGCTGCCAAAGCCGCTGAACAGGACATTGGCCAGGGAGCGGTTCATCGCCTTGCACATGATCTGGGTAAGGATGATACCGGAGGCCCCCACCAGGGCGCCGGCCACGATCAGGATATTGTTGTTGACCGCGAAACCGGCGGCACAGGCCGCGAGGCCGGAGTAGGAGTTCAACAGGGAAATCACCACCGGCATGTCCGCCCCGCCGATGGGTATCACCACCATCACACCGAAAACCAGTGACAGTGCGACCACGAGGTATAGCCACAGGTGATTGGCTGGCTCAAGGCAGAACATCACGGCGCTGGCCAGGATGCCCAGTACGATAATGCTGTTGACTATCTGCTGGCCGCTGAACAACACCGCGCCACTGCCGATGCGCTCACTGAGTTTGCCATAGGCGATCATACTGCCGGTAAATGTCACACCACCGATCAGGATGGACAGGATAATGGTGACCAGGGTAAAGGTTGCGGACCCCGGAGCCAGGGCTGCCCAGCCCACCAGCAGGCTGGCCATGCCGCCAAAACCGTTGAACAGTGCCACCATCTCCGGCATGGCGGTCATTTCCACCATGCGGGCGGCGGCGCCGCCGATCGCAGCACCGGCCACGAAACCGATGGCGATCCACTGGTAGTCGACGATGCCCTGGTCCAGCAGGGCCGCCACGACGGCGAGCAACATGCCCACCGCGGAGATCATATTGCCCCGGCGTGCAGTCGCTGGGGAACCGAGTTGTTTCAGGCCGTAGATAAAGAGGGCGGCCGATGCCACATAGGCGTATTGAATCAGGCTATCCATTACCCTAGCTCCCCTTCTTCTTGAACATGGCCAGCATACGGTCGGTCACCATATAGCCACCCACCACGTTGATGGTGGCCAGAGCAACGGCGGCCGCGCCCAGCCAGTTGGCCAGGTCCTGCTGCCCGCTGCCGGCGAGGCTGACGGCCCCAACCACGGTGATGCCGGATATGGCATTCGCGCCGGACATCAATGGCGTGTGCAGGGTCGCGGGCACCTTGTTGATCAGTTCGAAGCCCAGAAATATCGACAGCATAAGGATGAACGTGAGAAAAACTTCTGCGGGTATCATTTTATGCCCCCCCTTCCAGGATTTTCTTGATAGTTTCATGCACCACCTCACCGCCGTGGGTGACGATGCAGCCGGTCAGGATATCGTCGTCGAAATCCACCTTGAACACCTTGTGCTCCTCGTTCCAGTTGTCCTCCACCAGGTTGAACAGGTTGGCGGAGTACATCTGGCTGGCGTGGCGCGCCACTTCCCCGGCCAGGTTGCCCTTGCCGATAATGGTCACACCGCTCCACTCCACGATCTCGTTGGGCACTGAGCCCTCGACATTGCCGCCGGTTTCGGCCGCCATATCGACGATCACCGAGCCCGGTGCCATACCTTCGATCATATCCTTGGTGACCAGCACCGGCGGCTTGCGCCCGAATACCTGGGCGGTGGTGATGACCACATCCGACTTGGCAATAACGTCTTTCTGGGCCTGCCGTTGCTTCTCGACCTGCTCGGGGGTCAGCTCCAGGGCGTAACCGGCGGCGGTCTGGCCCGTCTCGCCCAGGTCTATCTGCAGGAACTTCGCGCCCAGTGACTGTACCTGTTCCGCCACCACGGGCCGGGTGTCGAAGGCCGTCACCCTGGCGCCGAGCCGCTTGGCGGTCGCTATGGCCTGGAGGCCGGCGACGCCGGCGCCGATGACGAATACGTTGGCGGGCTTCAGGGTACCGGCCGGGGTCATCATCATGGGAAAAATGCGGGGAAGGTGGGTCGCCGCCAGCAATACCATCACATAGCCCGCGAGGTTGGCCTGGGAGCTGAGAGCGTCCATTTTCTGGCTGCGGGTGGTCCGCGGGATCATTTCCATACTGATGGCGGTGACGCCCGCATCCTTCAGCGCGGTCACCAGCTCCCGCTCGTTGAAGGGGTCGAGGTAACTGATATGGATACAGCCCCGCCGCATCAGCCCCACCTCAGCCAGCGTTGGCTTGTGCAGCCGCAGCAGTATGTCGGCATTACTGAACAGGGCGTTGCGATCGGCGGAGACGGTGGCTCCCGCCTCGATGTACTCCGCGTCGGCGAAACCCGAGCCCGCGCCCAGGCCGGCCTGGACCACGACCACTGCACCCATACGACACAACTTCTTGGCAGACTCCGGCGTGATGGGAACCCGGTTTTCTCCCGGGTGCGTTTCCTTGGGAATGGCGATGCGCATAGCTGTGTATACCCCCTAGCTGATTATTCTGAACGCCAGCGTTTCCCCGGGTGGGTCCTGTTCGGTGGGAAATTCAGGCCTGGGTGGACGCTGGAACCGGCATTTTTCGATGCCCCTGATGCGAGCAGCCGCCGACTGTAGCACAGCCGGCAGTTCGGGTGAACAATGGCCACTATTCACGACGTGAATCGAGACTATCACCGCCATAAGTGAACAGCGATCTCAACAGCCTGCGTCGAAGGGTCGGGACAAGGGGTGTGCAACCGCCATCGCTGGCGGCTTCACAGGCAGCGGGCTTATATCCCGGGGTCAGCCGGTATTGAGCTGCAGGAACGGGTTCATCCAGCGGTACTTCCAGCCGGTGAACTTCAGGGGGGCGTCCAGTACCGCCAGGCAGATACAGTCCTCCGACTGTACCGCCGTCGGGGCGTGGACGTCACTGGGCTGGCGCAGCAGGAAATCACCCTGGTGATAACTGCCGTCGGCATCGGAAAAACCACCCTCGAGTACGAGGGTCATTTCCGACCCGCGGTGAGTGTGCTCCGGAATCCGGCCTCCAGCCTTTATGTGGTAGAGCGCAAATTCATAATTGGGATCGCCTGTCTTGAGATAGCTGATCCGCAGGGTGCTGGTAATCTTTTTCCATACCAGGTCGGTCAGGTCGCCGCTCATCAGGCGCTGCAGAATAGCCGGCGTACTGCCGGCGGACCACTGGCTGGTGCTGGCGTAACTCAGTGGCGCCGCGTCGTCCAGCCTCGCCAGTACCGAGTTCAGCAGCGACTCGCCCACCGGCTCGCCGTGCAGCTGATCGAACAGGGCTGCGCCGAGGTTCTGCAGCTGGCCCGAGGTGCGCCGGCACTGTTCGCAGTAGTTCAGGTGTACCGAGACGCAGGCCGCCTGGGCCAGGGGAAGGTTTCCCGCCGCGTGTTCAGTCAGGAGATCAAGTTCGGGATGAAAATTAGCCATAATGTTAACGATCTATCTGGATTTGAAGTTTCTGGATAGCCAACCTGACCCGGGACTTGACCGTGCCCAGTGGCAGGTCGAGCTCCGCGGCAGCTTCCGCATGTGATTTTCCTTCCATGTACACCTTGGCGAGGATCTGCATCTGGTCCGCCGGGAGGGCGGCCATCAGTTCCCGCACCCGCTCCTGGATGCGGCGGCCCTGCAGCAGGGCAAATGGCTCCTCGCTCTCCTGCTCCGGAAAGACATCTTCCTCGGCAAGGGGGGTATCGAATTTCTGCAGGCGGCGGAACATGTCGGTCCGACAGTTGCGCGCAATGGTATAAACCCATGTACTGGCAGCGGCCTTCTCCGGGTTGAACCCACCGGCTTTTTGCCACACCTTGAGCATTACCTCCTGCACCAGCTCGTCCGCCACCGAGGCTGAGAGGCTCGACCCGGCCAGCGCGAACGCCTTGATCAGGGGGGCAAAATGGCGGAAGAACCGGGTAAAGGCGGCCCTGTCCTGGTTGGCGGCGATCAGGGTGAGACACTCACTCCACTCGTCCGTACGGCGGCCCGTAAAATCCTGTGAACCTGGCCTTGTTTCCCCGGGGCTATCGACCACTGCGTTTTTCTCTCTATGGGTGCTTGTGGACAGTATACGGCACCCGTGGCGAGACGGATCACTGCCACCTGGACCATACTTTAAAAGATCCGATCGCCTGTACCGATCGTAATATGGACAACAACTTCGATCCGCTGTCCGACAAGCCCCGCACAGCGACCCAGGCCTGGAGACCATCATTTTGAAAATAGCTGTCATTGGATCCGGCATTTCCGGACTGAGCTGCGCCCACTACCTGAGCACAGCCCATGAGGTGTCCGTATTCGAGGCGGGCAAAACCATCGGAGGCCACACCGCCACAGTGGATGTAAAGCTCGGAACCCGCCGCTATGCCATCGATACCGGCTTCATCGTTTTCAACGACTGGACCTACCCCAACTTCATCGCCCTCATGGACAGCCTGGGCGTTCCCAGCAAAGCCACCTCCATGGGTTTCAGCGTGCGGGACGAACAGACCGGGCTCGAATACTCCGGCACCAACCTGGACAGCCTGTTCGCCCAGCGCGGCAACCTGCTCTCCTGGCGCTTTTTAACCATGGTCAGGGATATTCTGCGCTTCAACAGGGAATCGGTGGCAGATCTCGAGGCGGGCCGGGTCAGTGACGACCAGACCCTCGGGGAGTACCTGGAGCGCAATCGCTACAGCGAGGCTTTCAGGCGACAGTACCTCACCGCCATGGGATCGGCGATCTGGTCGGCCAACTGCGCCACCATTCTCGATTTTCCCCTGGCCTTCTTCCTGCGCTTCTTCCGCAACCACGGCTTGCTGTCGGTACAGGACCGGCCCACCTGGCGCGTCATCGAGGGCGGGTCCAGGGAGTACCTGAGACCCCTGTGCCAGCGCTTCGAGCAACGCATTTTCACCGGTTGTGCCGTCGCGAAAATCCGGCGGCAGGCCAACCACGTCACCCTGGTGATGGCTGACGGTCGCAAGCTGCAGTTCGACCAGGTCGTGCTGGCCACTCACTCAGACCAGGCGCTGGCCCTGCTGGAGGAACCCAGCCCCGTCGAACGCGACATACTGGGCGCACTGCCCTACCAGTCCAACGATGTCGTGCTGCACACCGACACCCGCCTGCTGCCCCGTAACCGCAAGACCTGGTCGAGCTGGAATTATTCACTGGATGCAGGCCGGGACCGTGCGGTAGTGACCTACAACATGAATATCCTGCAGGGCATAACCGCGCCGGAAACCTTCTGCGTCACTCTCAATAACAGCGCTGCCATCAACCCGGTGAAGGTGCTGGGGCGCTTCAGCTACGACCACCCGGTGTTTTCCATAGCCGGCATCGCCGCCCAGCAGCGCTGGGAAGAGATCAACGGCCATCTCAATACGTGGTATTGTGGCGCCTACTGGCACAACGGTTTTCACGAGGACGGCGTCGTCAGCGCACTGCGCGTGGCGAACGCCCTGAACCACCAGAGACAGGCCGCCGCATGAGATCCAGGTTGTACGAGGGGGTGGTGAGGCACCGGCGACTTCACCCCACCTCCCACGAATTCAGTTATCGGGTCTTCATGCCCTACATCTGCCTGGAGGAACTCCCCGGGCTCTTCGACGGACACCTTCTGTGGTCTGCGCGCGGCCGCGCGCCGGCGCAGTTCAGGCGCAGCGATTTCCTTGGCGACCCCGCCTTGCCCCTGGAGGACGAGGTGCGCAGGCGTATCTTCGAGGAAACCGGAGTCCACCACCGGGGCCCCATTTACCTGCTCGCCAACCTGCGCTATTTCGGCTTCAACATGAACCCGATCGCCTGCTACTACTGTTACAGCGAGGACGAGTCGCGGCTGGAGTACCTGGTGGCCGAGGTCAACAACACACCCTGGAACGAGCGCCACAGTTACGTCCTGCCCGGCCCGCAGCAGGGCAAGTGGCTGCGCACTGAATTCGACAAGCAGTTCCATGTGTCGCCTTTCAACCCCATGGACATGCGCTACCACTGGCGCAGCAGCACGCCGGATCACCGACTGGTGTTGCACCTGGCCAATACAGAGCAGGGCAGGCGCATCTTCGACGCCAGTCTCAGCCTGTCAGCCAGGCCCATGACGGCGGCGAACCTCAACCGCACTTTGTGGCGCTATCCCCTTATGACCGCCAGGATCGCCCTGGCCATCTACTGGCAGGCCCTGCGCCTGTTCATCAAGGGTGTGCCAATCCATTCCCATCCTGATACCAAGCCATCCGGAGCCTGATATGAGCAACCCCAGCGAACTGACTGCCAGCAGCCTCGGCCTGCCCCGGGCAGAGCGCCAGCGCCCCTTTCACCGACAACTCGCACGGCGCCTCTGCCTGGGCCTGCTGGCCAGGCTGGAGGTCGGCAGCCTCACCCTTCACGACGGCGGGGATACCTACCACTTCGGCACACCCGACGACCCGGCACAGCCCCACGCCGAGGTCTATGTGCACGACCCCGCTCTCTATCGAATGATGCTCTCCGGCGGCAGCATCGCCAGCGGCGAGGCCTATATGCAGGGATTCTGGACCTCACCGGACCTGGTGGCGGTGATGCGCCTGTTCAGCGCGAATCTCACGACCCTGGAACTGCTGGAATCGAAGCAGTCCCTGCTGGTACGCCTGGGCCTGAAACTGTCCCACGCCCTCAATCGCAATACCCGCAGTGGCTCGCGCAAGAACATCTCGGCCCATTACGATCTCGGCAACGATTTCTTCAAGTTGTTCCTGGACCCGACCATGATGTACTCCGCCGCCCTGTTCGCGACGGACGACACCAGCCTGGAGCAGGCATCCACCGCCAAACTCGAAGAACTGTGCCGCCAGCTGGAACTGCACAGCGATGATCACCTGCTGGAAATCGGCACCGGCTGGGGCGGCATGGCGATCCACGCAGCGACGCACTACGGCTGCCGCGTCACTACCACCACCATCTCGCGCGAGCAGTATGAGTACGCCCTCGCACAGGTATAGGCGGCCGGCCTGCAGGACCGGGTCACGGTGCTGTGCGAGGACTACCGCAACCTGCAGGGCCGCTTCGACAAACTGGTTTCCATCGAGATGATCGAGGCAGTGGGCCACGACTATTACAGCGACTATTTCCAGCGTTGCAGCCAGTTGCTGAAGCCGGACGGAAAAATGGTCATCCAGGCCATCACCATCGCCGACCAGCGCTACGAGGCGGCGCGCAATGCGGTGGATTTCATCCAGCGCTACATTTTCCCGGGGGGCAGCCTGCCCTCTGTCGCCGTCATCGCCGACCACCTGGCCCGGGACACGGATATGCAGATGATTCACCTGCGCGACATCACCCGGGATTACGCACTCACCCTGGCACGCTGGCGTGAGCGCTTCCTGAACGCGCAGTCCACTGTGGAAAAGATGGGCTTCGAGCGGAGCTTCATCCGCATGTGGGAGTTTTACCTGGCGTACTGCGAGGGTGGTTTCCGCGAGCGCATTATCGGCACCGTACAACTGGCGTTCGCCAAGCCGGGCTACCGGTTCACCTCCTCCCAGGGTCGGTAGGTCCACCAGGGGGGCAGCAAGTCGCGGTACTGGCGCTCCCCGTAGCGGCTGTCGATCAGCAGTGCTCGCCCCCGGTCCTCGCTGCCGCGGATAACCCGCCCGAGAGCCTGGTCCACCTTCTGCATACCCGGGAACAGGTAGGCGTAGTCAAAACCCGCGCCATACAGCCGCTGGTACCAGGCGCGCAACTGCTCCGTGTCCCGGTTGAACCGGGGCAGGCCGACGCCGACGATCACCACGCTGCTGAGCTGCTCTCCCGGCAGGTCGATACCCTCGCCGAAGACGCCCCCCAGAATGCACAGGGCGGCGACATCCCGGCGCTCCTCCAGCAGCCGCAGCAACTGGTCGCGGCCGGCGTCCTCGCGCTGCTGGACCCACAGGCCGGGTCGCGCAGACTCAAGCCCAAGACCGCGCATCTGCGCCAGGCAATCCTGCAGGTAGCGGTAAGAGGGGAAATAGACAATACAGTTGCCGGGTTCCCGGCGCAGCCAGTCCAGCACGGTGGCGGCCAGCAGCGGCAGCGAATGCTCGCGCCTGCCAAACCGGGTATCGACCCCGGTAGCCAGGAAGACCTCCAGCTGGCACCGCTCAAAGGGTGAGGCCTCCCGGCGGAACACCGCCTGCGCTGACAGCCCCAGGGCCTTGCGGGTCCAGTCCGCTGGCGACAGGGTGGCGGAAAAGGCCGTCATCGAGTGCAGCAGGGCCTGGCGCTCCCGCAGCAGACGGGCTGGGTCGAGGCAGTTGAGGATCACTTGCAGGCCCTGCCGACCCTCGCCCCGGACCAGCTCACAGCGAAATTCATCGCCCCAGTGGTCCGCCAGGCGCAGGAACTGCAGCACCCCGAAGTAAAAATCGAGCAGGCGCGGCTGGCGGTGCAAAACGGTGGGGTCCTGGGCCGTCAGTTCCCCCGCGCTGGCGATGAAGTCCGTCAGCACCCGCTGCAACTGTGCCGGGATGTCCGCGCGACTGTCGTAATCCGGTTCCTGCCACTGCTGTCGTTGCAGGTCCAGCAGCACCCGGTTGATCCGGTCGAGGGCCGCTCCCAGACCCCGCGGCGCATCGCGCCGCAGCGCCATCAGGTCCGCTTTCGCCAGGCCGGCACGGAACATGCGCCGGGCGCGTTCGGGCAGGTTGTGAGCCTCATCCAGCAGCACACTCCAGCGCCTGCCGTCCTGTTGCATGAGGGCGCCGAGGGTCGAGGTAAGGCTGTAGACGTAATGCAGGTCGGCTATCACCAGGTCCACCCAGGGCAGCAGGTCCAGACCCAGCTGGTAGGGACAGACATCGTGCTCCCTGGCAAGGGATTCGATATCCTGCTGCCGCAGGGCGGCCGAGCGCGTCGCCGCATCGAGCGCCCGGGGCAGACGATCGTAATAGCCCCGGGCAAAGCGGCAGTCGTCCCCGTGACAGGCTTTACCGGGGGAAAAACAGATGCGCTCCCTGGCGGTCAGGCTGAGGGCGACCAGCTCCAGCCCCGCCTGCCGGAACCTGTCCAGGGTCTCCTCGGCGGTGCGCCGGCCCACGGTCTTGGCGGTGATATAGGCGATGCGATCATGCTTGCCGGTGGCGAGCGCCTTCAGCGCGGGGTACAACACCGCGGCGGTCTTGCCGATGCCGGTGGGGGCCTCGAGCAACAGCTCACCCCCCTGGTCCACACACTTGTACACCAGTTCGGCGATACCGCGCTGGCCGGGGCGGAACTCCCCATGGGGAAACGCCAGCGCCTGCAGGCTCGCGTCGCGCCGCAGGCGCAGCTGCGCCAGGGTGCCCAGCCAACCGGAAAAACGGGCCAGAGAGGCGGCCAGGAACGCCTCCAGCTCCTGCCGGGAATACGCCTGGCTGAGCGGCGCTTCCTCGCCGCTGTCTATGTTGAACCAGGTAAGGCGCACCTCCAGCCGGGGCAGGTCCCGGGCAATGGCAATCAGCGCCGCGTAGATGCGCGCCTGCGCCAGGTGCATACGGCTGACGGAATCCGGGATCAGGGCCGGCCGGATCCGGCAGGTCTTGATCTCCTCCACCAGTCCCGCGCCCGGGTCATAGCCGTCGGCCCGGCCGCGCAGGTTCAGCTGCAGACCCTCCTGGCTGTGGTGGTAACTCACCGGGTATTCGCTGAGGTAGGTCTCGCCCCGTCGCCGGTACACCTGCTGGTGCCCGGCTACGCCCTGCACGCCCGTGGGGGAGGGGGAGAAGCGATGATCTATGTCACCGGCGCGGTGGCAAAAGGCCACCAGGTCACGCACGGTTATATCGAGCTCAGGCATCGCCGCAGCTGTCCCCCGCATCCTTCCAGGCAACCCAGGCGACTGCTGCGGGGATACCCTGCCGGGCGAAGAAGCGGAGCCAGCGCTTCTGGCTCTGCTGCAGGGCATCCCCGGGCCCCTTGACCTCGATCAGGCAATACTCCCCGGGCTCCTCGCCCAGGGCGACCAGGTCGGGGAATCCACGCCGGTTTTCCCCGGGGTCGAACAGCATCCGCTCCCAGATCGCCAGCAGGTGATCATCGGGAATGATGCGAGCAGCCTCCGCCACCAGCGCCTCGTCAATCCACCGGGAGTCCACCCAGTGAGACTGGAATCCGGCATAGTTGCGCCAGGCCTCCTGCAGTTCCGGCCCGAGCTCCCCCGCGCCCAGTTCCGCCATGCGGCTGGCCAGGACGCGCTTGCGCCGGGCCCTGAATTCGGGGCTGTACATATCCGTGGGCGCACTCTGGAACGGGTTGTGGAAGGCACCGGGTACCGGCGTGAATATCTGCTCCCAGAAGGCCAGCCCGAACAGGGTGTTCATCAGGGCATTCTCGACATAGTGCACGGCGCGCCACTGCGTCTCCAGCTGCCGCGCTGCCAGTAACTCCACCGGTGCGTCCTCCCGCGGCAGTTCCAGCATCAGCCCGGCGAAGTCATCCCGGCGCCGCGGCGCCGGCTTGCACCCCAGCTTGCGCTGCACCCTGGGCAGCACCCGCTCGGCCGCGTCGCGCTCTTCCTCACACCAGGGCTCCGCCAGGATCTCGTCACCCAGCTGCAGGGCACCCGCCCAGTCCTGGCTGCGCTCCAGGATACGCAGCCGCCGCTCCCGGGCCGGATGGCGCCGGCTGCGGGCGTACAGCTGCCCGGCCAGCTCCAGCTCCCCGAGGCGCTCCAGGTCCCTGGCCAGGCCGTTGCAAAGCCGGTGCCAGCGATTCTCGCTGGAGGGGAACCGGACATCGAGAGTCAGCAGTTCCTGTGCCAGGGCAGGCAGCGCGGCGGGATCTTCCAGCTCCCGCAGTTCGTACCAGCTGTCGCTGATAGCCCCACAGGCCAGGTACTCATCCAGTGCCTCCCGCCGGGGAAACAGGCGGTGCTCACGGTTCAGGGAGTAGGGGTAGTAGCGGGCCACACCCAGGTCACTGAGGACGAATTCCGTCAGGCTCTGGCGCCGGTTGCCGAAAAACAGCACCTGCAGGAGTTGTACTTCCGCCAGCCCCAAAGGCGCGATAATGCGGCCGTCGTCGATGGGGGTCAGCAGGTCCCGCTGGCCGGCCTGGTCCAGCTCCAGCGCCTCGATTGCCGCCAGCAGATCGGGCTTGTTGCCGGGAAACGGGCGCCCGAGCAAGGGCGCAAAGGCCTGCAGCAGTTCGGCCCGGGTATACAGGCCACCCAGCTCGGCCGCCGACAATTCAACGGCCGTTTCCGCAAGTCCGGCGGCCAGAAGGCTGTCGACGATGGCGGCAATGGCGCCGAGCTCCGGGTAGGCGAGTTTGCCTTCCCGGAACCAGGGGCCGACCCGGGATACCAGCCGGACATAGAGGCACTGCGCATCGAAGGATAGCGCGCGAAAACACCGCAACCAGGACCGCTCCCCGGGCAGCAGCAGATCGGCATACTGCGTCTCCACCGTGTCGCACAGGGCAAGGAAATTGTCCCGGTAGTAATGGGGCGCAAGTTCCGCCGGCTTGTCGGTAGCCACGAGCCTGTTACACCGGTGGAACCGGTTGCTGGCGCTGCTGCAGCAGTACGCCCGGGATGATCAGTGCCAGGCCCACCAGCGTGGCGGGATGGATCGGCTCCCCCAGGATAGTGGCGATGAACACCAGCGACACCAGTGGTGACAGGAAGATCAGGTTGCCGATGCGCGAGACGCCGGTGGACAGGCGCAGCGCCGTCGACCACAGGGCAAAGGTTACGCCCATTTCAAACAGGCCGACGTAGGCAGCCCCCGCCAGGCCGCGCCAGCCCGGCAGTACAAGACTGGAAAACGCCGCGCACAGGGCCAGCGCCACCGGTGCGGCCACGGCAAAGTTGAGACACAGGCAGGCGATGGGATCGCGCTGGTTGCGGGTGGAGCGCAGCCAGTAGAGCGCCCAGATCAGTGTGCTCAGCAGGGCAAGCCCGACACCGGCCAGACTGTCGAACTCGAGCTGGAACACACGCCCACGGGTGGCGATGATCAATACCCCGCTGTATCCCAGCACCAGGGCCAGCAGGTCGCGCCGGGTCAGCCTGTGTCCCAGCATGGGCACGGCCAGCAGCGCCAGGGTGATCGCCCAGGTGTAGTTGATAGCCTGGGCCTGCTGGGCCGGCAGCAGATCGTAGGCGTGCAGCAGTACCAGGTAGTACAGGACCGGATTGACCAGCCCCATTACCAGGAAGTAGCCCGGGGTGGCGGCGGCGTACTCCCGCAGCAGGGGCAGCCGGCCCTGCCAGGCCAGGATGGCCAGCAGCGCCACGGCGGAAAAGCAGGCCGAATAGGCCACCAGCTGCAGCACGTCCAGCTCGCGCAGGGCCAGTTTGAACGCCGTCGCAACGGTGGACCATGCCAGCACGGCGCCCAGCCCGTAGAGCAGCGCCTGGCGGTCCCTGTTTCGGTTTACCTGCATAATATCGACCGGCCCAACGGACCCTGAAATTCCGCGCATATGTTACGTCATCCCTGCCACAAAGCCAGACAACAGCGGCCTGTCCCGGCCGGGCAGATCCTGCCACGCCTGTACCGCGGCTAATTTTTGAGGCATTCTCGAACCCATGCGTCACGCGGCCCAGGCCATGTTGCAAGACCGGCGCAAAGGATTGCCCCATTACCGCAAGACGAGAGAGACGAGAGAGCCGAGCGACTTGAGCGCACCCCACGACCCCAGCCACAGTCCCGCACTGACCCCCGCCCTGGCGCTGGCGCCCATTTTTTTCCTGATAGCCCTGCTGACCTGTTCGGTTTACCTGTTTGGCGCGGACTCATCCTACGGCGCCAACCAGGTCGCGCTGG
>JAZBNW010000166.1:0-4148 GCA_036350855.1 Halieaceae bacterium
CAGACGCCGGCACTGTGCCGCAATGCTTGCCCTGCCAAGATCTGTAATCTCTACCTGCTTGTCACGCGTGCGGACCGTGAAGTCCCGTGGCTGCTTCAACTGCCGGGCAATAGTGACGGCCTGCCCGTAGACAGCCTCCTCCTGGGCCGCGCCACCTTTTTTCGAGATAATCAGCGGGGTACGTGCCTCATCGACCAGGACACTGTCGGCCTCGTCAACTATGGCGTAACAGAGGCCGCGCAGGAGCAGGCGGCTGGTCCGAGGCTGTTCCTTGTACAAGCCTTCCAGCTGCATATGAAGCTGGCGGTTTTCCTGCCCCAGCAACAGCGAATCCTTGAGGTAGTCGAACACCAGCTGCTTGTTGGTGCAGTAAGTGATATCGCAGGCGTAGGACGCACGTCGCTGTTCGAGATCCATGTCGTCGGTAATAATGCCAACCGTCAATCCCAGCGCGGCAAATACGGGCGTCATCCATTGTGCGTCCCGCGCTACCAGAAAGTCGTTTACGGTGACGATATGCACCGGAATGCCAGCCAATGCCGCCGCACAGGCCGGTAGCGTCGCCGTGACGGTTTTCCCTTCACCTGTTTCCATCTCGGCGACATTGCCATTGAGCATGACGTAAGCACCCAAAAGCTGCACATCGTGGTGCCGGATGCCCAGGCGACGGGTGGAAAACTCTCGCACAAGACCAAAGCACTGGGCGACCAGGTCATCCGCAAGGCCCTCGCTATACAGGCGCTGGCGCAATTGAATAACACGTTTGGCGAGCGCTTCTTCATCCAGTTCCGCCAGCTGTCCGGAATGACGATTCACTGTTTCAATGAATTTCAGCTGGCGCCGACTGCGCCCGTGAAGGCGCTGCCGCACGAAGCCTGTAATACCGGCCACAGTGAGATCCAGCCAACCGTCACGTATGTCCTTGCGTTGCGGGTAATTCCCGACCGCGATACCTGGACGTAAAATTGCAGAATCAGACACTGAAGCGCCTGAGGAATAATTGCCGCAGTGACCGGTAAGCCTGAAGGGCCAGGGGCTTGTACCCGAGGTCGAAGCGCACATGCATGCGCTGCCCCATAAATATGTGCGTGGCATCCTCGGGCAATCCAACATCAATTTCGAATACTCTCTCCAGCGTGGTCACACCATCATTACTTCTTGGATCGATAATGATTCTGCCCCCGCCTTCCGACCCCAGCGCAGCACTGGGTATCCTGTTTGTACCTCCGGGTACCTCGCGCAGAATCTCTGCGGTGTACGAGGGGGAAGTCCATCCAGCCGGCCGCACTGCGACGCCGCGCGTGCCATCATGTATCAAACCCACCTCGTCATGCGACACTACCACACGCACGGTTCGCAGATCCGATGGCTCGACAACATAGGCAACCAACTGGCCCTTTTGCGCAAAGCGCCCCACGGCGTCCTGCTCGTGCGGAATCACCA
Source organism: Halieaceae bacterium (assembly GCA_036350855.1). Taxonomy (GTDB): domain Bacteria; phylum Pseudomonadota; class Gammaproteobacteria; order Pseudomonadales; family Halieaceae; genus JARRPM01. The sequence continues at coordinate 1,444 of JAZBNW010000166.1, forward strand.
GCATACCCGAGCGCTGGCTGCGTACCAGCAGCTCTCCATAGCGCTCACTGGCCCTCTCCAGGTCTGCCGTCACCTTCGCCAACTCCTCCCGCACCAGGGCTGCCTGAACCCTGTCCGTGGCCTGTGCAAATGTCAGCTGGCTGCGAAGTTCCTTCTGGCTTGATTCAAGAATCCTGACACGGGATTCCAGCAGCGGATCGCGCAGCTCGAACAAGGGGTCTCCCGCCTCAACCCGGCTGCCACTGGGCACCAGCACGCGGTCGATGAAACCCTCTGTTCCCGCTCTCACATTCGCACGCTCACTGGGCCAGATAACCCCATCGGCCCTTGTCCAGAAGGGAGCCGGGAGAACAAAGAGCAGGCCCAGCACAAGCAAAGCCAGCAGTGCAGAACGCCCAATACTGCCGGCACGGCGGCGCTTCAACTGCGGGCTGTTAAACAGAAAGGACAGATTTTTAGACATAGGAACGATTACCTGTGTAATGACCGACCAGGCTGCGAGCAAAACGCCAATCGCAAAGAACTTGCCACCGATGTACAGAATAATGACGAACATGATGAAAAGGCGGTAACAAAACGCCGCTATCCCGTAGAAAAAAAACCAGGCCGCCTCGCCCGGGCCATCCGCGGGCGATTCCGCGGCACTCAAGCCGAAGAAATAGCGTTGGAACAGGTAACCCAGGTACTGATTGGAACGCTGCGCCAGATTGGGAATTTCTACAGCATCCGTCAACACGTAGTAACCATCGAATTTAAGCAGTGGATTGCCGTTAAACAGCAGTGTCGAAACCCCACTGATAAGCATTACATTGTAGGCCACAGCATGAACTGCTCCAGGCTCGGCATTGAGCCAGACAAACAGCGCCAATGAACCCAGGAACAATTCGACGCCAATGCCCGCGGCTCCGATAAGCATGCGTTTGTGCTTGTCCCTCACGCCCCAGGCGGAAGATGCATCCACATAGGGCACCGGTACCAGTACCAGCAGCATGACGCCTATTTCGTGTACCTCGCCGCCGCTGTACTTGACGGCGTAACCGTGGCCCAGTTCATGCAGCGCCTTGACTACCGGATAGACCAACCACAGCACCAGCAGGTTTTCGGGCGTCAGGGCGCGGTCGACAATGTCCTGGGTGAGCTCCGTCCAGTGGGTCGCCGCCATGACCGCTCCGCTGAGCACGACCAGCAACCAGACGGCCAGGCCAAACCAGCCGAACATCGGGCCAACCCAGGGGTAGGTGCGCTCCAGAAAGCGCTCCGGGTCGAATAACGGAAAGCGCACCGCCAGCGGTGTCCACAGGCGCTGTTTCAGCTTCATCCTGTCGTGCTTTCGGAAGCGCCGGAACAGCTCTTCACTGTCCGGCGCTACATCGCTGATCAAATTGTCCGTCGCGTGCAACTGGCCCAGCAGGCGTATCACCTCATCCTGAGTAGGCGCAGCATCACCCGCTTCCCTGCTTACCTCGTCCCACAGTTTTTGAATGCTGCGCCGGCCATCCATAAGGCCTATAAAATTGTAGGCAGCTGGCGAGAAGCGATGTGATTTGCCCCCGGCGATATCCTGCAGCACGTACCAGACCCTGCCACGGTATTCATGTCGGTGCAGTAAAGCGTGACTGCGCAGCCGCGGCTTCAGCTCGGCTACCCGGTACCAGGAAGGACTATAAAAGGAATCCGACAAGGTTCAGGACACCCTAGGGCCACCAGGACCACAAAAACATGCGCCACCACTGCGTAAGCTTGTGGGTCCAGATCCAGATTAACTTGCGCTCCCCTATATAGATCTTGCCCACCCCCTGCATTCCCGGCCGCAGTGTGGGCTGTGTCCCATCCGCCAGTCCCGCCTCCACTTCGAAGAAGTTGCGTCCCTCTTCCGCGGTCGCCACGGGTGTAATCTTTGCCACTACTATCGGGATGTTGTCACCGGGCATACCGGTAAGCGCCAGTCGCCCGTCCTGGCCGACCGCCATACGGGAAATGTCCCGCTCGTCGACCTTCAGTATGACGCGATATTCATCCAACGGTGCCACTTCAAACAAAATATCGCCGCGCTCCACCGGCGCCCCCAACGATTGGCTGAGGTCACCTGACACTACAAAACTGTCAAAGGGCGCAGTCACCCGGATACGATGCAACTGCTCTTCAATCAGGGCGATCTGGGCCTCGGCCTGCTCGATCTGCGCACCGAGAATATTCACCTGGGCGCGATTGTGCTGCGCGAATGCCTCGCTGTACTCACGTTTGTACTGGGATCTCTGGCCGACCCACTTGAGACGCTCCAGGCGCAGGTCACTGTCATCCAGTGTGAACAGCACGTCACCGGCCTTTACCACATCGCCGGCACGGGCATTGGCCTCACCGATAAATCCTGCGATAGGTACAGCCACAGCGCGTTGCAGAGCGCCTTCGAGTGTCGCATCGGCTGTGATGCGATAATCGCCAGAAGCGAAGCTGAAAAATAGCACCGCAAACAGCGTTGAGAAAGCACCGAGTTTCAGTGCTGCGTGCCGCGGCCCCACCAGGTTACGCGCGTGTTGCTTGAAGCTGTCCCAGGCCTTACTGGCTAGCCAGCGATCATCTCTGCGCCTGGATTCCAGCACAGGCCCCAGCAGGGAAGCCGCGTGTTCGCAAAGCTGCCGCGTGGCTGCATCAAAACTTGTGCCCGTGGGGCGCTCCAGGGTAATCGCGCCCAGGATGCCGTCGCC
>JAZBNW010000167.1:0-6575 GCA_036350855.1 Halieaceae bacterium
GATGCGCCCCGGGGTGGAGCGCTTGTAGGCGTCGCGGGTGGCGAAATACGCGGCGTGGGGGCCGCCGAATCCCATCGGCACGCCGAAACGCTGGGTGTTGCCCACCACCACATCCGCACCGAGGGAGCCCGGCGATTTGACCAGCAACAGGGCCATGATATCGGCGGCGACGGTGACCAGTGTGTTCGACTCGTGGGCCTTGTCGATCAACGGCGAGATATCGTCCAGCTGACCGTAGGTGCCCGGGTACTGCAGCAGCAATCCGAATGCTTCCGTGGCGCCCGGCAGTTGCTCCGGCTCGCCCACGACCACGTCGATGTCCAGCGCCTCGGCGCGGGTTTTTACCACAGCGATGGTCTGGGGGTGGCAGTCAGCCGCCACCAGGAAGGTATTGCTGCGATTGCGTTTGTTGACCCGGTGCAGCAGGGTCATCGCCTCGGCGGCCGCAGTGCCCTCGTCCAGCATGGAGGCGTTGGCAAGGTCCATACCGGTGAGGTCCAGCACCATCTGCTGGAAGGTCAGCAGCGCCTCCAGCCGGCCCTGGGAAATTTCCGGCTGGTAGGGCGTATAGGCGGTGTACCAGCCGGGATTCTCCAGCACGTTGCGCTGGATCACGGCGGGTGTCCAGGTGTCGTAGTAGCCGGTGCCGATAAAGGATTTGTGCACGACATTGCGCGCGGCCAGCGCCCGCAGTTTCGCCAGTACGGCCTGCTCGGTCCGGGCGCCGGGCAGGTCCATGGGCTGTTGCCGTCGTATCGCCGCCGGAACGGTGTCGTCGATGAGGGCATCGAGGCTGTCGTAGCCCACGGCCCTTGCCATGTCGGCTTGTTGTTCTGCAGTGGGGCCAATATGGCGCTGGATAAATTCGGCGTGATTTTCCAGGTCAGGCAGCGACGGGCGGTTCATAAGTGCTCCGGGAGTGGCGGAATCGCTTGATGCGGGTAGGGGTTTTGAGGGCGCGATAGTATCAGTCCGATGACGGCCCGGGCAACCGCGGATCAGGCGCCCGGCGCGGTGCCGGGGTTCTCATACCAGATCAGTCCCAGCCCGCGGGTAACCAGGCCGGGCAGCAGTCGACCCAGCACGCCGCTGGCACCATTTTCCTCTGTGGTGATTATGTCCAGGTCCCCGTCCCGGTCCAGGTCCTCCAGCACCAGGTTGTCGTATTTGATGCCCTTGCGGGAGTTAAAGCCGGCGCCGGCGATCACCTGCAGGTGCAGCGTCTGGTCGGTCACTGAATCCTCCAGGTTCATCAGGGCGAACACGCCGTGCCCGCGGCCGCTCATGGAGATCACGATGTCCAGCCTGGGGTCGTCATCCAGGTTGCCGCAGGTGATTCCCTTGACCTTGTAGTCGTCCTGCCCGGGATCCCGCGGCACGGCTTCCAGGGCGCGGATCTCCCGTTGCAGCCAGCTGCCGTCCCAGCGCCCCCCGGCGTCGTGGTTTTTGCCCACCAGGTAGGCGACCACGTCCCCCGGGCCGGCTGCGGACAGGTCTGCGCCCACTACCAGTAAGTGGCCCGCCTCCACCGCGGTGCCGGCGGAACAGTCGGCAAAGTAGGACTTGGTCGTTTGACTGATCCGGTGCTTTTTCCAGCGCGGCAGGCCAGCGTCCTGTGCCGTGGTTCCCGCTGCAAGGTTTTCGTACCACAACAGGTTGTTCCAGTAGTTCAGCAGAATGTCATCGCGGCCGTCGCCGTTGATATCGGTGATCTCCAGGCTGTCGACCCATTCGATCTCGTCGATGAAGCGGCTGCGCCACTGCCTGGCATTGTCCGGCCCCGGCGCCGCGCTGGCCTGGTACCAGACCAGGCCGCCGGCCTTGCCCTCGGCTTTGGAGCCGGCCACGATATCGCTGGCGCCGTGTCCGTCGATCTGCCCGATGGCGACCTTCAGGTAGAGGTATTTCAGCGACGGGTCCAGCCATGTGCCCTGCCAGGCGCTTTCGCTGTGCGCCTGCTGCGGCTGCAGCAGCCAGTGGACGCCGACTTGTTCGCTGCCTTTCTCGGTGGCGCTGACCACGGCGTCCACCGCGCCGTCGCGGTCGAAGTCGGCAAAGCGGGCATCCTCGATTTTACCGACACTGAGACCGCCGCCGATGCGGGTGTGCCCCCAGGGTTCGCGCACCCGCGCCGGCCCCGGGTTTTCGTGTAACAGCAGGACCCCGGATTCCTCCCATGGCACCACCGCGTCGGCGTCGCCGTCGTTGTCGATGTCCACAAGGTCTACCCCGTCCGCACCCTCGTAGCTGTCGTCGATGACGTGCATGGTCCAGTAACTGCCCTCTGCCGGATCCTTTGAGCAGCCTGCAAGCAACAGGGCCGCCAGCATCGAAGGAAGAAACAGGCGCATTACTGATCTCGTCATGGGCGGCGGTGCGGGCAGGGGCGCATGCCGGTGAATGTGTCTGCCGGGGAGTTACCGACGCTATTTATTGCGATGACCGCGGCGAATGCAAGGGGTTTTTGCCCTGCCTGGATACGCGCAGCGCGCACTTTCGTTATATGATTCCCGGGCCGTTCCGGCGAAGACAGTGCTTGCACGGGTTTGGATCTGGACATGATGGATAGCAGGGTCGCTGCGCGTGACAGCAGATAAGGCAGGCGAGGTTGCGCTGGTGGATTTGCTGGCGCAGGTTCGCGCCTGCCGCCATTGCCAGGACTCACTGCCGCTGGGGCCGAAGCCGGTGCTGCGGGCCGGTTCCGGCGCACGTGTGCTGATAATCGGCCAGGCCCCCGGCACCCGGGTACACGCCAGCGGCACTCCCTGGGACGACCCCAGCGGCGACCGCCTGCGTCGCTGGTTGCAGCTCGATAGCGAGCAGTTTTATGACGAGTCCCGGGTCGCCATCATACCCATGGGTTTTTGTTACCCCGGCAGGGGTAAGTCCGGGGACCTGCCGCCGCCCCCTGACTGTGCCCCCCTCTGGCACGAGCGCCTGCTGGGCGTTCTGCCGGACATCCGGCTGGTCCTGCTGGTGGGGGCCTATGCCCAGCAGTACTACCTGTCGCAGACGCCGGCGGCGGCGCTGGCCACCCCCGGTGAGACCCTGGCCCGGCGGGTGCAGCGCTGGCGGGATTTCGGTCCGCGCTACTTCCCGCTGCCGCATCCCTCGCCGCGCAACACCCTGTGGCTGCGCCGCAATCCCTGGTTTGAACAAGAGGTCGTGCCGGTCCTGCGCACCCGTGTTCACCGCATTCTCGGGTGAGCCCCCGCATCGGGGCCGCGCCCGGGTCGCCCGGGCACTTGCAGCGCGGGGCGTTACGGGGTTCACTGTCGTTCTTTTGAATTCCAGCGGAGAGCAACATGGTGCCTGAGCCTGTTTCACCGGAGTCGGTCGGTATGAACGGCGAGCAACTGGCCCGGGTGGGTGAGCATTTGCGAGCCCGTTACGTGGACCCGGGCAAGATTCCCGGCAGTATAAGCCTGGTGGCCCGCCACGGCCGGGTCTGCTACCTCGATACGGCGGGGCGGCGGGATGTCGAGCGCGACACACCCATGAGCGCCGACACTATCGTGCGTATCTATTCCATGACCAAGCCGGTGACATCCGTCGCCCTGATGACCCTGTATGAACGCGGCCTGTTCTCACTGGACGACCCGGTCCATCGCTTCATTCCGGCCTGGAAGAAGCTGCGGGTGCGCAAGGGCGGCTCTCATCCGCTGTTTCTCACGGTGCCCTGCGAGCGCCCCATGACCGTCCGCGACCTGTTCATGCACACGTCGGGGCTCACCTACGACTTCATGCACACCAGCAATGTCGATGCCGCCTACCGCGAACTGGGCGTCGGCCTGCCCCGCAGGGGCTATACGCTGCAGCAGATGATCGACCAGTTGGCCACACTGCCGCTGGAATTCTCCCCCGGGGAGCGCTGGAACTATTCGGTGGCGACCGATGTGCTGGGTTACCTTGTCGAGGTGATCAGCGGTCAGAGCCTGCCGGAGTATATGCGTACGGCCATCTTTGAACCCCTGGGCATGGTGGATACCGGTTTTGAAATTCCCGCGCACAAGGTGGACCGCCTCGCCTCCTGTTACGAGCGCAACCTGCAGAAGGAAATGGTGCTGCAGGACGATGGCCGGGACAGCCACTTCGCCAATCGCACCTTCTGGTCCGGTGGCGGGGGCCTGCTGTCCACCGCCGGCGATTATTATCGCTTCTGCCAGATGCTGCTCAATGGCGGCAGCCTCGAGGGGCGTCGTGTGATCGGCTCGCGCACCCTGCAGTTCATGACCCGCAACCACCTGCCGGGCGGACTGGACATGGCGCAGTTCGCCACCGGCAGCTTCAGCGAAACGGTATACGAAGGGGTGGGCTTTGGCCTGGGCTTCGCCAACAAGCTGGACCCGGTGCGCAACGGTTTTCCGGCTTCGGTGGGCAGTTATTTCTGGGGTGGCCTGGCCAGTACCCTGTTCTGGGTGGACCCGCAGGAAGACCTGGTCGTGCTCTTCTTGACCCAGCTGATTCCCTCCAGTACGTTCAACTTCCGTGGTCAGCTGGAAAGTATTATCTACGGGGCCCTCGAGCCCGGCCAGCTGTGACGGATCGAGCAAAAAATAACGATTTCTGCCGCAAAATAAAAAGAGGGTAGTCATGTACAAACGCAACTGTGGACTGGTCGTGTCGCTGGCCCTGGCTTTCGCGCTGGGAGCCTGCTCCGACAACAACAACAACGACAGGAAAGACACGGCTCCCGAGCCCGTGAGCATCGAAACCCCCGACGCGGATCGCTGCGAGATACTGGATTCGGGCAACTGCATGTTCCCCTGGCCCAGCAGCGCGTTTACGGTGGCGGATGACAGCACGGTCACAGGGCTGCGGGTAAACCTCAACCGGGAATCCCTGCCCGCGAACAAGCAGGGCGTGCGGGTCGACCCCGCCGAGTGGAATCGCAACGACGGGTTTTCCCCCTCGCAGATGATCCTCGCCCAGGTGCCGGGTGTCGATCTTGCGCAAACCGGCGCACCGCCCATCACTGACCTGGAGCAGTCCCTCGGTGCGGACTCGCCGGTGGTGGTGATTCGCGCCAGCACCGGGGAGCAACACCTGATATTCGCCGAGCTGGAGGCCAACAGCGACGACCCGGCGGAGCAGGCGTTTATCATCCGCCCGATGGTGCAGTTCGAGCGGGGAGAGCGCTACATCGTGGCGCTGCGCAATATGCGCGACGCCAGCGGCGAACTGCTGGAAGCGCCCGAGGTATTCCGCGCATTCCGCGATGACACCCTCACCGACAACGACGCTATCGAGGCCCGGCGCGATGCCATGGAGGAGATTTTCAGTGTGCTCGGGGATGCCGGTGTCGCCCGGGAAGAACTGTACCTGGCCTGGGATTTCACCGTCGCCAGCGTCGAGAACATCACCGAGCGCATTCTGCATATCCGCGACGACGCCTTCGCCAGTCTGGGCAACGCGGCCCCCGAGTTCACCGTGACCGAGGTGGTCGATCTCGACCCCTGCGCGCAGAGCGGCTGCGAAGAGGGCCAGGACCAGTACAAGTCCCGGACCATCGTCGGCACCTTCCAGGTACCCAATTACCTCGCCTCCGACGACGGCGCCCCCGGTTCGCCCTTCTTCTACGACCAGCCCGATGACGGCCTGCCGGATCGCATCGGCGGCGACAACTTTTTTACCGCGCGCTTCTACTGCAGTGTCGCCCGATCCGTCGCCGAGGACTTTACTGTGCCGCCCAGGGCGGTTGCCAGGGCCTCGCTCTATGGTCACGGCCTGCTGGGCAGCGGCTCCGAGGCACTGCGCGGCACCGGCGCCAATATCAATATCATGGCGGACACGCACCAGATGATGTTCTGCGGCACCGACTGGAGCGGCTTCGCCAGCGAGGACGTGGGCTACGCGATACAGGTGCTGCAGGACTTTTCCCTGATCCCCGCGTTTTTCGACCGCCAGCAACAGGGCATGCTCAACTTCATGTACCTGGCGCGGCTGCTCAGGCATGAGCAGGGCCTGCGCAGCGACCCGGCCTTCCAGGCGGGGGGCGAGCCGGTATTCGACAACAGCACGGTGTACTACGACGGCAACAGCCAGGGCGGTATTCTCGGCGGCGCCCTGATGGGGGTCATCCAGGATGTGACCCGGGGAGTGCTGGGCGTTCCAGGCATGTCCTACAGCTTCCTGCTGCGGCGCAGTGTCGATTTCGATGTCTACAAACCGTTCTTCAGCGGCGCCTCGACCGGCGAGGATGGCGGCGGTTATCCCAGCATCAAGGACCAGGGTTTCCTGCTGTCGCTGGCCCAGATGTTATGGGACCGCTCGGAATCCAGCGGCTACGTCTACCACATCGAACAGCACCCCCTGCCGAATACGCCGGCGCACTCGGTGCTGCTGCAGGTGGCCTATGGCGATCACCAGGTGAGCATGTGGACCGCGGAATTGATGGCGCGCACCATCGGGGCGAAATTGCGCGTACCGGCCCTGGAGCCCGGCCGGCACCCGGACAGCAACCCCTATTTTGCCCTGGAGCCGGTGCCGGCCGGAGACTATACCGGCTCGGTGCTGACGATCTGGGATAACGGGCCGGTCGGCGGCGGCGCCAGCGAAGGCGGCACAGCGCCCCC
>JAZBNW010000168.1:0-9113 GCA_036350855.1 Halieaceae bacterium
CATTTCAGCTCCATCAAAGGCGACGGCTTCAAGACTCTGTCAGACGGCCAGAAAGTCCAGTTCACTGTCACTGATGGCCAGAAAGGTCCTCAAGCAGAGAATGTAGTCCCCCTGTAATACCTCTTCGGAGGTATCAGGCAAAACAAAAAAGGAGCTCATCAGAGCTCCTTTTTTATTGCCGCGGTCTTTAATGCCGGGCCCTTTGCTGCCCCGCTACCTCAGCTGTCCTGCAGCTTCGCCTGCCGGTCGAGTTCCGAATCCAGATACTTGATCCACTGCTCCGCGTACTTGGCGGAACGCTCGTCGCGCCCGGCGGCCTGGAATGCCTCTCGGGCCTTGTCGTATTGCTTGGTATTGAAGTAAGCCATGCCCAGTACAAGACGAGCGGTATCCGGGCGTTTCACACCCCCTCGCGATAGCCCCTTGTTGATGGCAACGATGGCCTCCTTGTTGCGGTCGCTGTCCAGGTAGATATTGCCCAGCCTGGCGTACAGTTCACCGTCGTCGGACTTCGCCGCAGCCTCTTCCATGGCGGGGATCGCCTTGTCGAGTTCCTGGGCCTGGCGCCAGGCGCTGGCGGCTATCTCGTAATTCTTGGAGGTGTCTTGAATAGACCCATCCTTGAGGCCTTTTTCCATGACCTTGCCTGCCCGGTAGGGCACCTCGGCGTTGAGGTACAGGTAGGCCATCGTCACCTGCTCCGTGCCCTTATCCAGCATGTTCTGCACGTAAGCGGTATCCATCGCCGCGAGCTGCAGGCCCTCTTTCTTCTGCTCACCGTACATATGGGAAAGCTGCACCCAGTATTCCTTCTTCGGGTAATGGGTCAGCAGCTTTTCCAGCGTGGCGACGGTGTTCTTTACATCGTTCTTCTCGAAATACAGGAAGCGGGCGAGGTTATACCACTGTTCTTTCGGCAGCTTGTCATCCGCCGTGTACATATTGATGGCCTTTTCGACATTCAGCAGCGCCTTGTCGTAATCCTTGGTCTGGTAGTAACCCTGGGACAGCAATACATAGGCATTCGCATTGGGGCTGTCGGTTATGGCAAACCAATCCAGCAGGGCATTGATGCCTTTCTGCCACTGTTCCTGGACAAAATAGAGCTGGGCGATGGTGTACTTGGTATTGACCTCCATGGCGATGGGTATATCGGGCTGGGCCACTACATTTTCATAGGCCTTCAACGCCTTCGCGTAGTCTTCCCTGGAGTAATGAATGAACGCGTACAGGTTGTACACGTTGGCCAGTTCATAGCTGTTCAGGGCATTTTTGCCCCCGGAGGCAATCATCTCGTCGAGGATACCGGCGGCCGTGTTCAGGTCCTTGGCCTCGGCTGCTTCCTGGGCTGCGGCCAGCTTCTCGTAGATATTGTTGCGCAGCGCCGGGGTGCGCCGGGTTTCCCGTGTATCGGGCCCCTTCTTCTCCTGCGCTGAGGCTGCGGAAAACGATTGCCAGCCCAACTCAGCCTGCAGCTGGGACACCGCCACCTGGGTGGCTGCGACCGGAACTGCCAGCAGCGCGGCGTGAATCCAGGTCCGGGTCTTAAACAATTTCATATCGCGTCAACCGTCTCACTGTTCCAATTCATAGGTGAACTTGTTCTGTACGCCACCCACCTCAATGGCAACACCATCCACCACGCGGGGCTTGTACTTGAACTTCTCTGCAGCCTTGACGGAGGCGGACTCGAACACACCGGAGGGTTGGCAATCAACCGCTTTCGGATCGCGGATAGCGCCGGAGGCGGTAACCGTATATTCGACGATGCAGTACCCGGAAATGCCGCGGGTCTGGGCCCTGCGCGGGTAGATGGGCGCCACTTTTACAATCGGCAGGTACTCGCCGTCACTGGTGGCCATACCGGAACTCTCGATCGACACGTCGACCTGGGCCTGGGGCGCGACGTTGACGACGTCCACGTCCATGTCCATGTCGACATCCGGCGTATCCAGGTCCGGCGGCGGCTCTTCCGGATCGTCGACCTTATCGGGCTTCTGCTCTTTCAGGTTGGTCTCTATTTCACGCTCCGGCATATGAATATCGGCCAGTTTACGCTGCTTGCTGTCGTCGATTTTCGGATCGGCGGTGGCAATCAGGTACTGCATGATGAAAAACAGACCACCTGCAACGGGCAACGCCAGCAGCGCCCCGATCAATAGCCTGAAAACGTTGCGATTCATAGTGGGTTACTTATCGTCGGTGGCCAGGGAGACATCGTAGACGCCCGCTTCGCGAGCGGCATCGAGGACCGCGGCCACAGTCTCGGTATTGGACTTGTTGTCCGCCTGTATTACAACCGCACCCTTCGGATTCTCGGCGTGCAGGCGCTCGATGTTCGCCCGCACAGCGCGGGCGTCGATACGGCGTTTATCCATCCAGATTTCATTGTTGGCATTGATGGCAACCAGGATATTCACGTTCTCCTTGGGCTGGGAAGTGGACGCCTCCGGCCGGTTGACCTCGATGCCCGCCTCCTTGATAAACGATGCGGTTACGATGAAGAAGATGAGCATGATAAACACGACGTCCAGCATGGGCGTCAGGTCGATCTGGGCTTCATCCTCTGCAACTGCTCTATTTGTCCTGCGCATTACGATTGCTCTCTTAGTGATCGGTGGTCAGGTTGTCTTCGAGAAACTGGCTCTGACGCTCGGCATTTCGGGTCACGTAGGTATTGGCGAATACCCCGGATATCGCGGCGACCATTCCGGCCATCGTCGGTATCGTTGCCCGCGATACACCGCCTGCCATCGACTTGGCGTCACCACCGCCGGTGACCGCCATGATATTAAACACTTCAATCATCCCCGTTACCGTTCCCAGCAGACCCAGCAGTGGACACAGGGCCACGAGGGTCTTGATAACCGGCAGATGCTGATAAATTCGCATCCTCGCCTCGGATATCAGTTTTTCCCGTATCTGTTTTGCATTCCAGGACTGGCGCTCGCTGCGCCCCTCCCACAGGGCGATGGCCTTGCTCGCGTCCGATTTCCAGCCCGTCTTGAAATACCAGACGCGCTCGAAGATCAGGGTCCACATGAAGAACAGCAGCAGGGCGATCAGCCAGAGGACGTTCCCGCCCATGTCCATGAAGCGTGAGACTGCCTCGTAAGCACTATCGAACCAGTACATATCACTACTTCCTCAGGTTGGCTTCGGTGTGCTCCGCTATGATGCCAGTAGTCTGCTCGTTGAGTACGTGAATGATGCGCTGGGCGCGGCCGTTCACTATCGTGTGCAAAAGAACCATGGGGATAGCGACCAACAGACCCAGTACCGTGGTTACCAGGGCGCCGGAAATACCGCCGGCCATCGCCTTGGGATCGCCCGCACCAAAAATGGTGATCGCCTGGAAGGTCACGATCATACCTGTCACCGTACCCAGCAGCCCCATCAGCGGCGCAATGGCGGCAATGATCTTCAGCAGGTTGAGGCCCGATTCCAGCTTGGGCGTCTCCTTGAGAATACCTTCGGAGAGCTTGAGTTCCAGGGTTTCGGTGTCCATGGTCGGGTTGTCCTCGTGAATCTTGAGAACGCGGCCCAGGGGGTTGTTGTCGTTGGCCTTGTCGTGCTTGAGCTGGGAACTGACCCTGGCGCTTACCATGGACAGGTATACCAGGCGAATCAGCGCGAGGATAAAGCCGATCACCCCGAGAGCGGTGATAGCGTAGCCAATATAGCCGCCCTGGTGCCAGCGCTCCTCCAGGTTCGGGCTGTTGATCAGTGCCGCCAGGAACGAACCGCCACTGGGGCCAGTGGGGTCTATGCCGAAACGGTGGAGACCTTCTGTGGCAGAAGCCAGCTCTTTGGCCCAGCCCAGGTAGGGGCCGGACGGCTGGCGCGCCAGCTCTTCCAGTGAGCCCTTGGAAGGCACGTATTGCAGGTATTTGCCGTCCTCGGAGATCACGTTGAACGCGCCGACACGGACAACCCTCTGCGCCAGCTTGTCGCCGTTGGGCCTGGACACTTCCGCGTCGAAGGAAACCACTCTGCCGGTCTCGATCATTTCGCGGTTGAGTTCATACCAGACGCGCTCGATTTCCTCGATGCTGGGCAGTTTGTCGCTGCCGCTCATCTTGGAAATCAGCTCATCGAGAAACTGCTCTCGCCCGGGGTACTGGGAACTGGTTATGGAGAATTCCAGGGTTGAGGACAGGTCGCCTGCGGTAGACGTCAGGTGGCCGAACAGTTCAGCCAGGGTGCCCAGCTTCTCCTTCAGCTGCTCCTGCTTGGCCACCACGAGCAACTCGTTGGCCTCGAAAGCGTCCTCGAGTTGTGCACTGAGCTCTTCCTGGCGGGTGCGCTCGGCCTGGGCCCGGGCCAGTTCTGCAGCCTGGTTGGCCTTGTCCTTGGCGAACGCGGCCTCCCGCGCCTGGTTTTCCCTGGCTTCGGTTACCTGGCCCTGCTTGACGAATTGCAGCAGCTGATCGAGAGAGCGCGGCTTCTCGTCCTGGGCGTTTGCCACGCCTGCGCTGAAGGCAATAGTGCTCGCCACGGCGAATGCGGCGGCCTTAACAAATTTGGTGCTCATTAGTTAGCCTCCGGTGCAGCTACTGGCAGGTTCATCAAGTCGATCGAGGCTTCCTTGCGGGCGATACGCAAGCCCTTCATGATGGCGTTACGATACTCGCCGCGGGACAACGGCACCCAGCTCCGGCTGGCCTGGTCCCAGGCACCGGACATCTCGGTGTCGGTGGTCTGGTAGAGGAAGGAGATGCGGCCGACCCGGAGGAAGTTCACATCGCGTTCCACGCCGTCGATTTCAATGCTGCCCTTGTAGGCGTCGATCTTGCGGCCGTATTCATTCTCGATCTTGTAGGCTTCCAGCACCTGACGGAATTTTTCCGCTATCGACACGTCCGAGCGATCGAGGTTGGAACGCAAAAAGGCGATGCGCTGCATCCGCTCTTCCAGGTGGAAAGGCACATCGAGCTCCACAAACGTTTCCAGGCCATCGATCATGCGAATGGCCAGGGGCGTCATCTGGCGGGAGATAACGGTCACCTGGTCTATGGAGTCGTCGATCTCGGCGATCCGCAGGGTCTGGTTGTCGATCTGTCGCTGCAGGCGGGTGTTATAGACCTTGAGGCCGTCGATCTGCTTGGTGACGGTCTTGTAGTCACTCAACAGGTCGCGGGTCTCGTCCGCCAGCTTGTCGATTTTCGTCTGGGAGGCACGCGCGGCCTTGGCCTTGTCTTCGCCGACCTTGAGGACAGAGTCGAGGGTGCTGGCTTGCACCGCAGCTGCCGGACCCATCAGGGTACCGGCGGCTACCAGTGCAGCGATCACAATATTTTTAAATCGATGCGTAGTCATGGGAATCGTTTTTCCTGTAATCCAACGAAGCGTTTCAGATCGGTGAGAATCAAGCTCGATGCTATAGATATAGTTACTTAACCGGCGTCAGTAAACCGAGACGGGGACTTTAAACTGAAAGTCAGCCTCTTTTCAATGAAACCCAGTTGTCAGCCTAACCAAAAACGGGCAGCGTGTATATTGGTAACACTGGAGTGGGGACCTGGGGGCGGCGGTAACACGGCCCCGGACTCCCGACATCGACTTCTTCATCGCCTGTCATACACCAGAAAACTGAAATCGTGCGGGTTGTCCTCCGAGGCCCCGTGACGTTCCCGGCTGGTTTCCGCCCACTGCGCCCAGTCGACCGGCGGTAACACCACATCCCCCTCCACGCTGGCGTGGACCCGGGTCAGGTAGAGCCGGTCGGCCCGGGGCAGGGCCAGGGCATAGATCTGGGCGCCACCGATGACCACGGCCTCCCCCACACCCTGCTCATCTGCCAGCTGGCCAGCCAGGGCCAGGGCCTCGTCCAGAGAGGCCGCCAGCAGGACACCATCCGGCGCGAACTGCCGGTCGCGGCTGATCACGATATTGCTGCGCCCGGGGAGGGCCCGGCCAATGGACTCGTAGGTTTTGCGGCCCATCACGATGGGCTTGCCCATGGTGACCCGCCGGAAGTAGCGCAGATCCTCGGGCAGGTGCCAGGGCAGGCCGTTATCCCTGCCGATCACACCATTGTCGGCAACAGCGACGATAAGCGCGAGCCTGGACACCCCGAGGCTATCCCTACACCGCCACCGGGGCGGCGATATGGGGGTGGGGGTCGTAGCCCTCCAGCGCGAAGTCCTCGAACCGGTAATCGTAAATACTCGGGGGCTTACGCAGGATTCGCAGACGCGGCAGCTGGCGCGGCGCGCGACTCAGCTGCTCCCTGACCTGCTCGATGTGGTTACTGTAGATATGGGAGTCACCGGTGCAGATAATGATCTCGCCGGGTTCCAGCCCACACTGCTGGGCCAGCATCATGGTCAGCACCGCCAGGCTGGCGGTATTGTAGGGCAGCCCCAGGAAGGAATCGCTGGAGCGGATGAACAACTGGGCCGAGAGCCGGCCATTGGCCACATAGAACTGGTACAACAGGTGACAGGGCGGCAGGGCCATGCGGCCGGCCCGCACATTGTCCTGGGGGCTCATCCGCTCATCCGGCAGGTATTCCACGTTCCAGCCGTGAAAGAGAATGCGGCGGCTGTCGGGGTTGTTGCGCAGGCAGTCGACCACATAGTCGATCTGGTTGACGCTACCGCCATCCCGGGTGGGCCAGGCGGTCCACTGGGCGCCGTATATCGGCCCGAGGTCGCCGTCCTCCGTGGCCCACTCATCCCAGATGGAAACCCCGTTCTCTTTCAGCCAGCGGGTGTTCGTGCCGCCGTTGAGAAACCAGATGAGCTCGTTGATGATGCTCTTCAGGTGCAGCTTCTTGGTCGTCAGCAGGGGAAAGCCGTCCGCGAGGTCGTGCCGGTACTGGCGCCCGAAAACGGACAGGGTACCGGTGCCGGTGCGGTCGCCCTTGGCGGCACCGTTGTCGAGGATGTCCTGCAGCAGATCGAGATATTGCTTCATTTACTGTCACCCGCCGGCCCGGGCCGTGAGACACCCGAGGCCCCGGCACCGCGATAGGCGAACACCAGCAGGAAAATGCCCAGGGCGATCATCGGCAGGCAGAGCAACTGTCCCCGGGTCATCCAGCCCAGGGCCTCATAGCCGATATGTTGATCGGGTTCGCGGAAAAACTCCACCACGAAACGCATACAACCATAGCCCAGTGAAAACAGGCCGGAAACCGCCCAGGTCGGCCGGGGTCGCGAGGAAAACCAGATGAGGACTATGCCCAGCAAAATCCCCTCCAGTGCAAACTGGTACAACTGGGAGGGGTGGCGAGCCAGTTGCAGCGGGTCCCTGGGGAACACCATCGCCCAGGGCGCATCTGTGGGCCGCCCCCAGAGCTCCTGGCCGATAAAATTGCCCAGGCGGCCGAAGGCCAGGCCTATGGGTACCAGCGGCGCGACAAAATCAAGCAGGGCCCCGACCCCGATGTTTCGCCTGCGGGAAAACAGATACATCGCCAGCATCACCCCCAGCATGCCGCCGTGAAATGACATGCCTCCCTGCCACACCCGCAGCAGCCAGCTGGGGTCTTCGGCCAGCCTGTCACCGCCGTAGAAGATGGCATAGCCGATGCGCCCCCCCAGGACCACACCCAGGGCGCCAAAAAAAATCAGGTCGTCCACCTGCTCCCGCGCAACGGCGGCGCCGGGAACCCGGCTGCGTCGCACCGCCAGCCACCAGGCAAAAGCGAGCCCGGCCAGGTAGGCCAGCCCGTACCAGTGTATCTTCACCGGGCCTAGCGCAATAGCAACGGGGTCTATCTCTGGATAGGGCAGCATGTCAGCCTGTCAGTGTCGGGGAATCGGCGACCGGCCCTGTCCTGCGGCCTTGCAGGAGGGTAATCGCGGCGTAAACGCGCTATTATCATGCAGCCGGCAGTGATGCACAATTCTTTCGCTGTATCCCCTGACAAATGATGAGCGACGAGGTGTGCTCTCCATGTGCCTGTTGATCTTTGCCCACCAGGCAGACCCACGCTACCGGCTGGTGCTGGCGGCCAATCGCGACGAATTTCACGCAAGGCCGACAGCGCCATCGACTTTCTGGCCGGAGCACCCCGACCTGCTCGCCGGGCGCGACCTGGAACAGGGCGGGACCTGGATGGGCATCACCCGGACCGGGCGCTTTGCCGCCATTACCAACTACCGCGACCCCGCGCGTACAAGCCCCGCGCCCCGCTCCCGGGGAGAACTGCCGCTGGACTACCTCAGTGGCGACATGGACCCGCAATCCTACCTGCTGGGGCTGCGCGAGCGGACCCGGGAGTACGCAGGCTTCAACCTGCTGGTCGGCGATGCCGACAGCCTGTGGTACCTGACCAACAGCCTTGCACCCGGCACCAGTGCGCCGCAGTGCCTGCAACCCGGGATCTATGGATTGAGCAATGCCCGCCTGAACACGCCCTGGCCAAAGGTCGTCCTGGGCAAAGCCAGGCTGAGGGCACTGCTTGAAAACGACGGGCTCGACCATGACGCCCTGACCGGGGTGGTCGATAGCCGGCAGCTGGCGGACCTGCAGGATCTGCAGCGCCAGGGTCTTGGCAACGACATGGACCAGATCCTGTCGGCCCAGTTCATCACCGCCGGCAGCTACGGCACCCGCTCCAGCACCACTGTGTGGAGCGACCGGGAAGGGTTCGTTCGCTGGCGGGAATCCAGCTTCGACGCGAGGGGAGAGCTTACCGGGCGGCGGGAGGAGACCTTCTGCCTGACCCGGAGAAGCGCCGAATGAAGGGGGCGCCCTAGGAGCTTGTCGGACTTAGGGGTTCGTATCGAGGCGAGTGGGAAATCGAGTCAAATTTTTCCCGGTTTCGAGGCGCATAGTGGGGCTACGCAACGAGAAACCGGGGGTATTTGGCCGATTTCCCGCCGCGGCAGTAGAATCATCCCAAGTCCGACAGGCTCCTAGGCCAGCGGGTTGTGGATAAATTGCCCCAGGCCGTGCTCGGTGAGGAAGCGCTGCAGGCGCCCGCGCACCGACACCACGTCTTCCATCAACATGATTTCGGCCAACAGCTCCCTGGCCTCCCCCAGATTGATGTTGCGCAGGGTTTTCTTGACCCGCGGCAGGCTGGTGGAATTCATGGACAGGACATCGTAGCCCATGGCCAGCAGCAGCACCGATCCCTCGGGATCCCCCGCCAGCTC
>JAZBNW010000169.1:0-22223 GCA_036350855.1 Halieaceae bacterium
CCAACTGGTTCGAAGCTGGTATGCCAATTTTTAACTGACTGATTCAATTTAACTTTTATCGGTGACGCCCGTTGCAAGTTGCACCGAAATGCACAACTGGGCAGGACTGATCCCGGCAAAAGTCCGGCAGTGGCGAACAATTGGACAATGGCTAAATCGGCAATGATTCAGCCGCTCGCCTGTGCCAGTGCGTCCGCCACGTAATGTGACTAGGCCGCGATCGCCACTGAGGGAGGTGCCCCCACCGCCACAGGCAGCGCCGCGCCGTCGGCAATGAACAGGCCCGGGTTGCCGTAGACCTCGCCAAGGTGGTCGACTACCCCACGCTGCGGGTCGGGGCCCACGCCGGCGCCTCCCCACTGGTGCACGGTAAACGGTTTGGGCAGGGCGCGAACCGGTTCTCCGCTTTCGCTTTCCAGCAGGCCAAAGGCGGTGCGTATATCCCCGAAAATGGGTTCCTGGCGTTCGTCGTACTGAACCGTCAGGCGCTCGCGCTCGAAGCCTGCGGTGGCTTTGCCGCTGTCCGTCCCCATTCCGTAGATGAAAATCCAGCGAGCCAGCCGGCGTTTCACAAATACCGGCAGTGGCAGGGAATCCAGCCCCGGGAAGCCCCCCATCCCGAATTCCGGGGTGTCGATTCCGCTCACCGCAAATGAACCTATCGAAGGTGTTGAGCTGAAACTGGACCAGGCGCCGGGCTTTCTCATCCACGCGCCCATCAGGTCGCAGTTGGCGCCGAAGCGCTGTCCCAGAGCCGGCATCGGCGCCAGCCCGCCGGGTGACCGGCTGCCCGCGAACAGCAGACGCAGCGTGTTCATGGTGCCGGCGGCCAGTACCACCCGCTTTGCCTTTACCAGCTCCGGCCTACCGGTGGCCAGATCGGTGAAATGAACCCTGTAGCCCCGGCTCCCGCCGGTAGCGATCGGCTCTATCCGGCTGACCTCGCACAGATCCCGTACCGTCGCGCCCCTGCCGAGTACAGGCCCCAGGTAAATGAAATCCGCCGACGCCTTGGCGCCACCCCGTGATCCCAGGAAACTGTCCCCGTCAAAGGCACAGTAGCGACGCTCTATACCGGCGTCCGTGGTGACCGCCCGCCCGGCCTCGGCGAGGGTGCCCGGCAGCAGCATTGCCATGTCAGGCTGCTGCGCGGCAGGGGTACAGCGGTTACCCGGCTGCGAGGGGAAATGGGTCCAGATGGAATTCGGCAGTTGAAGGTCGGGCGTAAATGGCGTGGCGCCGAGATCGGCGAGGATCTTGGGGTAGTAAGCCTCGATAACGGTGGGGTCCAGTTCCGGGTGATGACCCTCCCAGTAGCGAGGGTCGTGGGGCGTCTTCAGCAGTCCGCCATAGGCAGTGCTGCCCCCGCCCACGGCAGATGTTGCCAGCACCATCAGGCCGGGGAAGGAAAAGAACTCGTACATCCCGGCCTTATTGAGGTTCAGGCGCCGGCCGCCCAGTTGCGCGCCCCGCAGCAGGTGGGTAATGGCCTTCATACCGTAGGGGAAGGGAGCGCGCCGTTCCACTCCCATGGAGCGCACCGGCACCGAATCGCGCCAGGGGCCGCGCTCCAGCACCAGGACCTTCTGCCCGGCCAGGGCCAGCCGGTTGGCGGCGACACTACCGCCAAAGCCACTGCCGATAATGATAGTGTCTAGCACGTTCTTGTCGCTTATATCAGCTGTTTCGAATCGCGGCCGGCATCCGGTTCGGGTGCCGGTACCAGAGCATTGCGCAGATCACGAACAGGCCCGGTATGTCAGCCCAGAGATGGGCGTGCTCGTTGGGGTAATAGAACGCCTGCGGAATCATGACCAGGGCGTGCAACAGGTTCGCCAGGATGCCGTAGTCAAACAGTGCCACGTTGGCCAGTGGATCCCGGGCGCCGCGTACCAGCAGGATGCCCAGGGCGACATACATGGCTGCCAGCATGAAAAGATAGGGGTGGAGTGCTTCATGGGGCGACGCCGGGTGGGCCGGACCGATATGCGGAAATTGCTCGGGGTGTGCGCCCCACAGGAAACCGGGGGGGTAAATTAACAGCATCGCTATCAGGCCGATGCAGAGAAACCAGCCCACCAGGCGCATGACCAGGGCGGATTGTCGCAGCCACCTGTCGGAACTCATATCCATTAAACTCTCCCACTCTTGCTATGACAGACCCTGCTTCTGCAGGGTCCGGTGACGCAATGTTACATACAGACCCTACAGTACTGCGTAAGCCCTGCTCCTGCCCCCCCCACTCTGGGGGGTTCAATCTCCCGGGCAAGGCCTAAAGTATATACTGACAATCAACCAGTCAGACCCTGTGTCCAGCAACGGGAGAACAGGCCAATGCATATAGACTTTTCAAATATCAGTGAGAATCTCGCCAGGACCTATGGTGACGCCGAATGCGTGGTCAATGTCGAGCGCGGGCGTCGCTACAGCTTCAGGGAGTTCCATCACCTTAGCAATCGCATCGTGAACATGATGATGCGGCGTCTGGAATTGCGCCGTGGTGATGTCTGGTACAACATCTTGAACAATGACAACCTGTCTGTACTGGGCTGGATGACCGCGTTCAAGGGTGAGGCCACGGCCTGCTATTCCAACACGACCGACTCCCTGGAAACCCAGGAGACCCAGCTCAGCCTGGTCAAGCCCAGGGTTGTCTTCGTCGAGGCCGAACTGCTGCCCACTCACTACGAGTTGTTGAAAAAGCACGGAATGACCATCATCAGCATGGATCCACCGGGGCCGGAATATGCCAACGTACTGCATTTCTGGGACCTGCTGGATGGCGTCAGGGATACCAATCCCGGTGTGACCAGTGACAGCCGCCAGCACTGCTTGGTGCTGCGTTTCACCGGCGGAACCACCGGCGCCCCCAAGGCGGTGATGTACAGTATTGACAACCTTCTGAGCGGCCGCGATCTGCATTACGCCACCGCAGATCCAGTGGATGCGCGCAGCGAACGCATGCTGCATTTCGGCATGATCAGTCATGCCAGTGGCATAGTGTACTTCCCCATCGTGTTCAAGGGCGGTTGCACGGTGACCATGAATGACCGTTCGCTGTTGACCTTTTGCCAGACCGTAGAGCGCGAACGAATCACCTGCTCGCTGATGGTGCCGTCGATGCTGTACCGCATGCTGGAGGCTCCGGAGGTACGGGAGCACGATCTGTCTTCGCTGCGGAACATGTACTACGGCGCCTCCTCGATGAATCCCACGCGCCTGAAGCAGCTCAGTGAGCGCTTTGGCAATATTTTCGTGCAGCTGTATGGCAGCTCCGAGCACGCCGGCGCGGTGAGTTGCCTCAGCAAGGCCGAGCATCTTCCCGATGCGAGTGGCAGTGAGGCACACCTGTCTTCCGCGGGCCGGGTAGTGCCCGGCGTCGAAGTGGTTATTATGGGCACCGACGGCAAGCCGGTTGCCGATGGTGAGGACGGCGAGATCTGGATGCGTTCGCGCACCATCTGTATGGGCTACCTGCATAACCCACAGAAGACGGCGGAAGAATTTTGCGACGGCTTCTGGAAATCCGGGGACGTGGGCAGGATAGATTCCGGCGGTTATTTATACGTGCTCGACCGCCTCAAGGACACTATTGTTCACAAGGACTGCAACGTATACCCGAACCAGGTAGAGGCGGCGCTTATGGCCCACGAGACCGTGATGATGGCGGCAGTGGTGGGTATTCCGGACCCGAGCTGTGGCGAGTGGGTCCATGCAGAGGTGGTCCTGCGCGGTGACGAGAGCATCGATGGCGAGGAACTGCGCCAGTTTGTCGGGCAAAGACTGGCCGCTTACAACGTACCCCGGACAATCAGTTTTGCGCAGCAACTGCCGCTGAGCCCTGTGGGCAAAGTGTTGCGGCGTGTCGTGCGTGAAGCCTGCCGCCAGAACTTTGAGACCAACTAATCGCTCACAAGATGAGGTAATCCAGTGCCTGAAGCCAAAACTGCCGCTTCGAACAAAAGCCTCGGGCGATCGACCAGCGCTCGCAAGGCCGCTGCCGGGAAAAAAACGGCCAGCCGCAAGTCCACTGCCGCGAAATCCGCGCCTCGCAAGGCTGCTGCTGTCAAAGCACCCGCAACCAAGAGCGCCCCGGCAGCCCCGAAGAAAGGCCTGGTACACGCCGTGCGTTCGCGTGTCAGCCGGAAAAAAACAAGCAGCCCTTTTGGTGGATATCGTAAGCGCACCATGACCGCCAGGGAGTTTGCCGGAAGCCTGTATTCGCTCGCGCCACAGGCATCCATGATCTACCAGATTTGGGGTAAGCAAGAGCTTGACCCGGGTTTTCGCGAGGAGCTCATGCTGGCGGTGGCGAAGTTGAACGATTGCCGTTACTGCACCTGGGGCCACCACGAGTGGGCGTACCTGTCAGGCGTTCCGGAAGAGGAACTGGCGCATATAGAAAACATGGACCCCGAAGGCTTTGACCGGAGTAAATGGGTGGCCATCTCCTATGTTCGCGCGCTCGTGTCCGCCAACTATGGCGAGGTATCCCCGGAATTGCTGCAGGAACTGAGGGAGCACTACAGCCCGCACGAGATCGAGGAGATCGAACTTGTCGCCCGGGTAATGGATATCGCCAACCGCGGAGCGAACACCTGGGATGCGATGTTGTCGCGCTTCAGGGGCAACCCAGCCAACGACAGTCGCCTGCTGGATGAAATCGTGATGAGCGGAGTCTTCTGGTCTGCGGCGCCGGTGGTTGTGCTCCTGCTGGCGCGGGAGGCAAAGCGCCCCTTCAGGGAGGTGTGGAGAAGCATGGTGGATTACGTGACAGACTACGACGAGACCGCGGGGGACAAGGCTGCCTGAAGACTGGCGCGGTGGGCGCAATACGCCGCTACCCCGACGATGACGTGCAGACAAGGCCTGCCCCGGGCGTGGGTAACAAACCAAAATCTGTCCCCGTAGCGAAGCCCCGGCCAGCTAAATAGCAGCGCTGCCGGGGTGCCTGGGTGATGCCCCTGGGTAGTTATCCCCCCGGTTGGTTGCCCAGAGGGCGCAGGCATACGACCGCCAGCACAGCCAGAATGACTGATGCCGCCGCCATGACGGTCACCATGACCAGCACCTGTGGGTCGTCAGTGAATACTTCCCTGGCTATCATCATCGAAATACTGCCGTTGCGGGCGAAGCTCATGATAGCCAGCGCGCGCCGGTTTTCCTGTGCTGGCCCGCCACCCAGGTAGCCAACGGCAAAGGCCGCAACGAAGAACAGCAGGCCAGCCAGCAGGGCGTTGGTGGGCAAGGTCGCGATCGCATCGAGGTTAACGTAAACAAGCAGCACGAACAGCAACCACAGCAGCACCATCGCCAGCCGGTGGAAAATGGGGTTGAGCCTGGCTGCGAGCTTCGCGTATCGCCCATTTATATACAGGCCCAAGCCGATGGGCAGGGCTACCACCAGTAGCAATTTGCCTATCAGTGCCGTGATCGGAATGTGTGCCCCGGGCATCACCCAGGCCAGTAGCAGGGGCACCAGGGTAACGGTGAAAATCAGCATCAGCACCAGCAACCCGAAGGCAAAGGCGGTATTACCTTGCACCATTTGCACGAATTTCGGCCCGCCTTCCGTGCCGGCTGAAAATGCATAGAGCAATATCCCCAATTGCAGCGCCTTCTCCATTGGAATGATCCGGCTGATGGCGATGGCCAGCAACGGAATCGCCACAAAGTTTACCATTAGCGAAACCAGCACGAGGCGCCTTTTGCGCAGCGCCAGGCCGATCTGCCCAATCGTCAGGTCCAGCCCCAGGCTGAACATGGCCGTGACCAGGAAGATAGCGATGACCGGGCCCACGGCCTGGTTTAACAATTCATTTATCATTAGGCATTTACTTCGAAATTTGTTGGTGGAGAATCGCCCGCGCCGGGTGGGTGCGGGTCGTGCTGGCCTGCTCAGGCACCGTATGTCTCGCGCAGATACGCGATCACGTCCTTTGACTGGTGCATCTCGATACCCGTATTGGGATCGATGATATAGGGCATGATGATGATGCCCGTGCGCTTCAGGAACTTGCGCCGGTTTTCCGTTCCGGGCATGTAATTTTTCATCTTGTCGTGGCGGATCTCCGGCGGGTAGTAGTCGGAGTGGCCGCCGGGCGTCTTGCCGCAGTTGTGCAGCAGGTACTTGATTTCCAGCTCGCACAGCACTTCGCGCGCCAGGCGGGCGTAGGGGCTGGCCTCGAAGGAGTAGAGCTCCAGGCGTTTTTTCGCGGGCTTATTGGGCACCGCGTACATGCCGCCGAACTTTGCCCGCGTCAACGACGCCATGGTCGAGGTGATAATCTGGCGCTCTGGCACCGGCTCGCCTTCCAGGGCGTATTGCTCGTACAGGTACTTCACGATGGCTTCCGAGTCATACAGCTTGACCCCGGTATTGGGGTCGTGCAGGAACGGTATTTTTTTCTCGCCCCCCAATTTCACCAGGCGCGCGACATGACGTTTGGCGTTCTTCGGGATCGGGTAGATCATCGCATCGAGATCGAGCTCGGTGAGCGCCTCGCGCACATGTCGGCAGTAGGGGCAGTACTCGGCCTCGTACAGTTCCAGGGTTTTCGCCGGTATCTGACGGTTGCCTTTTACCATCAGGCCGCGGTTGACCCGCAGCAGGGAGGTGCCCAGGGAAGCGACGGCTTTGGCGACAGTTATCGGGTCATGCATGGTGCGTTCCTCAAGAAGTCAGGTGCGATAGGTTGTGCGCAGATAGCGCTGGATGTCAGCGGATTCGTACATGGCTGTCCCGGTATTGGGGTCGACCAGGTACGGTATCATCACTTTGCCACCGCGCTTGGCCAGGCGTTTGCGGTTTTTGGTCTCGGGAGTATAGCCGCGCTTGTGGCGCAACTCCGGCGGCAGCCACTCGCCCAGTTTCCCCGGTGCCTTGCCCACATTGTGCAGCAGGAAGGGCAGTTCCAATTCACACAGGGTTTCGCGGACCAGGCGCGCATAGGGGCTGGCTTCAAAGGAGTAAAGCTCCAGCGGCTTTGCCGGCGTCTTGCCCGGTTTGGCGAACATACCCTTGCCCGTGCGCAGCAGGGTCGCGTTCAGGGATGACTTGATGCCCAATGGCGGAACCTTCGCACCCCTGGGACCGTATTCCTGGTACAAGTGCTTTACGATGGCATCGGATTCATGCAGTTTGTCGCCGGTATTGGGGTCGATGAAGAATGGGACCTGGGCCTTACCGGCAGCGGCAACCAACTGCTCCCTGAAACGGCTGCCCTTTTTGGGAACCGGGTAGATCAGCGCATCCAGGTCCAGCGCGGTCAGCGCTTCGCGAACATAGCGGCAGTAGGGGCAGTATTCCGCCTCGTACAGGACCAGCGTCTTTTTCGGCGCCTTGCGGTGGCCGATGGCGATTGCGCCGCGGGTCGGTCGCAGCAGCGACGAACCCAACGAAACAACGCCCTGTATGGAATGTGCCATGTCAAATATCTCCTGTATCCCTGTGAGCCTTTGATTGTCAGCCACGGGAGCGTCTAATCACACCTGCCACGCTAGCTCCAGCGGGCGGTCTATATAGCAGTCAATGTAGCAACTGGCAGGCGTCCCCACCCCCCCCAAGAGGTGGGGTAAGGTTCCCTCGGGGGGGTGGGCCCGGTTCAGACCCTCCAGGCCGCTGTGACGCGGGCAACGATCGCTGTTAGACTTTCGCGCCATATGGAACAGCACACCAACGATCCCCGATTGATCCTGAAGGCCACCGCCCCCAGGGCATCCCGGTCGTTGTTGTACCGGGAGCGGTTGGGGCTGAACAGGGGCAACCAGAGCGACCATTTCCTCATTGCCCTGCAGGCAGCAGTGGGCTATGGCAAGACTTCCCTGCTGTTGCAGTGGCGCCGTGAGGCACTGGAGTCCGGTGCGATCGTCGCCTGGCTGACCCTGGATGAGCACGACGACGGCGTCAGTTTCGTGCGCGGCCTCGACGTGGCCCTGAGCATCGGCAGCGGCTCGGGCAGCTTTGTGCGCGATGGCGGCGGCGCACCGGTTCGCCACCAGGGTGAACTGGAGGCGCTGACTGTCTGGCTGGCGGAAGTGGCCAGTATGGCGGTCGACGTTGAACTGATGCTGGACGATGCGCACAATCTTCCGGAGGCCACCGCCAGGTCCATGCTGATGTACCTGCTACTCAACGCACCCGCCAACCTCAGGATTATCCTGGCCTACCGCCGGGCATTACCGCTGAACTTCGCCGAACTGATCGCCAGCGGACGCCTGCTGCACCTGCATGCTGACGATTTATGCTTCACCCTGGAGGAGACCACGCAGGTATTGGAGGCCGGCCCCGCGCCCGGAATCGACAAGGATTCCTGTGTGCGCCTGTACGAGTTGACCGAAGGCTGGCCACTGGGAGTGCAGCTGGCCAAGTCCAGCGTGGTCAAGCGGGCCAACCCGCGGGAAGCCATCGCCGAGTTTTCGTCCCGCAGCGGCGACCTGCAGCATTATTTCATGGAGGTGCTGGTTAACCGGCTGCCGGTCGAGGAAGTGATGTTCCTGGTGGACATCTCCTGTCTCGACCGGGTTCACCCCGAACTGTGCCGGTGGTTGACGGAAAACGAACACAGCGCCGCCATGCTCGCCCACCTGCGCGATGCGACCCCGATTTTCCAGGATGTGGTGAGCGGCGATTGGCTGCGGATTCACCCCATCGCCCGCGAGTTTCTCCTTGAACGCTTTGATCGGTTGCCGCTGGAACACCGCCGCCGATTACACGCCCGCGCTGCCCACTGGCTGGCAGAGCGCGAGCTGTTCGAGGAGGCCGCGCAACAAGCCCGCCTGGCGGGAGACGAAACCTTCGCTTTCGACCTGATCGAGCGCTGCCTGTACGGCATCATGACCCAGGGCAGGGTATCGCGGGTGCTGGAGTGGCTCGAACACCTGCCGGCAGACGAGATCCGGCGCCGGCCCCAACTGCGCATCGCCACGGGCTGGGCCCTCGCCCAGGGTGAACGACACGCGGAGGCGGCGGCACTGGTAGTGCCGATAATGGAGGATTCCGCGGTGGACTCTGCCTGGCGCTGTGAGGCGGCGGAGATTTGCGCCACAGCCGCGTTTTTCAATGACGATTTTGACCGCCTGCAGGACTACGTCTCACCCTGGCGAGAATCATTGCAGGATCAGCCGGCGCACCAGCAAATAGTGGGCACCAACCTGCTGGCGGCGCTGGAGCTGTTCCATGGCAAGCCCGAGAATGCGAATCATCTGCTGCATCGGCTGCAAAAATTCCCTCGCGCTGCCGAACTCAGTTATGCCCAGGGCTGGTCTGCCTGGGTGTCAGGTTTCACTTACCTGTGGGAGGGCCAGATAGCCCTGGCAGAAGAGGTGTTGCGGCTGGCGCTGGCGCGGGCCGAAGCGGAGTCCGGTCGGCGCAGCCCGATCGCGACCATGTTGGCAGCGACCCTGGCCGCTGTGTTGTGGGACCGGGAGCTGTTCGATGAAGCCAGACTGTTACTGGCCGACCGGCTGGACGTGCTGGAGCGTCACGCCCCCCCTGACGCCATCATCCACGGCTACCTGACAGCCGCGCGCCTGGCAGCTGCGGCGGGAACCCAGAGCAGGGCCCACGATCTGATCGAGCAGTTGCGGGCGATAGGAGATTCCCGTGGCCTGCCCCGGTTGTGCGTCGCCAGCCTGGGGGAGGAAATCCGCATGCTTGCGCTGCAGCATCAGGACAAGGCCTGCCAGGCGCGCCTCGGGGCCCTGGAACGGTTGGAACAAGCGCAGGCATCCGGCTGGGGCATATTGCAACCACTGGTGGCCTCGCAAATTGGCGTGGCCCGCGCCTATGCGGCAATTGTCAGCCATCGCTGGGATTCGGTGATGCCGGATCTGGACCCCATTGATCCGCTGGTGAAAAGAATACGCCGGGTACGCGATGCTATTCAGGTGCAATTGCTCAGGGCACTCGCCGTCCAGCAGCGCGGTGAGGATGGCGCTGAAATGATCGGCGAGGCGGTGAGTCTCGCCAAAACGCTGGGCCTGGGTCGGGTGCTGGCCGATACCTTCCCTGCGTTTGTCGGCAAGGGCTCGCCGGGAGAAGCAAGCGCGTTGATCGAGACTGCAAGCAGTGCTGGCGATGCCGTGGCCAACCGGGGTTCGGGCTCCAGCCGCGGCAGGGAGCAGCCTCGGGTATTGGCAAACGCATTGCTGACCCCGAAGGAAACCGAAGTGTTGCAGTTACTGGCGGGGAACCTCTCCAACAAGAAAATCGCCCTCGCCCTGGGGGTTGGTGACCAGACCGTCAAATGGCACCTGAAGAACATGTTCCACAAGCTGCAGGCGGGTACCCGGCAACATCTGCTCGCCCGGGCGCGCATGCTCGGCATACTGGAGTAGCCGGTGGTGTTGTGGGTGGATAACGCCACCGACGAAACCGTGGCGAACATCGAGGCTGTCATGAATGTGTATGCGACGCCCACGGACGGCAGCTACCAGAGTTTCCTGCAGTCACCGCGCTCCTACGGTGTCACCCTGCGTACCAACTTCTGAGCCCTATGGGATGTGCCGGCATTTTATTGCCGGCATGCGTCTATTAACAGCTGAGAGCCGGTAGTCCCGGCGATCAGCAACAATGCCGGGGCTGGCCGAATCGCTAGCTTTCCCCGGTTCACCGCCCCTTGAAGCGGGGTTTGCGTCCTTCGTTCCATGCCGCCACACCCTCGCGCCGGTCCTCGGTATCAGTCAAGCGGTTGTAGGCTTCCACTTCAAAACGAAGCGCGGAGCGAACATCCATTTGCAGGCCCTGATGGATCGCCTTCTTGGCTTGTCGCACGGCCAGTGGCGCGTTGCCGACTATGCTTTCCGCAGTTGCGATCACCACAGGCATCAAGTCCGCTGTGCTGCAAACACGACTGAAAATTCCCCACTCCAGCGCCTCGGTCGCACCAAACGCCTTGCCGGTGAAAATAATCTCGTTGGCACGGCGCTCCCCAACGATGCGTGGCAGTGTGGTAGTGCCTCCTACGCCCGGAATAATCCCTATCATCACTTCGGGGAACCACAACTGCGCACTGTCCACGCCATAAGCGAAATCGGCAGCGAGGATCATTTCCAGTCCTCCGCCAAAAGCCTTACCGTTGACAGCGGCAATGACCGGGACAGGGCACTCCATCATCGTCCACAGTGCCTGTTCGAAGATCTCATGCTGATGACGCCAGGCTTCAGCAGACATCCCGTCACGTTGCTTCATGTCGCCGCCAGCGCAAAATGCAGCTTCTCCCGCGCCGGTCAGCACCACGCAGCGGGTCGTACTACCCTCACCATCGCGCACCAGTGCGGTCCAAAAATCGAGAAGCTCAATGCCCATCTGCGTGTTGACTGCGTTGCCCTCATCCGGTCGGTTGAGCGTGACAATCAATAATCCGCTATCGCGTTGTTCGACCAGTAGAGTTGAGTAATTCATTTTATCATTAACCTCGGTCACAGTTTCAAATCCAGGTAACATCAAGCGGTTTCCTGGCAGGAATGCTGCGGTAGAACTCGGCGGGGTAACCGATCAGGAATGTAGCGAACGGAATTTGTCCTTCCGGCATACCAAGGACTTCCAGCAGGGGAGGGTAAGCCCGGCTGGCGTAACCTATACCCTCCGTCCAGCTGGACCCCAACCCGAGAGCGGTTGCCGCCAACTGAATGTGGGCAATAGCAATGGCGGCAGCCGGAGGTGCCGTCCGCTCGTCTTTGCCGGCCCATGCCTGGATAATACAGGGTGCTCCCCTGGCGATTTGATCCCTGCCGGCGTCCCAGTGATTGATAAACACTTCCAGTTTGGCTTCTTCGTAGAGCCCAGGGTTCGTATCCTTGACGCTCTTCATCCAGTCGATTGTCAACGCCGCGACCTGGTGAACCTTTGCAGGGTGGTTGATAACCAGCCAGCGCAGCAATTGACGGTTGCCGCCATTTGCTGCATAACGCGCAACATCCAGAAGCTGCAAAATCTTGTCTTTCTCAACCGGTTTGTTGACGTAGCCGCGAATTGAACGCCGTGAAACCAAAAATTGCCTGGCCTCGTCCCATGTGGGCGTAAGATGAATATCGATCGGCACACAGTCCTCGGTTCCAATCGCTCGCTGCTGCAAGGCCTCGGTAGGGCAGATGGACACGCAGTGGCCACAGTCGATGCATAACTCCCAGGAGTCTTCGCTTGGAACCGGGAATTTGTCCTTGACTATCAGCCCGCCGGGACAGCACCTGATGCAGGCATCACAACCAATACATAAGCTTTCATCTACCTTGATGATCGTATCCAGTTTGTAGGCCGTGTTCATTTTCTCTCCATATGTTTTGAGGCGGCGCCATGCTCGCGACACTGATAAAAAAGCCTCAGCTTGCCCGCACCGCTTTTACGCCCTCGCGGCGCATGGGCGGTAAGTCAAGTTCAAATAATGCGGCTCCGCCCATACTGCCGACCCAGTGTTGTACGCTGTGCTGGTCACCGGGTGACATCGAGGTATACACCGCCATCAGGCGTTGGGCCATCCAGACGATATAGCCGCTGGCTTTTCGTGTGTGTTGCCCGCCTGCCATGGGATAACTAATGGTATCCAGAAAACGATCCGAGTTCCCGGTTGGTGCGGCGCACACTGCATCGCGGCAGGCCTTGATCAGGGGCACCATCTCGTCAAATATGGAGCGCAGTGCGGTCAACAGGGTGTCCGGCACGCAGTCCTCCTCCCGAAACTCGCCGCCTTCGGATGAGGCGGGATCATTCATGCGCTGCAACCAGGCGGCCAGGTGCGGGCGCGGTTCCACCAGCTCGCGCCTGGCCGCGGGAGGGCGCGCCATGTGGGAGTAAAATGTCCCCATCAGCCCGAAATCACCGAGGCAGGGCCGGGAGCCGAATAAAAACGGGCTAGTGGAGAAATGGTGATCGAGGGCATCGAGATGGGTCGTTCGCAGCCGGTTCAGGACGTCGGCCATGTCGTCCGTGAAGCCCAGCATGTCCGACATTGCGCTCATTTTGGTGCCCATATCCTTTCCCGCCAGCTGCTGCAGAAACCTGGGCCACCCGGGCAGCATGTCTTTTCCCACCTCCTCGATAAACACCGGCCGCCGCTCCTGGCGGCCCCAGGTGGTGTGCCAGCCCATGGGCAACAGGAATTCGTCTGCCCAGAGCTCGAACAGGTAGGCGGCAAACCGCAGTACAGGAGTGGCCGGTAGCCCCGCTGGTTCGGGGAAGCGTTGCTCCAGTTGATCAAAAATGAGGCTGCTGTCCTGCCACCACTCGCCATCAGGCGTGCGCACGACCGGCATCACAGCGGCTCCAACACGTCGCGGGAACACCACCAGATACTGCCAGGGATTGGGTGTCAGCTCGACAAATGGAACGCCTTTGTGCAGCAGGTTGCTGCGTGTCTTTCCGGTATAGTAGGAAATGTCAGAGCCGTAAAGGATGTAGTTGTCAGCGCTCATCGCGTATCTCTTTCCCGTTTTTGTCCACAGTAGCCCACCTGAGATTTCGTCGCCAGGCAACAGGTGGATTTGCGTCCTGTTACTGGTATCGCCAGCTTGAGTAAGCCTAAACTTAATATCACAGCAGTCCCCCCCCTTGCAGGGGGGTGCAAGGCCGCCGACAGGGCCTAGCATTGGACCTACACGAACGCCGGAGATCATCATGCGTATTGAACAACTGACCTGCAACATCGGCGCGGAATTGCTGGACGTCAGCCTGCGCGACGCGGCCCATGACGATGCCCTCTTCGAAGAGATCTACGCGGCGCTGCTCAGCCACAGGGTTTTGTTCCTGCGCGACCAGGATATCTCCGGCGCCGATCACGTGGCCTTCGCCTCACGCATGGGTGAGCTCGAGGACCACCCGGTGCTGCCCACGCCCGATGCCACCCCCGGCCTGGTGCAAATCTACAAGACCCCGGACAAACCGGTCGGCCGTTACGAGAACACCTGGCACCATGACAATACCTGGCGTGCTGTGCCTTCCAAAGCCTGTGTATTGCGCTGCGTCGAGTGCCCGCCGGTGGGCGGTGACACCATGTGGGCCAATATGGTTGCCGCCTACGAGAATCTGCCGGATGACGTGAAGACCCGGATTGCCGACCTGTGGGCCAGTCACTCCTTCCTCGATACCATGAGCGCCATGATCCCGCAGGAAGATCACGCCGCCACCAGGGCCAAGTGGCCCGCGGTGGAGCACCCGGTAGTGCAAACCCACCCCGAGACCGGCGAGAAGACACTCGTGCTCGGCGCCTGGGCGACTCACTTCGTCAACTATCATAAGCCCGGCCGGGTGCGCTTTGGCCAGGACGCCACCCAGGCCAGCGGTGACCTGTTCCAGTACCTGATGAGCCAGGCCAATATCCCTGAGTTCCAGGTGCGCTGGCGCTGGCGCAAGAACAGTGTCGCTATCTGGGACAATCGCAGTACCCAGCATTACGCGGTGATGGACTACCCGCCCTGCCACCGCTACATGGAGCGCGCATCCATCGCCGGCTGGGAGCCGGTCTACTGACCACTGGAAGTACCTCATGCCTGAACAATACCCAGCGGTCGATGATCCTCGGGGCTTTAGCCACCACCAGCTGCAAACCAACGGCATACGCCTGCACTACGTAGAGGAGGGTGAAGGTCCGCTGGTAATCCTGCTGCACGGTTTTCCCTACCTGTGGTACATGTGGCGACACCAGATCCGCGCGCTTGCCGCCGGAGGATACCGGGTAGTGGCACCGGATATCCGCGGTTTCGGCCAGAGTGAGTGCCCCCCCGAGCCCGAGTCCTGCGATATGCTGCACTGCGTTGGCGACCTGGTGGGTCTCATGCGGGAGCTGGGTGAAAGCTCCGCGGTGGTGATCGGCCACGACCTCGGTGCCTGGGTTGCCTACGCCGCGGCCCAGATGCGGCCGGACCTGTTCCGGGCACTGGCCATGCTCAATACCCCCGTGACCCCCCGTGAATCGCAACGCCCCAGCGATACCTGGAAAATGCTGGCGAACAAGACCGGCAAGCGTTTCTACCAGGCGTATTTCCAGCAGCGCGAGGAGGCTGTGGCGGTGATGGATGCCGATATTGGCAGAACCCTGCGCAGTATCTATTACTCCATCTCGGGCGATGCGCCTGGCGCAGAGCGCTGGCGCCTGTTCATCGCCGGGGATGAAAACTTTCTGGATACGGTATTCGACCCAGCAGTACTTCCATCATGGCTGTCCCGCGTGGCAATGGATTACTACGCAGGCGAGTACGCCCGCAAGGGGTTCGCGGCACCGCTGAGCCACTACCGGGCGCGGGATCGCAACTGGGAGCAGAGTGCCTTCCTCGAAGGCCTCAAGGTGCAGCAACCCAGCCTGTTCATTGGCGGAGCTGCCGACCCGGCGGCTGAACTGTTTATGCCCAACTACGACAGACTTGACAGTCACCTGCCGAACTTACACAAAAAAGTTTTGCTGGAAGGCGTTGGTCACAGCGCGGCGGAAGAGCGGCCTCAAGTTGTCAACGACCTGCTGCTGGAATTTCTGGCGCAACTTTGACCCTCAGGCGATCAACCGCTCGATACCGTCTATCAGCATCGCTTTCAGGGTCTTTCGCCCGAGGCGGTGATGCGGGCGGGATTGCGAAGTAAGAATTTTTCCGCTGATTCAACGCTGTTTTTGTGCAGCTCGCCATCGCGCGGGTGTTGTATTGCTCCAGCGCCGGAATGCCTGGATGAAGGACCGCGCATCGGCGTAATGGAGTACCAGCGCGATTTCGCTGATCTTCAGGTCGGAGTCTTTCAGCATTTGCTGCGCCATTTCGAAGCGGCAGTTATCCAATAGCGTCTGGTAGCTTAAACCGCAGAGTTTCAGGCGGCGATTGAGCGTTCGTGGATGGATCGAGAGCAGCGCGGCTACTCGATCTGCCCTGGCATCTCCACTGAGCAGGGCAGCCCGCAGTAGAGTGCGAACCTGCTCGGGAAAATCGTCGCGATGCCGGGACGCCAGTGCATCGATTTGCTTTTGCACCATACGACGCACATCGGAATGTACTTCGGGAAGGGGGTTGGCCAACCACGAGGAGTGAAAGACGATGGCATTTTGCTCGGCATTGAACTGCAGGTGCGCCTTGAAATATTGCTGGTAAGGCTCGATATTTTGCGGCTTGCGGTGTATTGCCCAGACTTCTGTTGGCTTCCATCCAGGGCCGCACAGCTCACGCAGGACGTTGAATAAGCCGGCGATAGCGCCATCGCCAAGCTGCCGGTTGGTGTCGGCCCCGCCCTCTTGTATCTGGTAGCCCAGGATAGCAGTGCCGCCCTGTACTGCCAGGTTCAATGTGGCGCCGTGGGCATGGAGATGGAAATATTGCACCAGGTTGGCCAGGGCAGCCCCCACATCCGGCGAGTACTTAACCAGCAATCCCACCAGACCCAGCGAATGCAGCCCGCCATGCTGCCCGATCAGGAGGCCGAAGTGCTCGCATCCGCTCATTGCGACGCAATGTTCCAGCAGCCGGTTGCGCGCGGCGAAGGATATCAAATTGTCGGGGTCGTCAAAGAGCCCCTGGTCGAACCCGCCTGCTGCCAATATCTCGGCGGGGATCAGCCCCAGGCTGCGCAGCACCGGTGGCACACCCATTGTGGCGCCGATTCGGAGCATGTCCCTGGGCGTGCCTGGTCCCTTTCTGGCCGTCGCCATGTAGTTGTCCACGGTTGCTTGATCAGTGTCAAAGAGTGTAGCCGAACTTGTCCGAAATTATCTATTTTGTGTCAAAAAATAAACCCTCGCCTAATGAGATAATCCCTACAATTAAACGGAGTTAAAGGCTTTGTCGGCTTCCCGGTCGGAGAGCGCCTACCAACAGCTATAGCAGGAGTACAGACGATGAGTAAGACAGTGAAGAAATCAACCACCGTGCCTTTGGACTGGACGCAAGTGTGGTTCACGAACTGTCCGATGGTGTCCGCCAACAATGTGGACCAGGAGTTGGGTTGGTGTCGTGAGGAGTTCAAAAAGATTGGCGTCGACTATGCTTATTTTCGCTCCGCGCCCGAGAACAACTGGTACCCACACTACATACACAATCTCGACAACCTGATTCGCTTTGGCGGCCTGTACCCGCCGATCTCGGTGCACGCCGACGTTCGTCGCACCGTGCTGTTGGGGGCGACGTGGGTCTACGAGGGTGGGGTGATGCAGGTGCGAGCCCGCGACAAGATTTTTCGCGTTTCGGATTTGAAGGGCAAGAAGATCGGTATCACCAAGAGCCTCAACACCATCAAAAATGACTGGTGGCGCATCCAGGAGCACATGGCTATCGAGAATATGCTGATGCTGCATGACATGACCATGGATGATATTGAGCTGGTCGAGTTCCCGTACCCGGATGACTGGTACGACAAGCCCGAGATGCTGACCCCGCCGATGAACAACCCCTCCGAGTTGTGGATGCGCCGCGACCATAAGCACGATTATGCCTTCCGGCCATTGGAGAAGGCCCTGCTCGATGGGACCGTTGATGCCATCTACAACCAGATGGGACAACTTGGGCAGCTCTCGGAAGCCACCGGCGAAATCAAGTCCATCTTCGACCTGTCCAAATTGCCCGACTGGACGCTACAGGTCGCCAACACCCCCGCCGTCATCACCTGCACCGACGTGATGGCCAAGGAGCACCCTGAGCTGGTCATTGCCTACATGAAAGCCATGATCAAGGTCGGCCGCTGGGCCAATGACCACAGGCGCGCCGCAGCGGAGATCCTCAACCGGCAGACCTTCTACCTGGATGCAGAGCACACCTACGAGGGCATCAAGCACGTCGATATGGTGCCAAGCCTGTGTGCGCAGAATCTGGAAACCATCAAGATCGGCAAGGACTTCATGCTCAGTCACGACTACATAAAGAACGATTTTGATGTGGAAGAGTGGGCGGCTCCGGAGTTCCTGGAGCGGGCCGCTATTGAAGTACTCGAAGAGGAGTGGGAGAGAAGAAGCTGGAGCAAGCTTCCCAGGGGAGGTGCCATCGACGTGGACGGTACGCGGCTCGGCTAGTCGCAATTAGACCTGTTTGGTCAAGGGTTTTCCTCCGACAGCTGGGCATGAAGGCAGAACCTGGATATAGGGAGGGTCAGATATGACTGACTTGCACGATAGTTTGCCAGCCGCCAAGCAGACGGCGCTGAAGCTTTATGTAACCTCGCAAGAGGCCTACGAACGTTGGCAGGCGGACCCGGAGGTGATTATTCTCGATGTTCGGACGCCCGAGGAGTACCTCTTTGTGGGGCACCCACCAATGGCCTGGAAGGTTCCCATCGTTGCCCAGAGCTACGAGTGGAACGCCGAAGCGGGCAAATTTCCCATGCAACTCCTGGCGGATTTTGTCGAGCGGGTGAGCCAGGTGGCGACACCTGAGCGCACTATCCTGGCCATGTGCCGCTCCGGCGGGCGCAGTGCCATGGCGGTAAACCTGCTTGCGCAGGCGGGTTTCAAAAACGTGTACAACATCGTGGATGGTATGGAAGGTGACGTAAACGGCGATTCCGAGAGTGTCGCCCGGAGCCAGCAGCCCGCCAGCGGCTGGAAGAATACGGGTTGCCCCTGGACAAAAAGCCTGACCCCGGAGCGGACGTTTCTGTCCTGAATACACTTGCGTTATGGGGCGCTGTTTGGCCGGGCTGTTAAAACCGGAGAATTATGGGAGCTGATATGAAAGTGGTTATCGTTGGTGGTGTGGCCGGTGGTGCTTCCTGCGCCGCGCGCCTGAGAAGGCTGGATGAGAGTGCCGAGATCATCATGGTGGAAAAAGGGCCCTATGTGTCCTACGCCAACTGCGGCTTGCCTTACTATGTCGGCGGCGTGATTGAAAAGGAATCCAGCCTGCTGGTCGCATCGGAGCAGATGTTCAAGAGTGTGTTCGGCATCGATGTGCGCACCAACTGCGAGGCGGTATCCATTTCGGCGGATGCCAAGACTATTGATCTGCGCAATGTCGAAACCGGCGAAATCACCACGGAATCCTATGACAAGCTGGTGCTATCACCCGGGGCGGCGTCCATCCATCCGCCCCTGCCGGGCATTGATCTGCCGGGGATATTCCAGGTCCGCACGGTGCCCGACGTGCGGGCAATAAAGGAATGGATCGAGGGCGGGACCACGTTCCTCGCCGGTATGTCCAATTACTCCGGTATCCAGATGAAGAAGCCTGCCCGGCGGGCCGTTGTAGTGGGCGGCGGGTTTATCGGCCTGGAAATGGCGGAGAATCTTGTCCATCTGGGGTTCGAGGTCACGGTGCTGCAGCTGCTGCCACAGATACTGGCTCCCCTGGACCCGGAAGTTGCAGCGACGGTTGAGGAGTACATCAGGGACAATCGTGTGCAACTGGTGCTTGGTGACGGCGCCGCCGAATTCGAGCAACTGGAAAACGGCTCGATCAGTGTCAAGACAGGTTCCGGCAAGACCCACGCCGCGGACGTGGTGATTCTCGCTATCGGGGTGCGTCCGGAAACCGCGCTGGCGAAAACCGCGGGCCTGGAGATCGGAGAGCGCGGCGGTATCCGGGTGGACGACCATATGCGCACCAGCAATCCGGACATTTTTGCCGTGGGTGATGCTATCGAGGTGAAGGATTTCGTGACCGGTGAGTGGAGCCTGGTGGCGCTGGCGGGGCCGGCAAACCGGCAGGGCCGGATCGCGGCGGATGTGATCGCCGGTCGTGACTCCAGCTTTCGCGGTACCCAGGGCACAGCGATTATCGGCCTGTTCGGCGGGGCTGTTGCCTGGACAGGGGTTAGCGAAACGACGTTGGAAAGGCTGGGAGATGCAGACTACGAAAGAGTGTATCTCTACCCCAACTCCCATGCCGGCTACTATCCCGGGGCGAAGATGATCGGGTTGAAAGTGCTGTTCCGTAAATCTGATGGCAAGGTGCTGGGCGCCCAGGCGTTGGGTGCAGATGGCCCGGCAGTAGATAAGCGCATCAGTGCCCTGGCCATGGCGATCCAGATGGGTGCGACGATCTACGACCTGGAGGAAGCGGAGCTGTGCTATGCGCCGCAATTCGGCAGCGCCAAGGACCCTGTGAACTTCGCGGGCATGGTCGCGGCGAATATCCTGGAAGACGGGATGCCGGTGAGCCACTGGGACGAATTGGAAGGCGCCTTCCTGCTGGATGTGCGCCAGCCGGTGGAGCTGGTGATAGAGAGCGTGCCCGGCGCAGTCAATATACCGATCGGTCAACTGCGCTCGCGTATGGAGGAGCTGCCCAAGGATAAAGAGATTCACCTTATCTGCCGCTCCGCCCAGCGCGCCTATTACGCACAGCGGATGCTCTCGCAACATGGTTTCAAGGTGCGCACCCTCTCTGGAGGCATCCTCTCCCGGGCCATGCATGTGTCGGAAGAGATGAAATGAACAAGTCTCTTCAAATCGTGAATTTGTTGTTCACGGTATCTTGGGCAGGGCGAATATAGTCCGTGAGTGCTGTAATGGAGTTTCTTCAGAGCACGTTTACGCCCCTGGTGTTCGTTTTTACCGTGTCCAACCTCGCCGCCATGGGGCTGCAGGTAAGCCTGCCCGAAGTTATGGAGGCGCTGAAAAACAGGGCCGCCATTGTGCTTATCTTTGTTTGGGGCTGGATCCTCGGGCCGGCTCTCGGGTACCTGATAACCCTGCTGCTTCCACTTGAGGAGCCCTACAGGGTTGTGATCCTGCTCGCCAGCCTTGCACCCTGTGCTCCGTTCCTCCAGCAGATGGTGGGAAAAGCCAGTGGGGATATCAGTTTTGCCGGGGCTCTCATACCACTGGTTGCCGTCGGTACGGTGATCCTGATGCCGGTAATGGCTCCCTTTTTGATCAAGGGGCTGACGATTAATGCCATGGCGCTGGCAAAACCGCTGCTTTTGACCATACTCCTGCCCCTGCTGATTGGCGCGGCGATACGGCACTACTACGGGACCACGGCGACTCGTGTCTACCCTGCTGTGAAAGTCCTGGCAAAACTCTCGACCTTACTCACGGTCCTGTGGTGCCTGATTCTATTCGGGAAGGACATGCTCAATACGGCTGGACAGTTCGCGCTCATGGCCATGACCCTGTTCATGGTGGGCATGGCTCTGGTTACCTACCTGATCGGTTTCGGGATGCGCCAGAACCAGCGCAGTGTCATGGCGCTGGGTATGGGCACGCGCAATGTTGCCGCCGTGTTGGCGGCGGCTCTCGCCATTCCAGACGCGGACCCGCGCATACTGGTGATGACCGTCATGTGGACTTTGTGGTCCGTCGTTCTCGCCGCCATAGGGGCCTGGATCTTTGCACGGCAAGCCGGAAAGTCGATTGAAACTACCGCCTCATGAGCACCGTGCCGTTCGTGACCAGGCCTAACGTTAGGGCTGATTCCTGGAGAGTCCTATGAATGCCTTGTTAAAGGAATTGCGGCACAATCCACTGCTGTGGCTGCTCGTGCTGGTGCCGCTGGTGCTCGTGGCTCATAAACTTAAGCCCGACGCGCACACAACGTTGTTCGTGTTGTCGGTGCTGGCCATCATTCCCCTGGCGGCTCTCATGAGTCACGCCACGGAATCGGTGGCGTCCAAAACCGGGGATGGTGTGGGCGGGCTGCTCAACGCCACCTTCGGTAATATGACAGAGCTGATTATCGCGCTGACTGCGCTGAAAGCCGGCGAATACATGCTGGTGAAGGCGAG
Source organism: Halieaceae bacterium (assembly GCA_036350855.1). Taxonomy (GTDB): domain Bacteria; phylum Pseudomonadota; class Gammaproteobacteria; order Pseudomonadales; family Halieaceae; genus JARRPM01. Next base: position 21,623 of record JAZBNW010000169.1, read on the forward strand.
TATCGCCGGCGCGATCGTCACCAACACCCTGTTTATGCTCGGCATGGCCTTTGTCCTTGGCGGGCTCAAGTTCCATGTGCAGGAATACAACAAGGTAAATGCCCGCGTCTTGTCGAGTATGCTGTTTATAGCCACGGTTGCGTTGCTCATGCCCTCCGTGATTGCCAAGGCCAGCCCTGATGCAGCGATGGCGATGGGTCAGCCCTTGAGCCTTGCCCTGGCGATACTGTTGATCGTGAGTTATGGCCTGAGCCTCGTATTTTCACTCAAAACCCACAGCAAGGAGTTTGCCAGTGAGGAGCACGGCGAGGACGGCGAAACGCCCTGGCCCATGGGCGTGGCCCTGGGGGCGCTGGGTGGTGTGACCGTGCTGGTCGCCCTGGTGAGCGAGGTGTTTGTAGAGTCCGTGCAGGTGGCGGCGGAAGACTTCGGGATGAGCCCCGCTTTTGTTGGCTTTATCGTTGTGGCACTGGTGGGTGCCGCGGCAGAGATGGTGGCAGCGTTTTCTGCCGCCCGCAAAGATCGCCTGGATCTCAGTGTGGGTATCGCGCTGGGCAGTGCTTCCCAGATTGCTCTTTTTGTCGCTCCGGTGCTGGTAATC
>JAZBNW010000170.1:0-7639 GCA_036350855.1 Halieaceae bacterium
CATTCAAGGGGTCAGAGTCTTTGAATGACCACTGCTGGCGATCAAGGACTCTGACCCCTTGAGTGCGCCCGCAGCTGGAGCTGCCTAGGGTAGCTAAGGAAAACATTCCCATGCTGGACCTTGTAACAGAAGCTATAAATGCCCTGCAGGAAGAAACCACGACATACCCACAGAATGTGCAGATCTGGATGAAACTGATGGGAGTGTCCTTCCTGGCCAGCATTGTATTTGTCCGTTCAAAAGCAGGTGCCCGGTGGGTTCTAGCTGCTTTGCTATTGAATATTCTGGGGCTGGTTGCAGGAAAAATGCTATTCCCCGATCAGAGCAGGACAAGCATCGGTACATATGTTCATATACTGTTTTGGCCTGCAATACTATGGGCGGTGTGGCGCTCTTTCGAACATCTTTCATTTTCACGGGAAGCCAACAGCCTCTATGACTGGGCGTATATTGCCTGGTTAGGCTGGGCGAGCATATTGATGTTCATTTCTCTTGTTTTCGATTTTCGCACCCTGATTTCTATGTGGATTTGACTGGAACCAGGTTCAGCAGAACGGCGATGGACCCTACAGAAGCCGTTGAGAACACAGGAAGTAGCATTGGAAGCAAGCCTTCGTTGGGCGCTTCCGGATGGCCTTGCGGAATCGACGTTCCGGCTATTGCTCCTGTTGATAAACCCGCACACCGTCGAACCAGGTCTCCAGCACCCGGGTCCCGGAAATTTCTTCCGCCTTGCCGCTGTTAGCCAGGGCTATCGGGTCCCGGTCCAGGATAATGAAGTCCGCCTTCTTGCCCGCCTCCAGGGAGCCCGTGATAGCGTCCTGCCGCAACATCCTCGCACCGTTTATCGTATAGGCGTCCAGGGCATCCAGTATGCCTATCGCCTGGCGCGCATTCAGCGGGCCTTCACCATCATCGCGCGTCACGGCCATTTCAATGTTCTGGAATGGCATGGGGTCGTCTGACACCACCGGCGCATCGGAACCCGCCGTCAGCACGCCACCTGCCGCCAGGATAGCGCCTGCCGGGTAGGCATGGCGCATGTAGTAGTTGGCTGGATCGTACATGGCCTGCAGGGAGTCGATCCTGTCGATAAAGGGAATAACCGTGAGGTCGTAGCCATGATCTCTTATCGCCCAGTTGTAGGTGAAAGCCACAGGGATTTTCAGGGCGGCGATGCGGGGGATGTCATCCGGGTTGACCAGTTGCGCATGGGCGATACTGTGCCGGTTGGCGACCGGTGCAGCGGTTGTAACGGCGGCGATAGCGTCCGTGGCGACACGCACCGCCCGGTCCCCGATGGCGTGAAAGTGTACGCTGAAGTCATTGGCATCGGCGGCCTCGAGGAAGCGACGTGTGGTCTCGACCGGTTCGAACAGCACACCGTTGGAGCGCAGGCACTGGGCCGGGTGGAAGCCCTTGGCGGCGATGAAGGCTTCGACGTCAGCGCGGTTTGGCGGGTTTGTGCCGGCGGCTTTGCATACTGCGCTATCCGGGTCCACGTAAGCACCCAGGCGGATCTCCTGGCTCGCTGCCTCCAGGGCAAAGGTCGGCTGGTGAAAATCCTCCAGCTGCGCCCCGTTGGGCAGGGTGGGCGGGGTCGCCAGGGGATTGCCTTCCAGCACACCATCGACGAAGTATTTCAGGTGGTCCGCCTTGATATTCTCAACGTTATCGTATTTCTCGCGGGTGGCGCGGGCCTGCGACAGGATGGCGTCCATGTCCAGTGCCCCGTCGCTGTCGCTGAACTCTGCCGGCTCGTAAAACTGGGCCAGGGTGATCCGCAGTGACGGCCCGCCCTGGCTGGCGAGGCTGTCGTAAGCCGGCGCGAGTTCGGGGTAAAAGGCCGCTTCCAGCAGGGAAGTGATGCCGCGACTGTTGAACCAGGCCGGCATCTGGCCTATCTCTGGAATCAGCGCCGCCAGGTTCATCAGCTCGGCGCGGCTGACTCCCAGTCTCAGGTAGACCGTTTCATGCACTTCGCCGTTGGGTTCGCCGGCGGCGTCCACCCCGATGAACGGCGCGAGATCCTCGAAGTGCAGGGGCAGGGTCGCCGCGCTCAGGCCCACCTGTTCGCCTGCGACGGTGCGGGCCCGGGCCAGCCCGGCGGAGTTGGTCGCGAAGTGGTGCGAGTCGCTGTTTTCCAGCAGGATCGGGTGCGTGCCGGAGGCCCGATCAAGTGCGGTGCGCAATGTGCGCAAGCCTTCCGCAGGTTTGTTGCCGTCGGAAAAATTCCAGTTCTTCACCACCAGCCAGTCGCCCGGGGACAGCTGCAGGCGCGCCAGGCAGGCGGAGACGAAATCCGCCAGCGCGCCCAGGTCCAGTGGCTCGTTGGCCAGGTCGCACCTGTCGATCTTCACCGTTTCTACCGGGTGTACATGGGCGTCGTGAAGGCCGGGGAGAACCCGCTTGCCCTGCAGGTCGGTGACGACGGTGTCGTCACCGATCCACGCGGCGGCAGCCTCGTCGTCGCCCACGAACAGGATGCGGTCGCCGCCGACGGCCATGGCCGACGCGGTCTGTTGCAGTTTGTCCGCGGTATAGATCGCCCCGTTGACGTAAACCCGCTCTGCCACGGGTTTGGCGGCTGGCGCTTGTGAGGCCGGTCTGGTGTCTGCCGGTTGTGCTCCGGGTTTGTCCTGGCAACCCCAGAGGGTGGCTGCGATGGCGGTGGCGAAGATGGCGAGCGCTAGTCTCGGCGTGGGCCTGGTCATGGATTTCCTGTCGGCTGTGTATCTAATGTTTGTTTCGGCCACTATCCTTTCATTGGCAGTGCACACTGGGTATACCCCTAAGGGGTAGCTGACGCCGCGCCGGGCTCGTTGAGCCCCGGGCATTGCGGTGATAGGGTGGCCGTCCACAGGAGCATAAGATGAGTGACAAACAGTTTCCCTTTGCCCAGACGTCAATCTACATCGATGTATTCAGTTACCTGGGCCTGCCCCTGACCCGTGACTTCGCCGCAGACGCCGTCGACGCCGTGGTCATGGGCATTCCCTACGACCTGGGCACCACCGGTCGCCCGGGCGCCCGCAGCGGTCCCAACGCGGTGCGCCAGGCCAGCGCGAACCTGCGCTGGGAAGAGCAGCGCTGGCCCTGGACCTTTTCCCTGGCCGACCGCCTGAAGGCGATCGATTACGGGGATCTGCACTACAGCTATGGCGACAGTGAGGACATGCTGGCCCTGGTGGAGGCGAAGGCCGCCGAGATTGCCGGCGCCGGCAAGACCCTGGTGAGCATCGGCGGCGACCATTTCGTCACCCTGCCCCTGCTGCGCGGTCACGCGAAGGTGCACGGCAAGCTGGCCTTGATCCACTTCGACGCCCATACCGATACCTACCAGGACGAGGAAAAGTACAGCCACGGTTGCATGTTCCACCGGGCGCCACGGGAGGGACTGATAGATCCCGCACGCTCAGTGCAGATCGGCATTCGCACGGATTACGACCGCACGGCCCACCCGTTCCAGGTGATCGACGCGCAGCGGGCCAACGAGCAGTCGATTGCCGATACAGTCGCCGCCGTCCGCGCCCGGGTGGGCGACAGCCCCGCCTACCTGACATTCGACATCGACTGCCTGGACCCGGCCTTTGCGCCGGGCACGGGCACGCCGGTAGTGGGGGGGCTCAGCACCTCCAGAGCCATCCACATCCTGCAGGGGCTGGCCGACCTCAATATTGTCGGTTTCGACGTGGTGGAGGTTGCGCCTGCTTACGACCACGCCGATCTCACTGCGCTGGCGGGAGCGACACTGGCGCTGGAGTTTCTCTATATGCGCGCCAGTCGCGCCTAGCCGCCCGCCGGCCTCAGGTAGGGCAACAGCGGGTCCCCGCCGTCGTAATCGCCGGCACTCATCACCGAATCGAGAAACAGGTAGAACAATTCAGCCTGGGAGCTGACCTCCAGCTTGGCGTAGGCATGCTTGCGGTGCAGCTTGACCGTCTCCATGGAGATGGACAGCTTCTCCGCGAGGGTCTTGGTGCTGTGCCCGTGCAAAACCAGCTTGATGACCTGGGCTTCCCGCTCGGTCAGCAGGCTGCTGCCAAAAGAGTTCAGCGCCGCGTCCAGTTGCCCCCGCAGGTTGACCTCGGGTGATTTGCTGCGGGCGTTCGCCCAGTGCTGCTGGCAGAGCGTGTCCACCGTGGGCCGGATATCCTCCAGCACCGCCAGCTCCGACCTGGTGAAGCTGACGCGGGGCCGGTTTTTGCCCAGGGCGATATTGACAAAGCCCTCCGCCCCCACCGGAATCAGGTAGCCGCACTCGTCCTGGTAGCCGCAATTGAGATACCAGGTCTTGTAGTAATCGCTGCTCTTGAAGTCCTTGGGGGCGAGGTCCCTCAGGCGGAACACGCCGAAGGAGCGATCGCGAGTCGCCGCAAGGTAAAACGGATCCAGCAGGAATGCGCCTTTTACGAAAACATCCAGGGTCGATCGGGTGGCTCCCGCCGGCACCTCGAAATACTCGATGACCGGCAGGTCGGTACCCGGGTAGACGAGCACCGTGGCGTCGTCGCAGCGCACGAGTTGCTTCAGCATCGACACCAGCAGCCCGGGGAACTCGTCCCTGCCGGTGGCAGGTATCAGTCGGGCAAGATGTTCACTGAAATGGGCAAGGGCGTGCATGCGCTGGGTTGGCCACTGTATCCGCTGGAGTCAGACACGCATGATAGCCTGAATCGGGCGTAAAAAAACGTGCGCCGTGGTTTGCCGCCGGGCAGGCAGTGTCAATGTCTTCAGGCAAAAAAAAGGCCTCCGGAGAGGCCTTTTGTCTGCAGGGTCGGCAGTTTTACTGCGCGCCACCCGGGTCTGACAGCTTTTCCATCACCTGGTCCAGCGAGAAGCTGGCCGCTTTCTGGCGCGGTGGATAGTCCTTGAACGTCGCCAGGAACTGGCCGACGTAGGCCTGCGCCGGCACCAACAGGTAGGCCCGGTCCAGCAGCCAGTCATAGTAGGTGTTGGAGGTGATCTCTGAGCGTTCGTAAGGGTCGCGACGCAGGTTGAAGATCAGCGGCACGCGCAGCGGCACGAACGGTTCCATCCACACGCGGAAGGTGCCCACGGCCTTCTGCTCCATGAAGATCATCTTCCAGTCGTTGTAGCGCAGCGCGGTCAGGTCGCCGTCGTCGGAGAAGTAGAATATCTCCTTGCGCGGGCCCTCGGCTGCCTTTCCGGTGAGGTGCGGCAGGAAGTTGTAACCGTCGAGGTGAACCCTGTAGTCACGGCCTATGGCTTTGTAGCCCTTCAACAGCTTGTCCTTGACCTGGGGTTCGCCGGCGGCGGCCAGGAAGGTGGGCAGCCAGTCCATGTGGTGCATGATCTCGTTGGATACGGAGCCGGCCTTGATCTTACCCGGCCAGCGCACCATGGACGGAACGCGCCAGCCGCCTTCCCAATTGGTGTTCTTCTCGCCACGGAACGGGGTCATTGCGGCATCCGGCCAGGTGTTCATATGCGGGCCGTTGTCGGTGGAGTAGAACACGATGGTGTTGTCGGCGATGCCCAGGTCGTCCAGTTTTTTCAGGAACAGGCCGATGTGCTCGTCGTGCTCCACCATGCCGCAGGTGTACTCGTCGGCACGCGGGTATTGCTCCTTGCAGCGTGCCATCTTCGCGTCCGAGACGTGGGTGCGGAAGTGCATGCGGGTGCCGCTCCACCAGACAAAGAAGGGCTTGCCGGCCTTGTGCGCCTTGTCGATGAATTTCATCGCCTCGGCGGAGGTGTCGTCGTCCACCGTTTCCATGCGCTTTTTGGTCAGCGGGCCGGTATCCTGTATCTTGCCGTCGGCGAAGGAACGGATGACGCCGCGGGGGCCGAACTGCTTGCGGAAAGCCGGGTCTTTCGGGTAGTCCTCGTTTTCCGGTTCCTCCTCGGCGTTCAGGTGGTAAAGGTTGCCGTAAAACTCGTCGAAACCGTGGTTGCTCGGCAGGTGCTCGTCCTTGTCACCGAGGTGGTTCTTGCCGAACTGGCCGGTCATATAACCCTGGTTCTTGAGCAGGCCGGCAATAGTCGGGTCCTCCACACGCATGCCCAGGTCAGCGCCGGGCAGGCCCACCTTGGACAGGCCGGTGCGGAACACCGACTGGCCCATGATGAACGAGGAACGGCCCGCGGTGCAGCTCTGCTCGCCGTAGTAGTCCGTGAACAGCATGCCCTCGTTGGCGATACGGTCGATGTTGGGCGTGCGATAACCCATCATACCCATGGTGTAGGCGCTGATGTTGGAGCGGCCGACGTCGTCGCCCCAGATCACCAGTATGTTGGGTTTATCGGCGGCACTGGCAAAGGCTGACGCCAGCGCCATACCGGCCGAGACAAGCAGCGCCGCAAGGCCGCGGGAGCGGGGCCATGCCGACGTCGCTTGCCGGTTAATAAAAGGATTTATCATTACTAGGTTCCTCGGATTGGGATTCTTTGCCAGTTGCAGGCCCGGATACGGGTAAAGCCGGACCGGCGATCAAATTTAGGATGATCCTGTGCATAATACAAATGCAATATAGGTCATTAGTCGATAACATTTGCTTATGAGGATGACTTTTCGCCAATTGGTCCACGCGGAAGCGCTGGCACGCCATCGTAACTTCAGGCTCGCGGCGGCGGAGTTGCATATCAGCCAGCCGGCGTTGACCCGCAGCATAAAATCGCTGGAGCAGGCGCTGGGCCTTCGCCTGTTCGATCGCCTGTCCTCGGGGGTGGAGCCAACGCCGGCGGGAGAGGTGATTCTGGCCCGGGGACGGAGTGTGCTCCGGGAAAGTAATGACCTCGACCGGGCGGTGGCGGACCTGCAGGGCCTTGCCAGTGGTTCCCTGGTAGTGTCGACCGGCCCGTATCCCGGGGACGCCCTCGTGCCCGACGCTCTGGCGGCTTTCATGCGCGGGGCGCCGGATGTGTGGTGCCGGGTGCGCGAGGCCGACTGGACCGACATCCCGGCTCACCTGCTGAACCGGGAATCCGACCTCGCGGTGGCCGATCTCAGCGGGGTGGAGGGCGATGAGCGCTTCGCGACCGAATTGCTTATCACCGACCCGTTCTACTTCGTCTGTCGCAGCCAGCATCCGCTGGCGCACGGTCGCCGCGTCGATGCCTCGGACTTCGCCCGCTACCCTCTCGTGGGTAACCGGGTACCCGGCCGGATCGAAAAATTCCTGGCGAAACAACGCCCGGACGGTATGGGTGATACCGGTCAGCCAGGCCCGTTCCGGGTAAAGATAGACGTGGCAACCTTCTCCGCTACCCGGCGCATCCTGCTGGCCAGCGACGGCATTACGCTCGCCCCGCTTGCCCAGGTCGCGAGTGAGCTGCAGGATGGCAGCATGACCCTGCTCCGCTCGCAAGAGGGTGCTCCCCGCATGCACTCGGGCCTGATCTATCTGAAGGGCCGTAGCCTGAGTCCGGCTGCGGTGCGGTTCGTGGCAGAGCTGCGCCGGAAGAAGGAAGAAATGGACCGGCAATCGGCCGAACTCGGGATTCGCTTCGGGGTCGGCTCAATGTAGCGCGCTCGCCTTCCCGGTCAATTGCCGGTCGAGAATTTGCCATGGCTGCGCGTCGCCATTTCACTTGCATAAAAGGACCTGCGCTTTATACTTTCCGGGGTTGAGCAGTTTTGCCTATTGACCGGGAGATGAGCATGGCGCTTGCCAAA
>JAZBNW010000171.1:0-3024 GCA_036350855.1 Halieaceae bacterium
ACCTCATCAATGTAAATACCCATACGAGGATCGACGCCAGGGTTGCGCGAGAAGTCTATAATGCCGCGAAGACCCATAACCTGCTGCGAACCACCCAAGCCTCCGGCGTTAAGAGAGGGTGCCGCGAAGATCAACTCTGATAGCGTATCAGTGCCAAGTACCCGCATATCCTCGGCGTTAAATGCCTGTGCAGAGACAGGAATATCCTGCAGGTTCTCCTCACGCTTCTGGGCGGTAACAACCACCTCCTCCAAAGCAAAGCCCGATGACTCCTGGGCCTGAAGGGTAGGTGCACCGAGTGCCCCAAGGGCACCGATATTCAAAGCCAGGATCGTCTTACGCATGGTGGTATTCCTCAGTGTGGTTTTATTGTGCAAAATTTCGTTCGCGGTTGAGATTCATTGGGTGAAACTGCATTTAGATCCACCCTTCCTGCCGGGTGAGACGTTCCTGCAGCGTCACGATTTGTGCGCTGCATGGGCGAATACCCGGTAATCCGTCGACATTCTCGCTGAAGCGGAAATGCTCATTATATTGGTCATAACTTAGACAGGTCATATAATTCAGTCCAATTTTATTTTCTTTCCATTTCGATATTTTTTATGAATGCCATTGCGGCTTACCATGACACACATGCCATCCAACAAAGGCTGCCTTCCGCACAGGCGCACATCACGCTACCTGCCCTTCATTGCCTGGCGCCACATCTGCTTCGAGTCGCCGCGGAGATACCCAGGCCGGGTCAAAGCCCGCTTGTTCGAGGTCGACCGGCAAGCCGCTGTCCAGCAGCAGAGAGGCCGCCAGCCTCGCCGCGGCGGGGGCTGTCTGGATGCCGTGACCGCCCTGCCCCGCCATCCAGAAAAATCCTTCCGAATTGGGGGCGAAGCCGATGACTGGCGTGCGGTCGGCGACGAAATTGCGCAGGCCGGCCCAACTGTGCTTGACCGCCCGCACCTCCAGTTGCAACGCCTGCTGGGCATAGTGCACCGCATAGGCGATATCCAGTTCCTCAGGCTGCGCATCGCAAGCCTGTGAAGGATGTTCATCGGCGGGTGAGGCGAGGATCAGGCCCGCATCAGGCTTCAGGTAGAACGACCCGTCACTCGCCATGACCAGCGGCCAGCCCGACACATCACACCCGGCGGGCGGATCCAGCAGCACGGCGGTGCGACGCAGGGGCATCAGGCCTATACGATCAACGCCGGCCAATGCCGCGACTTCATCGGCCCACGCGCCCGCTGCATTGACCAGCAGCGGCGCCGAGTAACTTGCCTCGGGGGTCTCGACACACCAGGCATCGCCCCTTCGTTCGAGACCAGTGATATCGACCTTGCTCACCAGCCTGCCGCCCCGCTCCCGCAGTACTCGCAGGTACCCTTCATGCAGCGCGTGCACGTCCATGTCGAACACATCGGGTTCGTACCAGCCGGTTGCTGCATATTCTTCGTTTACGATAGGTAACTGGCGCTTGATAAAGTCCCGGTCCGCGCGAACGATTGTGGGGATGCTTTGCTGCAGTGAGGACCACTCCTGGTCCATGGCGGCTTCTTCGCCGGGGGCGCAAAGCACCAGCAGACCCCTGCGGTGTAACAGGGCCTTGGTCCGGAAAATCTCAGGTGGGTCGAGCAGGAAATCGAGGCTGCATTTCGTCAGTAAGGAAAGGCTCGGGTTGTCATGGCCATAGGACGGTATAAAAGCAGCGGCCGAGCGGCCGGTGGAGTGGTAACCCGGCTGCTCCTCGCGCTCCAGCAGCAGCACGCGTGCCCGGCCACTGACTTCTCCCGCGATGGAAGCGCCGGCCATGCCGGCGCCCACTATTATTATGTCAAAGGTTTCCACAGTGCCTGATTGTCCGCATCGCAACCTGATGTTTGCAAAACATAGCACAATTTTTCGTTATCGAAAACCCATATCGAAATTTATTTTCGTTTCCGAATCTTTTTGGTCTGGACTCCCAAGGGGGAGCGCCCCCTGCCTCAGTAGGCCGCGATGGCCTCTATCTCCACTTTTGCACCGGGCAGCATAAGATCGGACCGGACCGTCGAGCGCGCGGGGCGGTGCTCGCCAAAAAACTCACTGTAGGCCGCATTGAATCCGCCGAAATCCGCGGCATCCGTAAGCCAGATAGTGACCTTCACAACATCCTGCAAGGAAAGACCCTCGCCAGCCAGCAGGCGGCGAATGTTCTCGAGGCACAGACGGGTCTGCTCGGCGATATCGCCCGTGTGCAGTTTACCCGTCTCATCAAAAGACAGTTGTCCGGAAGTGAACAGAAACCCCGCCGCGGCGTAGGCCGCCGACAATGGGGCGATACTGCCATCGGGCAGTGTGATCTCTTTTCCTACGGGGTTCTTTTTCATCATCGTACTTGCCCCCCCTTGGGGCGAAAGGTGTCGGATACGTTCTCGTAACCTTGCAGGGACATGCTGATCAGAACTTCGGCATGTTTACGGCCGAGCGATACGTAGTGGTGCCCCATAGACGAATCAAACAGGATACTGTCACCGGCCTTGAGCTGTACCGGCTGGTAAAGCTCCGTATGCAATTCCAGGCGACCAGTGAGGACGTACAGGAACTCCTGTCCCTTGTGACGATGCCAGGGCAGTTCAGGGTCAAATTCATGGGATTTCACCACGCCTTTCAGGTAACCCTGCTGGTGATTGGCCACCTCACTGCACAGCACCTCATACGCCACATCGGGTGTGTCGAACATGGCGCCCTGCCCACCAATCGTGATGGCGCGCCTGCCCTGCATGCGACTACCCGGATTGGTCAGGTCAGTTACCGGTAGACCGAGTCCATTGGCAAGTTTATTGACACTGGTGAAGTTCAGGTCCGTCTTGCCATGCTCAAGTTTCGAGAGCGTGCCAACGGAGATGCCCGTTCGCGCGGAAACCTCGGCCAGGGTCCAGTCCTGCTCCTTGCGCAATTCGCGCAGACGGCGCCCGATGGGGTTGACGGCTTCAGCATCACTACTGGACTTGACCGGTTTCTTTTTCTTGTTTCTGGCGTCACTCACACCTG
>JAZBNW010000172.1:0-3717 GCA_036350855.1 Halieaceae bacterium
CCGCAAGGCGCTCGAATTCTGGCGACAGGCGGAGGCGGACCGTAAACACCCATGGCGCATCGCCCGGCGTTTCGGCCTGGTGGCACTTTTACTTTACGTGCTTAGACGACTGAGTCTCGAAGACGCGCTGCAGGGGCTGTCAGCCGCCGCTGGATGCCGGATCGGCCATGTGAAAGTGGAATTTGCCAGGGCTGCCGTTGATGTGGATTCCATTGAGGACCAAGTCCTGGCCCAAAAAATCCTGGCCGGGGAAAGCTGAAGCCGGATCTACTTCTCCAGTAAACGATTCAGGTGATCGCCGAGCCGGTGTGTCAGTGCCAGTAAAGTAAGCGTCGGATTGGCCCAACCCCCGGTTGTAAACACTGAACTGCCGGCAATGTGCAGGTTATGGTAGCCGTGCACGGTGCAATTGGCATCCACCACGCCATCGCGGGCAGACGTGCTCATGCGCGTGGTGCCCATGTGGTGATACCCGCCGATGGGGTGGTTGCCCACAGTGGGGTCGACCGGCCATTCCGGCCGTCCATCCTCAAGCCATTCGCTGGTGGTCACCCTGCCAAGCTTGAGCCGGTCAAACTCCCTTTGCAGGGTTTTGCCAAACTGCAGCATGGTTTCCTTGTCCAGCGCGCTGAGTCGCCAGTCAAGGTCCGCACGCTGGCTACCCAGTGCATCTCTCTCACTCGAGAGACTCACGCGGCTTTGCGGATTGGGCGCCTGTTCGGCGCGGGCCATGACATAAAGGCCCATGCGATTGACTTTGACGCCCAGGCGCAGCAACGGCATGGAGACATGGCGCTGCAGCCAGTTGAGGCTGCCCCGCCAGGCGTGCCAAAGGGTTCGGCCGGCTTTATTGGGCGACAAACCATGCTTCAGATTCATATAAACACGGTTACTGACGGCCTCGCCGCGGTTTGGATCACGCTGTATCTTGAAGGTGGCTGCGCTGTTCAAAACGCCAAGTTCCCGCTGCAATGACGTCGGCAATACCATTGCCGGCGCCACCGGCACACCCGAAGCCGGGAAGCGCTTGCGGTACAAGGCCCAGAAAGCAGCCGGATCGCCGGTTTCAATATGCGCAATCCTGCCGTGCGGATGCTCCATGAAATACCGGCCAACCTGATCATGCCGGTTGCCCACCCCGTTGGTTTCCATGTTATTGGATATCAACAACAGGCGGGCATTTTCAATGGCGCCGCAGGCGAGCACATAATGCCTTGCATTGACCTGCAGTCTCCGGCCTTGCAGCGTCATGGCATCGAGGCGGGAAATGCCGGTTGCATTGTCGGTCGCCTGCAACCCGACGGTATTTGCATGCAGCACAATCCGCACATTTTGCGCTTTGACCAGGTCATCACTGCGATTGCTGTTAAAGCGCTCCGCAAGTTCGTCGAAACGCCAGAAACGATGGACGATCTCCGAGGGACGGAAATCAATGGGACGCAGCTTGAGTTTTTCCCAGAGCCCGCTTTCGTAATCGTAGTCACCCAGTTCGAGCGAATCGTGGGCAATCTTATAATAGGGGAGCAAATCGTCCAGCGTGATCGGCCAGCCACTGTGCGGCACCCAGTCACGCTTCTCAAAATCAATCGGGTCGAGCGGAACACTGCGCCCACCCCAGATGTTGGTTGTCCCGCCGAAAAAGCGCAGCCGGGAATGGTCGAGGTCATAATATTCCATGCCAATATTACGACCCTTGCACAGCGACTGGGTTTTCTCGTCGTAATCCATCCCGCCGGCTTCAAGAAGACATACGTCGCGTCCGGCCTTCATAAGATCCCGGGCCAGCGCGACGCCCGCTGCGCCTGCGCCGACAATACAGACTTCCGTATCCAGCAGAAGGTCGTCTTCAGACTTCTCAAGATCAATTAGCATTTTCTGAACTCATGGTCTGTTAATATGCCTGCTTTCTTGTGGCTGGGTGATTTCTGAGCGGTCCGGCCTGTAAAACAAATCTATTTGATTTTCACCGCACATTCTAACAATTCTACATTTTGTAGATCATGGAATTCATGTTTTAATGCACCAGTTTTATCAATTCTGCCGTTAAACAATAAGGACTCTTTTTGAAAGCCATCATACTTAGTGCAGGACAGGGGCGCCGCCTGATGCCTTTGACTTCAGACATGCCCAAGTGCTGTCTGCCCCTCCACGGTGTTTCCATTCTTGAATGGCAATTAAGCCAGATCGCAAAATGTGACATCGACGAGGTCGTTGTCGTGACCGGTTTTGCGAGCGAACGCGTCGATGCCGTGGTCAACAGGGTCAAGGGTATCAACGTGCGGACGCTGCATAACCCGATGTTTGCCCACACGGACAACCTCGGCACCTGTTGGGAAGCACGTTTTGAAATGGATGAGCCCTTTGTATTGATGAATGGCGATACCTTGTTCGAAGCCGCGGTCCTGCAGCGTCTGCTCAAAGCCGACAAGGGTTTTGCAATTACGCTGGCCTGCGATAACAAACCCCATTTTGACCTTGATGATATGAAAATCATCGCGGACGGCGAGCGTCTGCTCAAGGTCAGCAAACAGTTGGATATCAGCCTGGTTGACGGCGAAAGCATCGGTTTGATGGTGTTTGACCAGTCCGGTGCAAAGGCGTTTACAACCCAGTTGGAAGAAATGATGGATAAGTCAGATGCACTTAAACTTTGGTATCTGTCCGCCATAGACCATCTTGCCAGCAAGGGCATTGTTGGTATCTGCCAGATCAGCGGATTGAGCTGGTGCGAAGTGGACGATGCTTCGGATTTCAAAGCGGCAGCGGCCGTCGTGAGCGCTTGGCCACGCTGATGCGAAACCGGAACATCCGTAATTAAATATTTAGTATCAATAACTTAATGAGAATCACTATGAAAACCCGGGTTTTTATGTTTATCCAGATATTGATCGCCATGACCTTCATGCAGATTGCGTCCGCGAGCGACAGCGCCCCTGGGGCCGAAGCCCGTGTCGAGGCCCTGCAGAAAGAGTTGTCTGACGCAAAGGATAAGGTGGCACAACTTGAGGCCGAACTCGCCACCGCCCAAAATACCATTGCGCAGATGAAAGAACAAAGCGCAACGGTGGCCGCGACCGGCGCCGCACAGAGCGCTGGAGCCAAGGACCAGACGGTGCGCGGCGAACCCCTCTACGACGCGTACAATCCGCAGACCCCGGTCGCACAACCAGACGTGATTGCAGAGAAACTCACACCCGACTCACAACGCCGGCCGGTGGCTGTTACGCAGTTGCTCAAGGACGACCAGGACCGTGGCCGTATCCGCGATATCACCCGTATCTCCGACCAGGTGCCCAATATGCAGTACGGCGAGGCAGGTAATGAGGCCAAACTCGCGATCCGCGGTGTCCGCACCAACCGCACCGGGGCCGAGGCAGACCCGGTGATGGCGATTTATGAGGATGGTGTCAGCGTGCCGACAACCACCCAGGCCCTCGAACCCTATGTGGATGTCAAAATGATCGAGGTGCTGCGTGGGCCTCAAGGCGTCATGTACGGTCGCAATGCCGTTGGTGGCGTCATCAACATCGTCAGCAATGAGCCCGATGCAGGTGGCTGGGATGCAGCCTTTGAGGGTGAATACGGATACGCCGACGGAACGCGCTTTGACGCCATGCTGAACGTGCCCATCCTGGAAACACTTTCCACCCGTATCGCCGCCAGGTACGACCTTCATTCAGGCTTCGTCGGCAACTTCGTGCTCGATGGTGACGCCGA
>JAZBNW010000173.1:0-4457 GCA_036350855.1 Halieaceae bacterium
CGCTGGGTGCCCTGGAAGGCATAACCGTTGATCACCCGGCGCACCCGCTCGGCGGTGAGGGTGTCGGCGTAGTCCTCGCATTCCACCAGGATGAAGCGGCGGTTGCCGCCGTCCTTAGTATTGGCGGCGAGGAGGGCATGGGCCGTGGTGCCTGAACCCGCGAAGGAATCGAGTACGATAGAGTTTTCGGCGGTAGCGATGTCCAACACCTTGGCAACCAAAGCCGCGGGCTTCGGTGTCACGAACACGTCCCCGGACGTGCCGAAGCTGAGTATCTCTAGGAGTTCTTTCTTGGCTTCTTGCGTGTGACCGACCTCCGTGTATTCCCATAGAGTTTGGGGTACTCGCCCCGCCTTCACCTCCGAAAGAAAACGCTTGATCGAAGGGACGTTGTTGCCATCCTCCCCCCACCAGATACGACCATCCTTATCCATTTCCTCGAACTTGATCTTCGATACCCGCCAATAGTTTCCTCCCGGCGGCCCATCAATCACACGGCCCGATGGGCAAGCGATCGGGTAGGTGCCTTCGCCGTAGAAGTTACGCGCTGACAAATCGCCTGGCTTCCATGGCCCCCGCGGGTCGTTGTCGGGATTGTCGTAGCGCGCATCCATATCCTCGGTCCGCTCCAGCAAATTCGGGCGCCAGGCATCCTTAGCCTTGGCGTAGATGAGCAGATAGTCGTGGTCTTCCGAGAAGAACTGTGCCGACGGTTTGGGAGAGTAGTTCTTGTGCCAAATACAGGTCGCCACAAAGTTATTGGCACCGAAGATTTCGTCCAGCATAGACCGCGCCCGATGCAGTTCGTTGTCATCCAGGGTCACCCACAAACTACCCTGCTCCGACAGCAGTTCATGCAGCAACCGCAACCGCGGCCACATCATCGCCAGCCACTTGTCGTGCCTCAGCCCGTCCTCGATGCCGACGGGGTTGCTGTTGAGCCACTCCCGCATCATCGGGCTATTCACATTATCGTTGTAGCACCAGCCCTCGTTGCCGGTGTTGTAGGGCGGGTCGATGAAGATGCAGTCCACCTTGCCGGCATAGAGGGGCAGCAGCGCCTTGAGCGCGTGCAGGTTGTCGCCGTGGATGATCAGGTTGCCATCCAGGCGCCCCTTCTCGCCCGACTCACCGACGGATCGCTTGGGGTCGGGGACCAGGGGGCGGAAGGGCACCGCCAAGTGGTGATTGAAGACGAACTCCTTGCCCTTGAAGAACAGTTCCGGCATGGCGTGGGTTCCGATGGTCTGGTTTCAAAGGGGAGAGTTCGCCGGGCGGGCGTTGCGCTCATCCTTGGGCTCGAACAAGGTATGGGCCGCGATCCCGAGCGCGGTTTCTACCTGGCCCGCCGCCTTGGTGAGACGGTAGAAGTCCAGGCCCTCAACCGTGGTGTTCGCCTGCGCGAAGGCGGCGAGATAGCTTTCGGACTTGGACGTGACACCCCGGCGCCTACAAACCAGGTAGGCCAGGGACTCCGCCTCAAGCTCTGCTTGCGCGTGGCCGGGCCTGGGTCGCTGGTCGATGCTCAGATGCTTGTCCGGCCCCAGGTGCCCCAGGAACAGGTGTCCCAACTCATGCACCAGGGTGACGAACTGCACGTTGCTGTCCTGGTTCATGTTGATCCAAATCTAACGCTGCAGCAGGTCGGCCAGCAGGGAGCGTTCGGCGTCCTGCTGGGCCTGGCCCATCTGGTCCTGGCCGGGTCGGTTGCCTGGTTCCGTCATGACGATACCCCGTGCGCTGTCTTACAGGTCGGCGCGGTCGGGGGTTACCTTGCCCCGCCGCAGCGTACGCCAGAATACGGCGCGAGACGGCCCGGAGCAACGCGAAACCCACTTCCGCGAGTCTCCGAGCCACAATCAATATCACCGGCCGACCGGCGGGATCATTTCTCAGCGGCCTGCTGTTTGGCGCCGGCCTGGTGGTTGCCGGCATGAGCAAGCCGGCCAAGGTGTTGGCCTTTCCCGATATCACCGGCGATTGGGATCCAACACTGGCGCTGGTGATGGCCGCCGCGCTGGCGGTTTATCTGCCCGTCGCCCAATGGCGGCTAAGGGCCCAAGGCCCAGCCTGGTGAGGTGCAGCGGTCAACTGGCCGCAAGCCAGGGCGATCAGAGGTTGGCTAGTCGCAGGCGCCGCACTCTCTGGTATCGGCTGGGGGTTGGCGGGCATCTGCCCCGGGCCCGGCCATTGCCAATCTGGCGCAACCGCCGCTGGCGCTGCTGTGGTTTCTCGGCGCTGGCACTTGGCCTGTGGCTCGGGCCGCGGCTGTGGCGCGCCGGCCATCACCGAGACTGGCCGCCACCCACAACGCCCCTTATAGTGGCGGCACCTCCAGCCCCCGGGTGCCACCATGAGTCCGCTCTCCTCCACGCCGGTTGAACGCATTGTGCTGCTGCTGTTTCTGGCCCTGGCCTGCTGGGCCAGCTTCAATGTGTTCCGCCCCTATATCGAACCGATCCTGCTGGCGCTGATCATCGGCATGTTGGCCAGCCCCCTGCATCACCGCCTGCAGCGCTGGCTGCCCCATTGGCCCAACCTGAGTGCCACCCTGAGCTGCCTGGTGATCTCGCTGCTGATCATCCTGCCGGCGATCGCCATGCTCATCGCCGTGGTCAATCAGGGGTTGGTCTATGCCGCTGAGATCAAAGCCTGGGTCAGCAGCGGTGGCCTTGAACATCTGCTGGGCCACCCGACGTTGGTCCACGGCCGCGACCTGCTGGAACGTATCATTCCGGCCGAACAACTGAGCGCCGAAGCGATGCGTGAGCGGGTGATGGGGGCCGCCAGCGGCATCGGCGGCAACCTGCTGGGGGTGGGCGGCATGCTGGCCTCCGGGCTGACCGGTCTCTTCACCAGATTCCTGCTGATGCTCTTTGTGCTGTTCTTCGTGCTGCGCGATCAAGAGGCATTGATCACCGCTGTACGCCATATGGTGCCGCTGTCGCGCAGCCAGGAGGACGCCTTGCTGGCAGAAATGGAGCAGGTATCGCGCTCCGCCCTGCTCGGCACCCTGCTCACCGCCCTCACCCAGGGAATTGTCGGCGGCATCGCCATGGCCATCTGCGGCTTTCCAGGGCTGTTCTGGGGCGCTGTCATCGCCTTTGCTTCGCTCATTCCACTGGTCGGCACCGCGCTGGTGTGGGCGCCGGCCGCCGCTTGGCTGGCACTGACGGGCGAACCCGGTTATGCCCTGTTCCTGGCGCTGTGGGGGGTGTTGGTGATCGGCGGTATCGATAACTTCGTGCGCCCATTGTTTATGCAGGGGGCATCGTCGCTCAACACCCTGCTGCTGTTTTTCGCCCTGCTAGGCGGCCTCAACAGCTTCGGCCTGATGGGGCTGCTTTACGGCCCGCTGATCATCGCTCTGACGCTGGTACTTTTTCGCCTCTATGAGCATGAATTTGCCGCCTTCCTTGACCGTCAGGATCGCAGTTGAGGGGAGGGGATGGGAAATCCAACCGTACGGCGGCTGGAGTCGGGGGACGTTTGACGACAGCGCCGCTGCGAAACCGGCGCTCCAGGAGGCGGGATTGTGGATTTACTGACTCAAGGTTTGGCCGGCGCCGTGTTGGCCCAGTCCGCCGCGCGACAGGTTCCGGCGCGGCTGGCTATCGCCATTGGGTTTTTCGCCGGCCTGCTGGCGGACGTCGATGTCCTGATCAGCGCCGCCGATGACCCGCTGTTCAATATCGAATACCACCGTCATTTCACGCATTCCCTGTTTTTCGTTCCGCTGGGAGCGCTGGTCGCCGCCCTGCTCGCCTGGCCGTTCGTGCGTCGGCGCTTGCGCTTCGCCACGGTTTATCTGCTGGCCGTGCTTGGGTTTCTCCCCAGCGGCCTGCTCGACGTCTGCACCAGTTTCGGCACCCATTGGCTCTGGCCTTTGTACGGCGAACGCCTCGCATGGAACCTCATCGCCATCATCGATCCGCTGTTCGCGCTGATCTTGTTCGGGGCAGTGGTCCTGGCTTTGTATCGGGATAGCGTTTGGCCGGCGCGCATCGGGGTGGGGCTCGCCGTTTTATACCTGCTGCTGGGCCTGGTTCAGCGAGAGCGAGCCGCCGATCTGGCCGCGGAACTGGCCGCCGAGCGCGGCCACGCCGTCGCACGACTGGAGGTCAAGCCGACCCTGGGTAACCTGGTGCTCTGGCGCGCGATTTACGAATCCGGCGAGCATTTTTACGTGGATGCCATCCGGGTGGGGTTCCTGGCTCCAGCCCGCGTTTATCCGGGCGCGTCGATCGCTCGGTTTACTCCGGAGCATCTACCGGGGCTCGATCAGGACAGCCGGTTAGCCAACGACATTGCGCGCTTCACGCGCTTTTCCGATGGATTCATGGCGCTGCATCCCCAGCAGCCCAACGTGCTTGGCGATGTCCGCTACGCGCTGTTGCCAAACAGCGTCGCGCCTTTGTGGGGCATCGAACTGGATGTCGCCCAGCCAGATCGGCACG
>JAZBNW010000174.1:0-7234 GCA_036350855.1 Halieaceae bacterium
ACCACCATCACCGCACTGCCCGCCGCGGGCTCGGTACTGCGGTCGAGGAAAATGGCCGAGGGATTCTTCACCTCGCGCATGCCGCGGTCGGTCATCGCGAAAACGCCGAGTTCGTTGACCGCGCCGAAGCGGTTCTTCTGGCCCCGCAGGGTGCGGAAGCGGGAATCGTCGCTGCCCTCGAGCAGGATGGAGCAGTCGATCATATGCTCCAGCACCTTGGGCCCGGCCAGGGAGCCGTCCTTGGTGACATGGCCCACCAGCACCAGCACCGTGCCGCTTTGCTTGGCGAAGCGGGTAAGCCAGGCGGCGCACTCGCGCACCTGGGAGACACTGCCCGGGGCGGACGCCAGCTCCGCGGTATGCACCACCTGGATGGAGTCCACCACCACGACCCTGGGCCTGAACTCCTCCAGCGCCGCGATGATGGTCTCCACATTGGTCTCGGACATCATGCGCAGCTTATCCGTGGGCAGCCCGAGACGGTTGGCGCGCATCGCCACCTGCTGCAGGGACTCCTCGCCGGTGATATACAGCGCCTCCATGGTCGCTGCCAGGTGGCACATGGTCTGCAGCAGCAGGGTGCTCTTGCCCGCCCCCGGGTTGCCCCCCACCAGGACTGCCGAGCCCGGCACCAGCCCGCCCCCCAGTACCCGGTCGAACTCCCCGACGCCCGAGGAGAAACGGGGCAGCTCATCCAGGTCGATGTCCTTGAGGATGCGAGCGCCCGCCAAGGCACCGGCGAAGCCGGCCCGGTTGGCACCGGCGCCGCCCCCCGCCCGGCCGGTGCCCCTGGCGCCGCCGAGGGCGGGGCCCAGACGAATCTCCGCCAGGGTATTCCAGGCGCCGCAATCGCTGCACTGGCCCTGCCACTTGGCGTAATCCGAGCCGCAGTCATTGCAGACAAAGGCAGTTTTTTGCTTGGCCATTTCGCTTATCCCGGAAAAAATCAGGCGGCCCGCTAGGAGTCACCGCACAAGCTCGGTATCCTACCAGACTTGAGTCAGCCTGCCGGAACCCCAATGTCAGAATCATCCCTGGTCCCAGAACGCCAGCTCGTCTTTTCGCCGGGACTGGCGGCCACGATCGGGCTGGGCGAGGCCATCCTGCTGCAGCAACTTCAGGGCCTGTTCGACCACTACAGCCCCAGTATCCGTGACGGCCATTCCTGGCTCAGCGTGGAGCGCGCCCTGCTGCTGCGCACCCTGCCCTTCTGGAGTGTCGAGGACCTGCAGCGCCTCAGCCGCAGCCTGGTGGACAAGGGTGTGCTGCTGGTGAGCTCGCCGCCGCTGCATGAGAGTGAGCGCCTGGAATTCGCATTCAACGAGCGGGTGCACCGGGCCGGTACGCCTTCGACAGTACCATCGACGGCACCCTCCCCGGTCGCGAGCGCAGCCCGGCCCGGCCGCCGCAGCGCCTGCCTGCTACCCCTGCACTGGGGCCCCAGCGAGGACCTGCTGCAGCTGCTGGGCCTGAACCACAACATACCGCGACAGTTCGCCCTGGACCAACTGGAGGATTTCATCTATTACTGGCGCGAGCGCGGCGAGACCAGCCACGCCTGGGAAAACAAGTTCCGCCAGCATGTGATCAGCAACTGGCGCCATCACCAGCAGAGCCAGGCGGAGTCGTTTCGCGCGCCCGATAACAGCCGGCTGGACAACGACTGGCGACCCAGCCTGGACGCCATGGAAATCATGGAGCGCGGCGGCATAGAGCGGGCGTTCATCGAGGAGGCGATACCGGAATTTATTCTCTACTGGCGCGAGCGCGGCGCCGCTCCGCGGGAGCTGAACTCGAAATTTATCCAGCACATCCGCATCCAGTGGGCCCGCTACAGCTCCAGCCTGGAGCACAGCACCGAACCGAAGCGGATCATGGAGAACTGGCAGCCCAGCGAGGATGTCTTCGATATTCTGCGGATGTCGCATATCGATACGGATTTCGCCCGCTCGCTGTTGGCCGAGTTCGTCGTATACTGGCGGGACAGCAACCAGACGCACACATCCTGGAACAGCAAATTCCTGCAACATGTAAAATTCCACTGGGCCAAGCGCCACCAGATCGAACAAGCGGGACACCAAAATGCCGGACAGCAGGGATCTAATCCAACAGGTCGCACAAGAGATAGAAGCCTCCAGGACGACCTCACCGACACCTCCTGGGCAGACTAGGGCCGAACGCAGGCCCGACCAGGAAGCCCGGATAGAGGCGATCAACCAGGTTTTCGCGCTGTTCAGGCTGAATTATCACAACCAGTACTACGCCGCTTTCCCCGATGCGCAGCAGCTCAAGCAGATCAAGAAACTGTGGCTGGACGCGCTGGCAGACTACCCGATAGAGCAGATACTCAAGGGCGCCAAGCACGCCATCGAGCACAGCGAATACCTGCCCACCCTCAACCGCATGCTGGAGTGCTGCCAGCAGGGCCTGTCCGACCTGGGGCTGCCCTCGGCCCATGACGCCTATCTGGAAGCCTGCCGCGCACCGTCACCCCGGGCCGCCCAGGCCTGGAGCCACCCTGCGGTCTACCTGGCGGGCCGGGACAGTGGCTGGTACTTCCTGGCGAACAATACCGAGCGCACCAGCTGGCCGGTGTTCTGCGAACACTACCAGCGCTATTGCACCCGGGTGCTGCAGGGCGAGACCCTCACCATGCCGGAGGTGGAGCGCCTGGAGCATCACGAGAGTGCACCCCTGTCACGGGATGAGCAGATTGCAGAGCTGAAAAAGCTGAGGGAGAGAGTGGATCTATAGTGCCGGGCCCGCGACGGACGTCACTGGCCCGGGCAAGCCGGATCAGGCCTCTGAGGCCTGCCCGGCAGCGGCCGCTTCCTTGATCAGGGTCTGCAACTCGCCGCTTTCGAACATCTCCGTGACGATGTCACAACCGCCGATCAACTCGCCACCTACCCACAGCTGGGGGAAGGTCGGCCAGTTGGCGTAGCCGGGCAGGTTTGCCCGGATATCCGGGTTGGAGAGGATATCCACGTAGGCGAAGCGCTCGCCGCAGGCCATCAGGGCCTGCACCGTGCGGGCGGAAAAGCCGCACTGGGGCTGGTTGGGGGAACCCTTCATATAGAGCAGAATGCTGTTGCTCTCTATTTGCTCTTTGATTGTCTCGATAATATCCATTGCCTGTCCTGTATTGATCCTGTCTACCGCATCCCGGAACGCCGGGGCGCCATTCTACCCTATCCGGCCTACTTCAGACCAATTCCGCGGCCCCGGGTTCAGCCCGATTGCCAACTTTTCCCGTTGGCGCTATAGTTGCCCCTTTCGAGGCAGCTCCCGCTGCCTTTTTGCGTTTATAGGAGTACGAGTTTGATGTCGGCCGTGATGCAGACTTACGCCAGGTTGCCGGTGACCTTCAGTCACGGCGAGGGAGTGTACCTGTATGATACCGATGGTCGCCGCTACCTCGACGCCATCGCCGGCATCGCCGTCAACGGCCTCGGCCACGCCCACCCGGCCGTCACCGCGGCCATTCACCAGCAGGCCGACAAACTGGTGCACACCTCGAACCTGTATCGGATAGCGGCCCAGGAACAGCTGGCCGAGGCACTCACCCGGGTGGCGGGCATGGAGAACTGCTTCTTCGGCAATTCCGGCGCCGAGGCCAACGAGGCCGCCATCAAACTGGCTCGCCTGTACGGCCACCAGCGCAAAATCGACAAACCCGCCATCGTGGTGCTGGAGGGCGCTTTTCACGGGCGCACCCTCGCCACCCTGAGCGCGACCGGCAACCGCAAGATCCAGGCCGGCTTCGAGCCATTGGTGGCGGGTTTTATTCGCGCCCCGCGCAATGACGAGCAGGCCCTGCGCCAGATCGCCGCCCACAACCCGGGGGTTGTCGCGGTACTGGCGGAGCCGATCCAGGGAGAAAGCGGGGTCAACCCGCTGAGCCTGGAGTACCTGCAGGCAGTGCGCGAGATCTGTGACAAGGAAGAGTGGCTGCTGATGCTCGACGAGGTGCAGAGCGGTAACGGCCGCACCGGCCACTATTTTGCCTACCAGGGCATGGACCTGCTACCGGACGTGGTGACCACGGCCAAGGGCCTGGGCAACGGCGTGCCCATCGGCGCCTGCCTGGCGCGGGGCGCCGCCGCGAAAGTACTGGGAGCCGGCCAACACGGCTCCACCTTCGGCGGCAATCCGCTGGCCTGCGCCGCCGGCCTGGCGGTGGTGAAGACCGTCACTGACAGCGGGCTGTGTGCCAACGCCGTCGCCATGGGCCGGCTCATTACCGACAGCCTGCTCGCGGACAGTGCCGCCGCGGCCAATATCGCGGAAATCCGCGGCCGCGGCCTGATGCTGGGCGTCCAGTTGAAAAAAGACTGCCCGGAACTGGTACAGCGGGCTTTCGACGCCGGGCTGCTGATCAATGTGACCGCCGGCAACACCATCCGCCTGCTGCCGCCCCTGGTGATCAACCAGCAGGAGGCGCAGGACCTCGCGGCCGGCGTCGCCAAACTCATCCGGGAGGCCTGAGCCGCCCCACTGCCTGACAAACGGACCCGCCATGTCTGACACGAGACATTTCCTGACCCTGCTGGACTTCAGTCCAGCCGAGTTGAACCAGCTTATCCAGCGCGCGATCGAGATGAAGCGCGAGCATCGGGCGGGCGCCGACCAGCGCGCCTTTCCCGGCAAGGTGCTGGCGATGATTTTCGCCAAATCCTCCACCCGCACCCGGGTGTCTTTCGAGGCGGGGATGGCGCAGCTGGGCGGTCACGCCATGTTCCTCTCGCCCCAGGATACGCAGCTGGGCCGGGGCGAGCCGATCGAGGACAGCGCCAGGGTCATCTCATCCATGGTGGATATCGTGATGATCCGCACCTTCGGCCACGATATCGTCGAACGCTTTGCGGCCCACTCCAGCGTACCCGTCATCAACGGCCTCACCGACGACTACCACCCCTGCCAGCTGCTGGCGGACATCCAGACCTGGGTGGAGCATCGCGGCAGCATCGCCGGCAGGAGCGTGTGCTGGGTGGGCGACGGCAACAATATGTGCCAGTCCTATATCAATGCCGCAAGACAATTCGACTTCGAGCTGCGCATCGCCTGCCCGGCGGGTTTCGAACCGGACCCGGCGCTGGTGGCCGCCAACGCGGGGCGGGTCAGGATAGAACACGACCCGCTGCTCGCCGCGGAAGGGGCCGACCTGGTCGTCACCGACGTCTGGGCATCGATGGGACAGGAAGAAGAACAGCTGGAACGGGCCAAACAGTTCGCCCGCTACCAGGTGAATGCCGAGCTCATGAGCCGCACTGCCGGCGACGCGCTCTATATGCACTGCCTGCCGGCCCACCGCGGGGAGGAGATCAGCGCCGGATTGATGAACGCACCCGACACTGTCATCTGGGACGAGGCGGAGAACCGCCTGCACGCCCAGAAAGCCCTCATGGAAACCCTGTTGCTGGCCAATCGTTAGGCGCCCGGAAAGGGTGCGCAACCCCGCCCTGCCCTCCCCCTGCGGGGGGCGAAAGGAGCCATCACCCCTCAAATAATATTTAGCTATATAGAGCAGTTCGGATTATAAAAAATAAATCGTAGAGCCCCGGATTCTGCCCTGTACAAGCCCCCGGACCAAGCGTCGCAAGGGCTGTAGGGTTAGCGGGCACAGACTCCGCGATGTATACACATATTATCCACAGAATAAACCCAGTCTCGTGCCCTTGCATTGTACCGGTCGCCGCATTATCTTGTATGCAAATCAGCTTTCCACCCCTATATGTTGGGTATGGCGGCCAAAAAACGATCAAATAATGGTGCCGGGCGGACCCAGGTGACAAAACCGGCCGCGACAGATCAAACGGGGCGCCTGCATTGCGTGCAGGCCGACAGGAATGAGCCATCGGCTCACCACTCAGGCAGTTTGCAGGCCTCAGGCTGTGACGTGGGCAGTAACTCGAACAATCTAACCAGTGGAAACACGACAACAATAAGGCACTTCGCCAGCACATCGGAGCATATATGCAGATAGAGACCAACACACCCGGCAGCGTCAGCACCACCCCGGCCCGGGAGCCTTCAGCAGTCAGCGCCAGTATCGCCGCCACGGCGCCGGGGCAGTTGCGTGTCATCAAGCGCAACGGCACCGTGGTACCGTTCGAGCTCAGCAAGATTTCAGTGGCCATCACCAAGGCATTCCTGGCGGTCGAGGGCGGTAATGCCGCCGCCTCCAGCCGCATCCACGAAACCGTGGCCCGCCTGACCGAGCAGGTCACCACCACCTTCCAGCGGCGCATGCCCTCCGGCGGCACCATCCATATCGAGGACATCCAGGACCAGGTCGAGCTGTCCCTGATGCGGGCCGGCGAGCACAAGATTGCCCGGGACTACGTCATCTATCGCGAGGAGCAGGCCCGCAAGCGCGCCGCCAAGCAGGCCCTGTCCCCCGCCACCCAGGCGGCGGCGGGCAATATCAACGTGATCCAGCTGGACGGCAGCAGCGCGCCGCTGGACCTGGACCGCATTCACACCATCGTCAGCGAGGCCTGCTATGACCTGGCCGACGTCAGCGAGACCCGCATCCTCGACGAGGCCCTGAAGAACCTGTACGACGGCGTGACGGCGGCGGAACTGAGCACCTCGCTGGTGATCACCGCTCGCACCATGATCGAGCAGGAGCCCAACTACACCTACGTGGCCGCCCGCCTGCTGTGTGACAACCTGCGCGCCGAGGCCCTCAATTTCCTCGGTGTGGCCACCAGCGCCACCCAGGCCGATATGGCGACCCGTTATGCCCAGGCACTGCCGGCCTACATCGAAAAGGGGGTGGCGCTGGAGCTGCTGGCGCCAAACCTGAAGGACTTCGACCTGGAGCGCCTCGGCCAGGCGCTGCTGCCCGAGCGGGACCTGCAATTCACCTACCTGGGCCTGCAGACCCTGTACGACCGTTATTTTATCCACAGCGACGACGTGCGCATCGAACTGCCCCAGATCTTTTTCATGCGCGTGGCCATGGGCCTCGCCACCCGGGAGGATGACAAGAACGCCCGGGCCATCGAGTTCTACCAGCTGCTGTCGTCCTTCGACTACATGAGCTCCACCCCGACCCTGTTCAACGCCGGTACCCTGCGGCCGCAGCTCTCCTCCTGCTACCTCACCACGGTGCCGGACGACCTGCACGGCATCTACGGTGCCATCCAGGACAATGCCATGCTGTCCAAGTTTGCCGGCGGCCTGGGCAACGACTGGACCCCGGTGCGGGCCCTGGGCGCCTACATCA
>JAZBNW010000175.1:0-3339 GCA_036350855.1 Halieaceae bacterium
CTGGGGCAGCTGTCGGAAGCGGGCAAGTTGCTGGAACATCAACGCCTGAGTGAGCGCGTTCGTTTTGATATCGAGATGATGCAGGAGCTGGGTTACTGCAACGGTATCGAAAACTACTCGCGCCTCTTGTCCGGGCGCAATCCCGGCGAACCGCCGCCCACCCTGTTCGAGTACCTGCCGAAAAATGCCCTGGTGATCGTCGACGAATCCCACGCCACCATTCCCCAGATCGGCGCCATGTACAAGGGCGACCGCTCCCGCAAGGAAACCCTGGTGGAGTTCGGGTTTCGCCTGCCCTCGGCCCTGGACAACCGGCCCCTGCGCTTCGAGGAGTGGGAGCTGCTGGTGCCCCAGGCGGTGTTCGTGTCGGCCACCCCGGGTAGCTACGAGCAGGAGCACGCCGGGCGCACGGTAGAGCAGGTGGTGCGCCCCACCGGGCTGGTGGACCCGCCCCTGGAGGTGCGGCCCGCGCTGACCCAAGTTGACGACCTGTTGAAGGAGATACATATCACCGTGGAGCGCGGCGAGCGGGTGCTGGTGACCACGCTGACCAAGCGTATGTCCGAGGACCTGACGGAATTCCTGGCGGACAACGGTATCCGGGTCCGCTACCTGCACTCGGACATCGACACCGTGGAGCGGGTGGAAATCATCCGCGACCTGCGCCTCGGGGTCTTCGATGTGCTGGTGGGCATCAACCTCCTGCGGGAGGGACTGGATATGCCGGAGGTCTCACTGGTGGCCATCCTGGATGCCGACAAGGAGGGCTTCCTGCGCTCGGAGCGCTCGCTCATCCAGACCATTGGCCGCGCCGCGCGCAACCTCAACGGCCGGGCGATTCTCTATGCCGACAGGGTGACCGGGTCGATGGAGCGCGCCATGGCCGAAACCGAGCGCCGCCGCAACAAGCAGCTGGCCTACAACGAGGTTCACGGCATCACACCGATCGGGGTTATCAAGTCGGTGCAGGACATCATGGAAGGTGCCCGCCGCATGCCGACCAAGGGCAAGACCCGGGCGGCCAGGGTGGCGGAGGACCGCCTCAGTTACAGTACCGAGGTGGCCAACCTGTCCCCCGCCGCGCTGGCGCGCAAGCTCAAGCAACTGGAGACACAGATGCACGAGCACGCGAAGAACCTGGAATTCGAGGAGGCCGCCGCGCTGCGGGACCAGCTGGCGGAGATCAAGCAGCTGGCGTTCGTCAGCTGAGCAGCTCCAACGAGCTACGCGCCAGGGTTGATCGCCGGAAAACGCATGGTCACGCAGACCCCGTCGCCCGCGGGCAGGTTTTCTGCCTTTACCCGGCCGTGGTGAAAGTCGGCGATCAGGCGAACGATATGCAGGCCCAGGCCCAGGTGCACCCCGCCGGATTCGCCCTGGCGCAGGGAGACCATGGGATCGAACAGGTGCTCCTGTAATTCCGCCGGCAGGGGCGGCCCCTCATTGCTGACCCCCAGCACCCACTGGTCTGCCTCCCGGGCCAGCCGCACCGTGATCCGGCCGCCGCTCGGGCAGAACGACGCCGCGTTTTCCAGCAGTTTATCCAGTGCCTGTACCACCAGCTCGGGTACCCCGTTGATCCCGGCGCTATCGTCGGGCAATTCCAGGACCAGGTGGTGCTGCGGGTAGATGCTGCGATAGGCGTCAAAGACTTCACGCACCAGAGGCACCAGGTCCAGCTGCCGCGGGCTGTTGCCCCGGATGCTCTCCTCCAGCCGGTTGGCCTCGCTCATGGCGGTGAGAATGGCGTTGAGGCGCACCAGTCCCTCCCGCGCCCGGGCCACGTAGACCGCGCCCGGGTCCGGAGCGGGGGCGGACTGCTCCAGGTTTTCCAGGGAGGTCTGGATCACCGCGATCGGGGTGCGCAACTCGTGGGACAGTTTGCGGCTCAGGGTGCGCAGGTAGTCGTTGTATTCCTGCAGCTGATCCAGCAGGTCCGCGTAGTGGCGCGACAGCTCGCCGATCTCATCCTTCGCCGCGCTGCGGGGAAAGGCGCCGCCCACTCGCCCGTCGTCGCGGATCGCCTTGCGCGCGGCCCGGCTCAGCCTGCCGATGCGCCAGGACAACAGGCTGGCATAGCCCAGCAGGCCGAAGGCCCCGGCACTCAGGGCCAGCAGGCTGTAACCCAGCAGGCGGCTGAAGGCCTGGTCGGTGAGTGACAGGTACTGTTCGCCGCTCTGGCGCGCCACCACCGCGCCGATCACGCCGCCGTCGTGGACGATCGGTACCGCCGCGGAGAGAATCGTGCGGGTCGTATAATTCGGGTCCTGGTAGCGGTGGTTGGCGCTGATACCGGACAGGGCAGAGACGATTTCCTCGCCGGCAGCACGCCCGGTGTCACCGGGTGGCGGGGGCGAATCCAGGCCGCCCTGGGACAGGATGCTGCGGTACAGCACACGCAGCAACCAGAACGTCTCGGCGCCGTCGCTGCGGTTGGTCCTGCCGGCAGGCACATCGGCGATCAACCAGTTGTCCTTGTCCACCACCTGCAGGTGGCTACCCTGCTGGCTGAAGGGCGCCAGGATCTTCTGCAGCGGCGCCGGGCTGTAGATAAGCCAGGGCGGGGCGGCGGTATCCAGCGGATTGATGTTGCCCAGCGCCTCGAACCCGCCGCCGGGGCGCCGTCCCACATTGACCAGGTAAAATCCCAGCCGCCCGCCGGTGTAGGCCAGGGGGATTTCCAGCTCCAGGGTGAAGCCGCCGGTGGCGTCCTGCCAGAAGCCGTGAATGCGGCCGGCGTCGAACCCGGCTTGCAGGGGGCCCAGTGGATAGGCGCGCACACTGCCCGGTGCCGCGGTGGCGATCACATATTCCTGGCGCCTGCCGTTTTTCCAGGCGCGCAACACCAGGCGGTCGCCGTTGGGCTCGGCGGACAGCCCCGGGTTGTGAAAGATGACCTCGGGATCCTGCACCCGCAACATCAGGTACAGCAGTTCGCCGCGGGTAGCGGCCTGGTAGGTGACGGCAAGGGGCGTGGCGGGGGGTTCACTGTCGAGCCTGACGCTGCGGATAGTTTCCCAGCCGTCGTCGTAGCCATCGACAATGAGCACCTGGTCGGCGGGATGGGCATAGATGGGGCTTGCGCTGTCCGCCGGCGCCAGGCGGCGCAGGGGATTCGGGTACAGCAGCTCTTCCCGCTGCCCCAGGACTGCCGCAACGGCCTGGGCGGTGGCCTGCAGTGACTGTTCCTGGCCGTGGCGCAGGGCGCCTTCCATCTCGCGCACGAACTGGCAGCCGGCCCAGGGCAGGGAGAGCAGCAACAGGCTGACCAGCAGTAACTGGCGGCGCAGGCTCAATCGGGTCTGCCTTCGACGTCGGGGACCACAGCGTGGTAGCTCA
>JAZBNW010000176.1:0-2947 GCA_036350855.1 Halieaceae bacterium
GGCATCGGCGGCTATCTCTGGCTGCGCTTTCTGACCACCGCAGAACCACACGCACAGTTAAACAAAAGCCTATGACCTTTCGAATCATTAAGCAGAATGACATGGGGGACAATATCCGCCTGGTTGCCCGGGACCAGATCGACAAAGCCCTCACTGAACTCGCCGATACCACACTCGGTGCACACGAAGTCGTGCACCAGGTACGCAAGCGTTGCAAGAAAATCCGGGGGCTCATTCGCCTGGTGCGCCCCGTATTCAGCGCGTACCCCATGGAAAACGTGCTCTTTCGCGACGCGGCGCGTGGCCTGTCCAGGATACGGGACGCGCAGGCCGTCATCGATACGCACGACAGCCTGATCGATCACTTTTCCGGGCATCTGGAGACGGGAGCGTTCTCGTCCGTCCGTGAGTATCTGGGCGAACGGCGCGATGAAATCGTCAGAACAGACCTTCCGCCGGAAGCGCTATGGGAGTTCTCCAGCAAGATGCGCGAGGCGAGACAGCGGTCCGACGACTGGCGCATCGAAACGGGGGGGTTTGACGCCGTTCAGGGCGGGCTGGGCAAGACCTATGGGCGAGCGCGCAAGGCGTTGTCGAGGGCCGGTGATCACCCCTGCGTGGAACATATCCACGAGGCGCGTAAGCGCGTGAAATACCACTGGTACCACGTCAGGCTGCTGCGCGATATCTGGCCGGATATGATGAAAATGCGTGGCGCCGAACTGCACCGACTGTCCGAACTGCTCGGGATGGATCACGATCTGTGGGTGCTGCAGCAAGCTCTGGCGAGCTACGGGATTTCTTCCGCCCGGAGCAACGAACTGCAGGTGCTTCTCGGCCTGGCCGATCAGCGCAGTGCCGAGTTGCGGGCTGAAGCCCGGCCATTGGGGGTGCGGCTTATGGCTGCGAAGCCGAAATGGCTGATCGCCAGTTTCCGCAGCTACTGGAGCGTATGGCGGGATCGCTAGCACATACCTGTACCTGGTGGGTCATACCTGTCTGGCCCCGCGCCTCGTTGTAATTCGTTTAGAGAGATGTAAGATTTACAATGCAAGGCTCGAGAAGCAGGCGAGGACTTTCATCACAGACGCTGTCCGCAGACCCTCGCGGCTAGCGCGTTCAGCTGCCCCCCAGGCTGGTATGGCTGTTGCATGGATTATGGGTAGCATAACAGGGGAGTGATGTTGCGATGGGCGATGTCGATCAGCGAAGTACCTTTCTGCCGCTCAGTGATATTCTGGCGGGTGCAGCGAAGCACTGCCTGGTAGCCGAAGCCGACCTGATCGTTACGGCCGGACACGCAAGCAACCCTGTTTCGCTGGCGTGGAGCGAGATTGCCAGCCAGGAGCATGAGCTGGCGAAACTGATTCTCAATTTCGCAAGCACGGGCCCGGTCGAACTGCTCGATACCCGGTTTCAGTACTCCCCGGAACAAGTTGAAATGGACAGGCCCGGAAGCCCGGAACAGGCCGTGGCGCAACTGGTTAACGTGAACCACCAACTTACCGACAGTCTGGATGAATTATGCGTCAACCTGGCAGCAACGGAATTGGCCAGGGAACTTGACCAGTTGCGTCGAGCGGTGGAGTCAATGGCGCAAAGGATCTCTATGATCAGCACCACAATGAGCGATGTGTAATAGTCGACGATGAAAGCACAGGGTGTTGCATTTCGCGTAGACCAGGCCCCGGGTCCGTATCAGACCCCGTGGACAGCGAACGGGGCGGAGCAGTGATGGTGGCAGCGCCTCGCTCTCCTGCAACCATCCAGCCTTCCGCCAGAACAAAGACACTGCTTGCATATGGCGATCCATCTGCCAGACGTGGAATGCCGTGATGGCGCATTATTTGCTATTTGTCCTGTGTCACTGTAGCGCTGGAAATGAAACGTTCAGATAGGGAGTATGCGCAATGCGGTATAGCAGCGAAGTTCGCTGGATTTTGCATGGGAGCGTTCCCGGCGAGGTGGTCGACTGGTTCGATAGCCGCGGACCGGTGACCAAGGAGCCGCCCAGAACTGACTACTATGTGAATCTCGGCGGAAGTCCCACGGCCAGCATAAAGCTTCGTGGTGACCAGTTGGAGTTCAAGGCCATGTGTCCACCGGCACCCGAGCCGCTGAAAGTCGGGCGGGTGGAGGGGCTGCGGAACCAGTGGGTCAAGTGGACCTGTTCACATGTTAGCCGTCAGCAGCTCGATGACTCCGCCGATCGGGCGGGGTGGCTGGCAGTATGGAAGAGCCGCTTTACGCGACACTACAGATTCGATGCCGGCGACCCGCGAGCGGCGGTACCCGCTGCCGATAGTATCACCACGGCGCAGGGGTGCTTCGTCGAACTCACCAGTATGGTCGTAGCGCGGATCGGTACGATCAACGATCAACCCGGCGAGGCATTTTGGGAGGGGGCGCCGCAGTGGTGGAGCCTCGCGTTCGAGGCCTACGGCAATCGGCCGCAGATCGCCGACTATCTGCGACACACTGCCGGGACCGAACTGTATCCACCGCCACCTGCCCGTCTTGATGAGGAAGTGTCGGACGCTTACCCCGCATGGCTCGCCAGCCAGAGCGATAACCGGTAGTCCCACCGTCGCAAGTGGACGCTCGACCGGGTTAGGCGGCACGGGTCAAAAGGCAAGCAATCCGAGATTCAGTGCCAGTGCCGCAGCAGGAAATGCAAAATTGGACAGTCTGGGCTCGGTGGATTTTCGCTCAAGTGGCTTCCCCGCCGCTGCGCGGATAACGGGAGACCAGCTGTGCGTAGGCGTAGGCGTTGACCAGGGCCAGCAGTGACGCCATCAGGAATGCCAGTGGCGCCAGCTGCCCGGCGGTTCCGGCAACCTTGCCGATCAGCGCATAGATACCGGCACCCAGGATCGTGCCTGTTCCGTACAAAACCAGTTGCCCTGGGCCGATGTATCGTCTCAGGGAAGATCGCCGGCCGGACGCC
>JAZBNW010000177.1:0-3865 GCA_036350855.1 Halieaceae bacterium
CGGCGGCGCGGCGCTGATTACCGGCGACGTGACCACCCTGATGATATTCAGCGCGGGCAAGGTCGGCATCAGTGACCTGTTCGCCATCATCGGGCCCGGGCTCGCCGGCTGCTTACTGCTGGCGACGATCCTGATGCCTGGCTTCGAAGGACGACTGGTACTGGAACGCAACATCGCCAGGCCAAACGGCTTCGATATGGCCGTCGCCGTCATATTCCTCGCGACGATTCTTCTTACGCTGGTAATCAACCTGGTCGTGCACGTCCCTCCCCTGCTGGTTTTCATGTTTGGCCTGTCACTGGTATTCCTGCTGTCGACGTTTCTCAGCCGCGAGGCGTCCGAGCTGCCGATCCTCGACTACATTCGGAAGATTGAATTCGACACCCTGCTGTTTTTTCTCGGCATACTGCTGGTGGTCGGCATGCTGGAAGAGATCGGCGCGCTGAGTTCCATCACCGATCTGTACGGCCAGTTCTCACCCGCGGTTGCCAATTTCCTGATAGGGTGCGCCTCCGCAATGATCGACAACGTACCCCTGACCGCCGCGGTGCTGAAATCTGACCTGCAGATGCCTTTGCGGGAATGGCTGGGCTTTACCTATACGGTCGGGGTGGGGGGTTCACTGCTGGCGATCGGGTCCGCGGCGGGGGTGCTGATGATGAGCAAGATCGAGGGGCTCGGTTTCACCAGCTACCTGCGCTACACCCCGCACCTGCTGCTAGCGTACGCCGCGGGTTACAGCCTGATCCTGCTGCTCTGAGGGTACCCTGACACTACACTAGCCATCGACTTCAGGCGCCGTGGGGTCACTGCTTTCCTGTAGCAGCAGCCCGGGAAAGACGTCGCTGCCCTCGATGCCGATATTGAACAGGGCGTAGCCCGACAGCACGATCTGGGGCACGGCCATACCTATCACTGTACCGGCCCGGCGCGCCACGATCGGTGTTTCATTCTCGGTCCCCGGCGCGTGAATCGTCCCCAGGTGGTCCCCCGCCTCAACCCGCGTGCCAATTTCCACCGCCGGGAAGAAAAAGCCACCTCCGCGCAGGGGTACGCGCTCCCAGTAGGTGCGGCGAAAGATGCTGTTGAACGGTATCGTTTTGACCGGCTTGTTCAACATACCCATCCAGGCCATCACGCTGCGCACACCATCGGCCCCCACCTGCGCCGCCTCCGCGTCAAAACGGTGTGGCCCGGCGGCTTCGTAGATAATGGCATCGACGCCGGCATCGCTGGCCTCCCGGCGCAGGCTCCCCCTGGGACCGTTGCCCAGCACAACCACGCCACTGCCAAAGTGGCGGGCCATGTCCAGGGCACCGGGCCGGTCCAGCGATACCCGGATCTGCGGCGTGTTCAGCCGTGAAAACGAGCCGGTGTGCAGGTCGATCAGCGCCTTGCAGTGTTTGGTCACCACCTTGAAAACACTGGCTGCCACTATCGAGGACAGGCTGCCATCGCGCCGCCCGGGGAAAAGCCGGTTGAGATCCCGGCGGTCCGCCATGTAGCGCTCGCCACTGCGGATGCCGGCCAGGTTGATCATGGGGAGTATGACCACCGTGCCGCTCACCTCGGCAGGATCAAGCGATGAGTACACGCGACGCGCGATTTCCACCCCGTTGATCTCGTCGCCGTGAATTCCCGCGGTGAGGCACAGAGCGTTCCCCGGGGAGGCGCCGCGCACCACCCACACCGAGGAATTGACAAAGGAGGAGTCGAAATCCTGGTCCTGTGTCAGCAAAAACGCGCGCTTGCTGCCCGGGACGACCGTGTGATCCAGGATCTCGAGTGGCCCCCAGGCAGGGACGGTAGTGCCGGCCGTTGCATCGGTGTCGGCCTGGTCGTCACCAGCTGTCACCGTGGAACCCAGCAACAGTGCAAGTACCAGGACGTATCCGCGCGCGCGCAATATCACAGCCCGCGCACCGCGAATGCGTATGGAGTGCGCGGCGGCGCCACCACGGTGAGCTGAAGGTCACGCCGGCCTGGCTGCCGGCCCGGGCACACCATCGAAGTCTGCGCTGGGTACGCCATATCGTCCTCCGGGAAGTGTCGGGATTCTACAGCAGAGTCGGTGGCGGTTACAGGCACCCCCGGCGGCAGACGACCGGCATCGCATGTTTCAGTTGCCCGGTGTTTTCCCCCCAAAGAGCAGTGACTCAGCCGGGTGATGACCCGCACTTTAAATCAGCCGGGGCCCGTGGCATGCTGAATGCCATCTATCATCCGCACAGCCGCGCCCAGGCAAGGAAAAGACCCATGGATATGATGACTGCTGTCAAAACAGTGCTTGGCAAGTACGCGACCTTCTCTGGCAGGGCGGCTCGCCCGGAGTACTGGTGGTGGGTCCTGGCGACGATCATCCTGTATATCATTCTCGGGGTCATCGACGGCGCCCTGGTGGCACCGATGATGGGCTACGAGTCATTTGCGCCGGATGCCGTGCAGCCGCTGTCGGTGCTTGCCTCACTCGGCCTGCTGTTGCCCAACCTCGCGGTAGCCGTCAGGCGTCTGCATGACACGGACCGCTCCGGATGGTGGGTACTGATCAGCCTGATACCGATTATCGGCACCCTGGTGCTGATCTATTTCCTGGTTCTGCGGGGTACCGAAGGCAGCAACCGTTTCGGTTGAGACACCCTCAAAGCTCTTCGCCGGCGGCTTCCCGCGTCGCCCCGGATGGGAGGCTCGCACCCCCGCCCGTATTGCTCCCGGGGGGCGCGGCGCGGCTCACCACGCAGGTCTCGAACCGCACTTTCTCCGTTCCATCCCCGGACGGGCGCAGACGAACCGCAACTTTCACCCGCATGGCAGCGCCGGCCCTGCGCAGGCTGACCAGCTTGATATCCGCGTCTGGCCCGAACTGCTGGCTCAGTTGCTCTGTGCACCTGGCCAGGTAGAGCGCCTTGTCCTCCCCGGCCTGCAGTGCCGTGGCGGCGCCGCAGATAACGACAACCAGCAGGCTGGGTAACAGTGACTTCATACCGGCCACCTTCCCAGCGCGCACCACAGTCTGTCAATCAAAATTCATTACCGGCGTCCTGACATCATTGCGGTCTTCGCACCACAACAATGGTTGCGTTATCCTGGCCCGCGGGCGCCCGGGACAGTTGCAGCCCCATGACCTGGTCCGCTGCCTGCTGCAGGTCACCCGCCGTGGTAAAGCCAACGAAATCACCATCGGATAACAGGGCCCAGGCGCCATCGCTGGCGAGGCAGAAGATATCGCCCTGGGCCATTCGCCACCGTGTGATGTCGGGCTCCGGTTCCCGCGCGCCGCCCAACGCCATGGTCAGCAGGTTTCGGTCCCGGTCGACGGCCGCCTCCTGCTCGCTTATTTTTCCGGCAGCCAGCTTCACCTCGGTCACCGAGTGATCGCGGGTGCGTCCCTTCAGGCCAGATCGGGAGTAGTGGATCACCCGGGAGTCTCCCACATGGCCTGACCAGACCTCCCCGCCGGCAAACAGCAGCAGTGCGAGTGTGGTTTGCGGTGCAGCCCTCTCCCCGCTTATGGCCAGATCCTGCACCGAGCGATGGGCATGCCTGAACAGGCTGCGAATCCAGTCCTGCAGATTGGGCTGGCGATGTACCTCCGCCCAGTGACCCCTGAGGGCGCTGACCGCCGCTTCGGCAGCCTCGCCACCGGCGCGATGCCCACCCATGCCATCCGCCACGGCGAACAGGTATATTGCTTTTTCACTGTCCGACAACACCAGGAAACGATCCTGGTTCTGTAACCGGCCACCGACTTCGCTGACACAGGCGTACTCCAGCCCGCCATCGCAAATCACGCTGGACTCGCCCACATCGAATGACTGCAGTTAAAATCGGGCATTGTGTGTCTCTGTCATTGCCAGGGTTTTCGGAA
>JAZBNW010000178.1:0-15784 GCA_036350855.1 Halieaceae bacterium
CTATGCGGAGCAAAGGCCCGTCATCGATGTGGCGGCGCAGGACACGGGCATTCCCCGGCAGGAGCTGGCGGCACTGCTGGACCCGGCGCGGCTGGCGGGTCTGAAACCCGCTTCATGATGGGCCTCGCCCCTGCGCTTTTACCAGGCCAAAAAAAACCCCGCAGGGCGGGGTTGATTCGTCAGGCGGGACCAATCAGGCGCGCATTTCCTGGATTTCCACCGCGGCAATCCGTTTGCCTTCCTCGGCGCTCTTCTGGAATTCCAGTATCTGGTCGAAATTCATGTAGCGGTAAATCTCGTCAGACATCGAGTCCAGTTCGCTGGCGTACTTCAGGTACTCCTCGGGTGTCGGCAGCTTGCCCAGGATCGCACCGACCGCCGCCAGTTCCGCTGAAGTGAGGTAGACGTTGGCCCCGTCGCCCAGCCGGTTCGGGAAGTTCCGTGTCGAGGTGGACAGCACGGTGGAGTTCGCCGCGACCCGCGCCTGGTTGCCCATGCACAGGGAGCAACCCGGCATCTCGGTGCGCGCGCCCGAGGCGCCGAAGATGTTGTAATACCCTTCCTCCATCAGCAGGTGCTCGTCCATCCGGGTGGGGGGTACGATCCACAGTCGGGTGGAGATGCCGCCCTTGTGTTTTTCCAGCAGCTTGCCCGCCGCGCGGAAGTGGCCGATGTTGGTCATGCAGCTGCCGATGAACACTTCGTCCACCTTGTCGCCCGCCACCGAGGACAGCAGGCGCGCGTCGTCGGGATCGTTGGGCGCGCATACGATAGGCTCCCGGATGTCGGCCAGGTCGATCTCGATCACCGCCGTGTAGTCGGCATCCGCATCCGCCTTCATCAGGCTGGGGCTGGCCAGCCAGTCCTCCATCTTGCGGGCGCGTCGCTCCAGGGTACGGGGATCGCCGTAGCCCTCGGCGATCATCGAGCGCAGCAGTACGATGTTGGAGCGCAGGTACTCCGCGATGGTGTCCTCGTCCAGTGCGATGGTGCAGCCGGCAGCGGAGCGCTCGGCGGAGGCGTCGGAAAGCTCGAAGGCCTGTTCCACGGTGAGGCCCTTGAGGCCCTCGATTTCGAGAATGCGGCCGGAGAAGATGTTTTTCTTGCCCTTCTTCTCGACCGTGAGCAGACCCTGCTGGATAGCGTAGTAGGGAATGGCGTGGACCAGGTCCCGCAGGGTGATACCGGGCTGCATCTCGCCCTTGAAGCGCACCAGTACCGACTCGGGCATATCCAGCGGCATAACGCCGGTGGCGGCTGCGAAAGCGACCAGGCCGGAGCCCGCGGGGAAGGAGATCCCCATGGGGAAACGGGTATGGGAGTCGCCGCCCGTGCCCACGGTGTCGGGCAGCAGCATGCGGTTCAGCCAGGAGTGGATGATACCGTCACCGGGCCGCAGGGAGACGCCGCCGCGGGTCATGATGAAATCGGGAAGGGTGTGCTGGGTGTCGATGTCCACGGGCTTGGGATAGGCCGCGGTGTGGCAGAACGACTGCATGGTCAGGTCGGCGGAAAAACCGAGGCAGGCCAGGTCTTTCAGTTCGTCCCGGGTCATCGGGCCAGTGGTGTCCTGGGAGCCGACAGTGGTCATCAGCGGCTCACAGTAGGTGCCGGGGCGAATGCCATCGGTGCCGCAGGCCCTGCCCACCATTTTCTGGGCCAGGGTGAAGCCCTTGCCGGTATCGGCGGGGACTTCCGGGGTGCGGAACAGGTCGGTAGCGGGCAGCCCCATGGTTTCCCGCGCCCGGGTCGTGAGACCGCGACCGATAATCAGGTTGATGCGGCCACCGGCGCGCACTTCATCCAGCAGGACGTCGGACTTGAGTTCGAACTCGCTCAACACCTCGCCGGATTCGGACAGGATCTTGCCGTCGTAGGGCCGCACTTCGATGACATCGCCCATGCCGAGTTTGTCCACCGGCGCCTCGAAAACCAGTGCGCCGGCATCTTCCATGGTGTTGTAGAAAATGGGTGCGACCTTGCCGCCGATGCAGATGCCGCCGCCTTTCTTGTTGGGCACGCCGGGAATGTCGTCACCGAAAAACCACAGCACCGAATTGGTGGCGGATTTGCGCGAGGAGCCCGTGCCCACCACGTCGCCGACGAACGCCACCGGCAGTCCCCTGGCCTGGAGGTCCGCGATCTGTTGCATGGGGCCGGTGACGCCGGGTTCGGCCGGTTGCAGGCCCTCGCGTTGCATCTTGTACATGGCCAGTGCGTGCAGCGGGATGTCGGGTCGTGACCAGGCATCGGGAGCGGGGGAGAGGTCGTCGGTATTGGTCTCGCCGGTCACCTTGAACACGGACAGCTTGATGGATTCAGCCACGTCGGGGCGCGAGGTGAACCACTCGCCGTCGGCCCAGGACTGCATCACGGCCTGGGCGTTGGCATTGCCATTGGCGGCGAGTTCTGCCACATCGTGAAAGGCTTCGAACACCAGCAGGGTGTGCTTTAGTTCCTTCGCCGCGGCCGCGCCCAGGTCCTGGTCGGTCAACAGGGACACCAGTGTCTCGATGTTATAGCCCCCGTGCATGTTGCCCAGCAGCTCGACGGCTTTTTGTCGATCGATCAGCGGGCAGGCGGTGTCGCCCTTGGCGACGGCGGAGAGGAAGCCGGCCTTGACATAGGCGGCCTCGTCCACACCCGGCGGTACCCGGTCGCTGATCAGCTCAAGCAGGAACTGTGCCTCACCCGCCGGCGGGTTTTTCAGCAGTTCCACCAGCCCGGCAACCTGCTCGGCATTGAGCGGCTTGGGGGGAATGTTCAGGCTGGCGCGTTCGGCCACGTGTTCGCGATATGCTTCAAGCACGGTTGAGCTCCTTTGCGTTGGCTGAATCGCCCCGTTGCGGGTGCCGGGGGGCGATAGCGATGGTGTGGAATCGGAGCGGGAGTATAGCGCAGGCGGCGATTGAGATAAATTGGACAGGCGCTTATATCGTGCATTCACTGGGGTGATAACGTACACTTGCGCGGTCATGCCGGCAGTGAAAATCCCCGCAAAAAATGCGCCAACCCCCCGTTAAAACGCCCTGTATAGGTGTCTGTTCAACCGGCATCGGCGACGCCGTCTGCCGCGGCTGCAAGCGCTTTTCCCACGAGGTCATCGCGTGGAACAGTTATACCCGGGAGCAAAAGGAAGTCATCGACCGGCGCCTCGGCGATTTCCTGTCCCGGTGCGTCAGCAACAAGTTGCGGGTCACTGACAAGGCGCTGCTGCAGTGGCAGCTGCAGGTGCAACAGCTGGCCTATGTGCCTCATCACGACGAGTACTGCTGGGTCTACAGCCTGATCAAGGCCGGTGCCAGCCAGATCGGCGAGACCGCGGACTACGGTTTCGTGGTTGACCAGTCGTTTCGTCACCTCGCCCTGGCTGAACTGCGCGAACTGATCGACCGGGAGTTCTATGTTCTCTCCGAGGCCTATTACGAGCGCTACATCGTGCCACCGGACCTGTTTGCGGGGCAGGGCGAGTGAAACCACTTGCCGACGTCGGGCCGATTCTTGCCTTCCTGCACTGCGCCACGCCCCGGGCCTGGATCGACTGGGCCCTCGCCAACCCCGACATTCTGCTGGTAGACCACGCCAACTGTGAGAAAAAGGCCGCCTCCACCGCCCTGAACCTGATGTACCGCTACGTTGACCACTACCGTCTGCTCAATCGCCTGTCGCGGCTGGCCCGGGAGGAGTTGCGCCATTTTGAGCAGGTGATCGCCCTGATGAAAACGCGGCAGGTAGCCTACCCCCAGCTCACGGCCGCCCGCTATGCCGGTGAGCTGCGCAAGCTGGTGCGCAGCCATGAACCCGCGCGACTGGTCGACACACTGCTGGTCGGGGCCATTATCGAGGCCCGTTCCTGCGAGCGTTTCGCCGCCCTGGTGCCGGTGCTGGACGAGGAACTGGCGGGGTTTTACGCCTCCCTGCTCAAATCCGAGTCCAGGCACTTCAGCGATTATCTCCGGCTGGCCGAGGAGTTGGGGTCCGCAGAGGAGGTGGCGGGCCGCTTGCCGATACTGCTGG
This sequence comes from Halieaceae bacterium, assembly GCA_036350855.1. GTDB lineage: Bacteria > Pseudomonadota > Gammaproteobacteria > Pseudomonadales > Halieaceae > JARRPM01. The sequence continues at coordinate 4,018 of JAZBNW010000178.1, forward strand.
CGAGGGAGCGTGAGCTGATCGAGTCACCGGACACCGAGTTCCGCTTTCACAGTGGCGTGCCCGGCCCGGGCTAGTCGCCGGCGGCGCTCCCGGACCGATGTCACCGGGCCAAAGCGCGTGTCAAACCCGGCGGACCGAGGGCAGCGAGATCGGTGATTGGCTGCCAGTTAACATTAAATAATAATCGTAAGATATTGTTATATATTAAAATTATTTAATTCAATTTCTCCCGGGCGGGCCTCCAGCACCCAACCCTGACGCTCCCAGGCACCCAACACCCAGCGCAGCCCGTTTTCCGTTGCATGCCGCGCAGGCCGGTGCGTGTGGCCGTGGATCAGCTGGCGTACACCGTGGTCGCGCATCTGCAGCGCCACTTCCGCCGGGCTCACATCCATGATGTCCTCGCTCTTCATGCTGTTGGCCTCCCTGCTGAGGGCCCGCAGCTGCCCGGCCAGTTCCCGCCGCGCGGCCAGGGGTCGGGCCAGTAAGCGGGCCTGCCAGTCGGGGTCCCGGGCGGTGAGGCGGAACCGTTGGTAGTCCATATCCCCGGTGCAGAGGCTGTCACCGTGCATCAGCAGGGTCGGCTCCCCGTAGAGGTCGATCACCGTCGGGTCCGCCAGCAGGGTTGCGCCAACGCGTGTGCAGAAGCGTTCACCGAGCAGGAAATCCCGGTTACCCCGCATGACAGACAGCCGGGCGCCACTGGCGCTGAAGTCCCGCAACAAGCCGATGACTTCAGTGGCGAGGGGGGAGTCGTCGTCGTCACCGGGCCAGGCCTCGAACAGGTCGCCCAGGACAAACAGGTGCTCGCAGTGCGTTTGCTGCCGGAGAAACGCCGCCAGGGCCCGGACAGCTGCCGGCCTGGCGGAATCAAGGTGCAGGTCGGAGACAAAGCACGTGCTGGACACGTGGGCGGCTCCGGGGGAGGGTTTGGTCGGGCGTCTAGTCTTCGACGACGTCAACAGTCTCGATAATCACCGTGTCGGTGGGCACGTCCTGGTGGCCGTTGCGGCTGCCGGTGGGTACGTTGCGGATTTTCTCCAGCACCTCCTCGCCCTCGACCATCCTGCCGAATACGGCGTAGCCCCAGCCCTGCATGTTTTTGCCGCTGTGGTTGAGAAAGTCATTGTCCTTCACATTGATGAAAAACTGGGCGGTGGCCGAGTGGGGCTCCATGGTGCGCGCCATTGCGATGGTGCCGTAGTCGTTCTTCAGGCCGTTGTCAGCCTCGTTCTCGATGGGCTTGCCTACAGCCTTCTGTTCCATATTGGTGTCGAAACCGCCGCCCTGGATCATGAAATTGTTGATCACACGGTGAAAAATGGTGCCATCGTAGAAGCCGGCCCGGGCGTAGTTGAGAAAATTGGCGACCGTGACGGGGGCCTTCTCGGCGTCGAGTTCCAGTTTGATGTCGCCGAAGGTGGTGCGAATGATGACCATGCTGATGTCCTGCTGATGGATGTCTTGAGCGACGCAATAATACGGGCTTTTGCGGGGCAGGAAAACACTCCGGGCGCAAGTTAGGGATAAATACGCCGCATTCCGCCGCACGGGCACGCTTCGTGGGTATAAGACGGGCGCAACTGTGGCTATAATACGCGCCCTTTTTATGCTGTGGCTGTGACGATTTTATGGAAACCCCCAACGCCAGTAATTTCCTCGAGACGATCATTGCCGAGGACCTCGCTGCCGGCCGGGTGCAGGCGGTGGTTACCCGGTTTCCTCCGGAACCCAACGGCTACCTCCATATTGGCCACGCCAAATCGATCAGTGTGAACTTCGGGCTGGCGGAGACCTTTGGCGGGCGCTGCAACCTGCGCTTTGACGACACCAACCCTGAAAAAGAGAGCCAGGAGTACATCGACTCGATACAGGAGGATGTGCGCTGGCTGGGTTATCACTGGGACGGCGACGTGCGTTTCGCGTCATCCTACTTTCAGCAACTCTACGACTGGGCGGTGTACCTGGTGGAGCAGGGGCAGGCCTATGTCTGTGATCTCAATGCCGAGCAGGCCCGGGAGTACCGCGGCACCCTGACCGAGCCCGGCAGGAACAGTCCGTTTCGCGAGCGGAGCGTGCGGGAGAACCTGGATCTCCTGGCCGGGATGAAAGCGGGGGAATTTGCCGAGGGAGAAAAAGTATTGCGGGCGAAGATCGATATGGCCTCGCCCAATATGAACATGCGCGACCCCATCCTGTACCGCATCCGCAAGGTGCCGCACCACCAGACGGGCGACAGCTGGGTGATCTATCCCACCTACGACTTCGCCCACGGCCAGGAGGACGCGATAGAGGGGGTTACCCACTCCATCTGCACGCTGGAGTTCGAGGACCACCGGCCGCTGTACGACTGGTTTATCGAGCACCTGCCGGTGGCCTCCCGCCCGCGGCAGTACGAGTTTGGACGCCTCAACCCCAGCTACACGGTGACCAGCAAGCGCAAGCTCAAGCAGTTGGTCGACGACGGCGTGGTGGCCGGCTGGGATGACCCGCGCATGCCGACGGTCGCCGGGATGCGCCGCAGGGGCTTTACCCCCGGTGCGATCCGCAGGTTCTGCCAGATGATCGGCACCACCCGCAGCGATGGCGTGGTGGATGTGGCGATGCTGGAGTTTGCTATCCGCGAAGACCTGAACGAGAACGCGCCGCGGGCGATGTGTGTGCTGGAGCCACTGAAAGTCGTGTTGACCGACTACCCGGAAGGACAGGTAGAGGAACTGGTCGCAGCGCGCCATCCGTCCCGTGCGGAGCTGGGCGAGCGTATCGTGCCCTTCACCCGGGAGCTCTACATCGACGCGGACGACTTCCGCGAGGAGGCCAACAAGAAATACAAGCGGCTGGTGCTGGGCAAACGCGTGCGCCTGCGCAACGCCTATGTGATCGAGGCGGTAGACGTGGTCAGGGATGCCGCCGGCAAGGTAGTGGAAGTGCATGCCCGGACCATACCCGGCACCCTGGGCGCCGACCCGGGCGATGGCATCAAGCCCAAAGGCGTTATCCAGTGGGTGTCCGCATCGATGGGTAAGCGCGCGACCGTCAGGCTCTATGACCGCCTGTTCAACCACGAGGCCCCCGACAAGGGCGATCGCGACTTCATGGCGCACATCAACCCGGACTCCCTGCGGATTGTCGAGCACGCCTGGGTTGAGCCCTCGCTGGTGAAGGCGCAACCAGCGGAGCATTTCCAGTTTGAGCGGGAGGGCTATTTTGTTGCCGATCGGTATGAACACAGCGAGCAGGCGCCGGTTTTCAATCGGACGATCGGCCTGAGGGACAGCTGGACCGACCAGGGAGGAGCCGGGGAGTGACGCTGCACATTTACAACACCATGAGCGGCAAGAAGGAACTGTTCGAGCCGCTGGTACCCGATACGGTCACCATGTACGTCTGCGGCCCGACCGTGTACAACCTGGCCCATATCGGCAACGCCCGCCCGGTGGTGGTGTTTGACACGCTGTTTCGCCTGCTGCAGACCCATTTCTCCCACGTCACCTATGCCCGCAATATCACCGACGTGGACGACAAGATCATCGCGGCGGCAAAGGAGGGCGGGCGCAGCATCGAGTCGGTCACCGAGGAGTTCACCGCCAAGTACCGGGAGGATATGGCCCAGTTGAACGCCCTGTCGCCGACGCTTGAACCCCATGCGACCCACAATATCGAGGCGATGGTGGCATTGACCACCACACTGATCGAGAAAGGGCATGCCTACGAATCCCGGGGACACGTGCTGTTTGCCGTGGAGTCCATGGCCGACTACGGCAAGCTGTCACGCCGCTCGCTGGATGACATGCTGGCGGGTGCCCGGGTGGAAGTCGCCGATTACAAGCGCCACCCGGGTGACTTCGTGCTATGGAAACCCGCGGCGGATGACGAGCCGGGTTGGGACAGCCCCTGGGGGCGGGGCCGACCGGGCTGGCACCTGGAGTGCTCTGCCATGATTCGTGCCCACCTGGGCGAAACCATCGACATCCACGGCGGCGGCCGCGACCTGATTTTCCCGCACCATGAAAACGAGATAGCCCAGAGTCGCTGTGCCCACGGCGGCGAATACGTGCGCTACTGGATGCACAACGCATTCCTGGATATCGACGGCGAGAAGATGTCGAAGTCGCTCGACAATTTCCGCACCGTGAGGGACCTGTTGCAGTCCTACCGCGGCGAGGTATTGCGCTTTGCCCTGCTGTCGGCCCATTACCGCTCGCCGATGAATTTCTCGGCGGAACTGCTGGAGCAGGCGGAGACCACCCTGGGCAGCCTCTACAGCACCCTGCGGGACGTACAGGATATCGAACTGGATATGGAGGTGCCGCTGGCCCAGGAGCCGTTCTACCAGGCGCTTGACGATGATCTCAACACCCCGGTTGCCATCGCCGAGTTGCACGCCCTGGCCCACCAGCTGCACAAGGCGTCCGCCGCTGAGCGCCCGGCGCTGAAAGCGCGCATGCTGGCGGCGGGCGACCTGCTGGGCATCCTGCAGCAGGACCCGGAGGCCTGGCTGCAGGGCGGGGTGGGCAGCGATGCCATCTCCGCGGACGCTATCGAGGCAATGATCGAGGAGCGCCAGCAGGCCAAGCTGGCAAAGGATTACGCCCGGGCTGATGAAATCCGCCAGGAGTTACTGGCCCAGGGCGTGGTGCTGGAGGATTCCCGGGAGGGAACCAAGTGGCGCAGGGCTTAGTCCGGGAGTTCACCCCAGGCTCTTCTCCCCGGATTCGACGCTCTGCATGATCAGAGTGTTGATCGTCATGGGCCCGACGCCACCGGGCACCGGGGTATAGGCGCTGGCCTTGTCCACCAGGGCCGACAGCTCGATATCGCCGACGCCGCCGGGGTGGTAGCCCGCATCCACCACTACCGCGCCGGGCTTGACCCAGTCCGCCCGGATGAACTCCGGCTTGCCGACAGCCCCGACCAGGATGTCCGCCTGGGCGACGATGGCCGGAAGGTCTCTGGTACGTGAGTGGCAGATGGTCACCGTGGCGTTTTTCTGCAGCAGCATCATGGCCATGGGCTTGCCCAGGATAGGGCTGCGACCTACCACGACCGCGTGTTTGCCCTCGATGTCGACCTGGTAGTGCGCCAGCATGCGCATGATGCCCTGGGGCGTGGCACAGCCGTAGGCTTCCTCTCCCATGGCCATGCGGCCGAAACCCAGGCAGGTAACGCCGTCGACGTCCTTGGCCAGGGCGATGGCGTCAAAACAGGCGCGTTCGTCGATCTGCGGCGGCACCGGGTGCTGCAACAGAATGCCGTGCACATCCGGGTTGTCATTCAACTCGCCGATCTTCGCCAGTAACTCCTGGGTTGTGGTGGAGGAGGGCATTTCCACCGCCATGGAGCCCATGCCGACCCGCTTGCAGGCATTTCCCTTCATCTTGACGTAGGTCGCCGAGGCCGGGTCGTCTCCCACCAGGATGGTCGCCAGGATGGGGGTCTTGCCGCCGGACTTCTCCTTCAGGCGTTCCACGCGCGCGAGCAGGTCTGCTTCGGTTTGGGCTGCCAGGGACTTTCCGTCCAGGATGAGTGCGGGCATGGTACGGTATCCTCTCGATCGGGTTGGGTGCGGGAGCGCGGACGGGCTCTGGTCGTCGCGGGGCGCATTGTCCCATGACCCCGCCTGCCAGTGGAAGGTTTGAGTGGCCTGGGGGGCGTTATTTTCCGCCCGGCGGCGTTGACGCTTCCGGCGCTGGTGAGTATGATGCGCCCTCCTGAAAACAGGGGCTGGCGCCTGCGCCGGCAATGCAACAATCGGGGTATAGCGCAGTCTGGTAGCGCGCCTGCTTTGGGAGCAGGATGTCGGGAGTTCGAATCTCTCTACCCCGACCAACTCTTCAGTCACAAGGGACAGTTGGCGATAGCGGTTTTCAGCATCAAATGACGGTGGCCGTAGCTCATCAGGTAGAGCACTGGATTGTGACTCCGGAGGTGGCGGGTTCGAGACCCGTCGGCCACCCCACCTTTGCCCAGCCCGAAACAGGACGTTTTTTCGCGCCCATAGCTCAGCTGGATAGAGCATCGGCCTTCTAAGCCGGTGGTCCCAGGTTCGAATCCTGGTGGGCGCGCCATTTACAAACGGTGCATTCCGGTCACATAGGTTGCACTTTATTCCTAGGACATGGGTCACAGGTCGGTGCATTCCGGACACATCGTTTACACCTTACGCCACCCCGATCCTCTTTACCAAGCGCCTTTCCATAACATGTAGGCCCGGCCCGGGACTCTCCCCTGGGGCACTATCATGCGAAGGAGTCGGTGGCCGGCAACTACCTGATATTACAGAATAAAAGATAACGATTGGCTATGTACGCGTTCGCTCCCGATGGTCGGCGCAGGCTTCTGGCATAAAACGGACGCCAGGGCCGATCTGGGCTACAATCCAGATGAACCTCCGCTTGAGACCGGGTGGGAACATTCATTGCTTAATGGTTATCCACGCACTGTCAGATCTTGCGCCACAGTCCCATATGCTGCCAGGGCTTGATCAGTGGTAATTTCAGTGCAAGGCCGCCGGGCGCCCGGGTGTCAGGGTCTATATGCAGTCGGATTGCTGTTGTACTTGACATTGTGCCTGGGCACGGAGTCAGTTGCTGCTGCAGACGACCATGATGGCCCCCGGGATATCACTGCATCTTTCTCTATTCTTTACGCGCGTGTCGATGCCCACGCCGCGGCCGATTTTTTCACGGACTCACCGCCTGCCGGCTTCGAGCCACTTCTCCCCCCGGTTAATGTGTCCCGCATGGGTGGTGAAGCCTGGCTGCGCACAACCTTGTCGCCATCTCAGTTTTCGCAGCCGGCGACGATTCTTGAGATTCCCGGCCAGTTGTTCAACTACGTCGATGTCTGGTTTCGACTGCCGGATGGGAGCATTCTCCATGATTATTCAGGTGTGCGTTACCCCTACAGTGAGCGCACCGTAAAACACTCAAATGTGGCCTTTGAGATTCCCCGGATAGATGATGGCCCGCTGGATGTGTTGATCCGCGTGAGGAATGACACGGCCCAGCCGATGAATTTTGCCGCCTGGACCTGGCCAGATGAGGCATGGACAAGTTACTTGCTCACCGTGCGAATGTGGTATGGCGTATTTCTCGGCGCAATACTCGCACTGTGTATTTACAATGCCTTCCTCGCGGTGACGCTGCGCGATGTTTCCTATCTTTACTATCTTGGCTACTTGATTTGCCTGACGTTTGCGGGCGTACTGCTGAGCGGCCTCGCCGAGGAATACCTCTGGCCTGATAGCGAAGCTGCCCCGCTGATTCTGGCCATGTCGGGAACGGGCGCCTTCTTCTCGGTCAGTTTCGTCAACCGTTTCCTCGGGATCAGGAAAAGTGAGCCCTGGCTGTATCGGGGGTCCACCAGTCTCTCTGTACTGGCCATGGTCTGCGGGCTTGCGCTGGTGGTTACTCAGCGGCTGCCCTTCCTGCCCGGTGAGTACAGTGCCGCTGTAGTCCATGTGCTGACGCTGCTGTGCTCGCTTTACTTCATCGCTATTGCATTACTGCGTTACTTCCGCGGGTATAAGCCGGCCCGATTTCTGGCCCTGAGCATGGGCAGCATGCTGGTCTCCTTGCTGATTTACTTTTCCTATACCTACGGCCACGTCGAATACAATCCCTATGTTGGTCATTTGGTTGAGGTGGGCACCCTTCTCGAAGGCGTTTTGCTGTCACTTGCGTTGGCCGACAGGATTAAACTGTTGATGGAAGAGAAACAGCGGGCAGAGCGCCAGGCTGCTGAGTTTCACCGCGATTTTTCGCGCAAACTCATTCACGCACAGGAAAAGGAGAGGCAGTTGCTGTCGGAAACCATGCATGATTCCATCGGCCATGCCATGCTGGTGCTCAAGAATAATCTTGAAAAGTGCGCCAGAGTGTTAGCGCCAGGGGACTCCGCGCCTCTGTTGCGGACACTGGAACGACAAGCCGAGTATTGTGGTGAAATCATGCACGATATACGGCGCATTTCCCATGATCTCCACCCGCATATACTCTCGCGGCTGGGTTTGCCCGCCGCAATCGAGTCGACCATGCGGCGAGCACTGGACCCACTGGGAATTGCCTGGAGTGCGTCAATTGATCCACTGGCCAGGGAACTTGATGCGGACCAGCAGACGGTGTTATATCGCGCTGTCCAGGAGTGTCTGAACAACATCATGAAGTACGCCAACGCATCCCAGGTGTCTTGCGAGATAGTTTGCGACGGTGCCACGATTAAAACCTGTGTCTACGATAATGGCGTGGGTTTTGACCCATTGGATGCTGGCAAGCACAGCATCGGACTGGAGGAGATGGCCGGTCGCGTGAGAGTGGCCGGGGGGCATATGAATATCGAGTCAATTCCGGGAGAGGGCACCATCATAGTTTTCGAGCTTCCGATCAAGCGAGCCGGCGAACGGCTGGAAGTAGTCACATGAGTAGCCCGGGAGTAACGCAGAAAACCGTCCTGATCGCCGATGACCATCCCATCTTCCGGCAGGGGCTGAAACAGATTGTGGAAAAGCTGCCCGACATGAAAATCGTGTCCGAGGCCGAGACCGGCGAAGCAACCATTGCGCAGACCCGTTACCACAAGCCCGATCTTATTCTGCTCGATATAGCGATGCCGGGGATGGACGGGCTGCAGGTACTGGAGAGTCTCGCAGGGCTGGATGACATGCCGGCAGTGATCATCGTGACCAGCTATGACGACAGGGCCTATCTCGATCGCGCCATGGAACTCGGTGCGCGCGCCTATGTGTTGAAAGACAGTGCTGGAGATGATCTGGTTAATTGCCTGCAAGCAGTTAATCGCGGCGAGATATACATAACGCCCTCACTGGGTAGTCATACGCCGCAAATACCAAAGGTGCCATCCATTGGTACGACCGGTCTCGACACCCTCACACGAATGGAGCATATCATCCTGACCAGGGTAGCTCAGTTCAAGACCAGCAAGGAGATTGCCGTCGAACTGGGTATCAGTTATCGCACGGTGCAAAATCACCGGGCGAATATTTGCGGCAAACTCGGCCTGCATGGGGCGCATCAGTTGATGGCTTTTGCGCGAGAGCATAGCAGTTTGCTTAGTACCTGACTGTTCGCAAGAGCAATTCTTTCGCTCTATCAAACCGATACCCAACTTTTTTCATGCTCCGCATCTGAGCATCAGTGCTCATTGATCTGGGTGCTGGTACTCATTGTCGCTCGTAGTGTCCTGAACTATCTTCTTGGCAAACCCCGGCCAATTACACGATTTTCGAAATCCGGGCTGTTTGTTGATTGAGAGGTGAAGTTATGTCGCATCCCCTGCACAAACTCATCACGCGTGATCTGCTCCTGCTTTTTGCTAGTGTCTTCATCCTGTTAGCCAGTCACGTCACGTATGCGCAGAAGACCTATACCTACGTTGGCGCCAATTTCGACAGGCTATCCCCTCCCTATGACACGTCCATGCGAATTACTGGCAGCTTCACTGTGCTGGACGAGTTCGACATCACTTCAAGTGTAAAGGTAGAACCGCTCAGGTACTCATTCAGTGATGGCGTGCAGAATTTTGATGAGACGAATTCACAGATCACGCTCTATGTGGCAGTAGATAGAGACGGCAATTTCAACTATTGGGATCTCGAGGTAAGCAATTACCCGCGGGCATCGGATACTGATCTTTCGCCGCGTGGCTGGATGGTGAGCGAGAGCACTTACAGGGACGCTGTCTATTATCGCCCTTGCGATGAAGGCGTTGCTGACGTGCAAGGCATTTGCAAGGAGCTTCTGGTAAATGTTACATCACCTGCCACGGGAATAACGCGAACATGGACCGCAAGTGGCCCCGGTTTGCCGGACGGCGCCAACACCCTTTTGCATTACGAGGGACTCTCGTTTCGCGATATCCTTGCCTCGGGTGATATCAGCTACAGCACCAACAACAGGGTCACCGGCACGGTTGTCATCAAGGGTGCAGTGACAGCCAGGGGTAACTATTCCGATTTACTGGACACAAGCACCATCAACGCCGACATTATCGCTTTCAGTTTCTCGGACGGTATCAACAGTTTTGATGAGAACAATGCACATATCTGTGCGGCTGGCGATCCATACAGGGTAAAAGTCGGTTTTGATGAAAATGGTGCTGTAAGTAACTGGGATATATGCCTGTCAACTCGTAACCTCGATAATAGTTATCAGGATCAGTGGGGTATTATTTCATCAAAAAGCGGCTCAAGTGATGAGGGCGTTTTCCATATTTGTAATGAATACGACCCGTTAAGTGATAGTTGTAAAATCGGCCAGAGTGAGCAGACCTCGGCAAGAATTTACCCTGAAAAAGGCACATGGACGGTCACCCCGCCACAGCCACCTGACGTCGTCGAAGACTGCAGCAACGGTGTTGACGATGACGGTGACGGACTGGTCGATGATGCCGACCCGGATTGCGATGGCACTACAGGTCTGCTGGTCCGCTGCATCCATCAGCCACTATGGCCTGAACAGGATGAACAGGTAGTCCTGCGGGCAGAGGCCATCGACGCGCACGGGGAGCCTCTTGAGGTAGATAACATAGAGATTTATACGGGCGACCCGTCTAACCCAATTGCGACACAGGCAGGGGGAACTGACCTGGAGATAACGGTCACCGCTGCGAGTTCCACCCTGAGTTACGGGTGTCAGGCGGGTGTCGGTAGCGAGGGGTTTTCGAGCGGAACTCGAAGTGTCGATGTCGGTGCACCCGAACTGCCCGATAAGCGCGCCATTGCCGTGATCTATAACGGTAAATCGGAAGACAAGATTGATATTGTCTTCATTCCCGAGGCATCCCGGCACGGTGTCGGCGCCGGTGCCTGGGATACTTTCCTCTCCGATATATATGAGGTGATCAGGCAGGGAGTGTATGGCATTCCGTGGTTCGTCAAGAATCAGCGCGATATCAATCTCTGGCTCGGCCGTGACTTGGGCAAGGTGACTCCCAGTGATCCGGATGATCGCAGCAAGAAGTGTAAGAAGGAAAAGCCGGAAGGTTTCAGTAAATACTACGCTTTTGCTGAAGCGTCCGGGATCATTCATGACAAGGATTGCCGGGACAATTCTGCCATGAAGTACTTTTCAACGAAGTATGTAGACTTCATTCGTGGAGACGATAATCAAAAGATCAGTAGATTGCAGGTAGTTGCTCACGAGATCGGCCATGCTGCATTTACTCTCTCCGATGAGTACATCGGGGCGTCAACCCTGTATTTCACGATTGAGGATCATCCCAATTTGTTCCCGACCAAAAGTGTATGTCGGTCCGCGGCAGAAAAGCGCGGCCATGACCCTGATAGATGCAGGGATCTTGTGGCGGATGGCGCCAAGGGTTTTATTGCGGGTGGCCGATGGATTTTCGAGCCCAATTACAGGATCGATGCGGAGCCATGGACCGAGGTGCGGGACCTGATGCAGCAGACAGGCGGTGAAGGCCAGTGTGAAAGCTCGGGAGATACACCGGTACCCTTTGCCTGCATATACCGTTACCGAGTAGGCATTTCCGAGTCCGCACGTATGGAGCGAAAGGTCGAGAAGTGTCGCGCGGGGAGGTGTTGAAAATGAAAATTTCAATGAATCGAATCGCTGGAGCTATCGGTCTCGTAGCAATCATGGTTCTACCGGCCCCGCTGACCGGTGCGCAGGTTCCGGACATCAGGGATTTTCTTCTGAATACGAGCCGGGCGGTTTATGTCGAGGTCTCCATACGCGCTGACGGCACCGCACAGTTACTGGACCTTGGTATTACCGAGGTACCGGCA
>JAZBNW010000179.1:0-2767 GCA_036350855.1 Halieaceae bacterium
CCCCGGAGCCCACCTCGAACGAAGACGGGGCGCCGTTTTTCTGCAACCCGTTGAGCGTACATGCGATATTTGGAGCTGGCGAAGGGATTCGAACCCCCGACCGGCTGATTACAAATCGGTCAGACATAGTGTTTCACACTGTCGCATGGTATTGCAGGTTGCCCGATATACAGCTTACTTAACATCTGGTTACTGGTGTTCTTTGTCATAGGAAGTTGCGCCAGCTCCTATCCAAGCGCATACTTGGGGTATCACTCGGAGTATCACTTAGATCAGACGGCTAAAGATACCTGCAACCAAGGGGATACCCGCCATGCTGACCGCCCTAACCGTAAAGGCGCTGACACCGAAACCGGCGAAATACGAGCACATGGACGCTGACAACCCTGGTTTCGGTGTTGCTGTTATGCCGAACGGGAGAAAGTCCTTCATCTACCGCTACAGGGTTGGCGGACGGACCGGAACGTTGCGCCGTATGACCTTGGGATCGGTTGACAACACCTCGCTAAAGGACGCGCGGGCGGCGTATCTGAATCTGAAAAATCAGGTAGGAGAGGGCGTTGATCCCTTGGATGCGAAAGCCCAAGCCCGTCGGGAAGAGGAGCAGGATTTGACCTTTGGAGCACTCGCACAGCGGTACCTGTCCCAGTATGCGGCCCATAAGCGAACCGGCGCCGAGGACGAGCGCATCCTGAAACATGACGTCCTCCCCCGCTGGGATAAGCTCAAAGCCAAGGCCATCCGCAAACGCGAGGTGGTTGCTCTTCTGGACAAAATCGTGGAGCGAGGTGCTTCCACGCAGGCCAACCGTACCTTCGCCTGCGTGCGCAAGTTATTCAACTGGGCAGCACAGAAAGACTTGGTAGAAAGTAGCCCCTGTGCGGGAGTCAAGGCCCCCAGCAGAGAGAAAACCAAAGACAGGGTATTGACCGACGATGAGATCCGCGCCTTCTGGAATCTTTCGGGCTTGTCTCCCAGGATGAAAGCCGCACTGCGACTACAACTGTTGCTGGGTCAGCGCATTGGTGAAGTCGTCGGTATGCGCTGGGATGAACTCGACACCACAGCTCGATTATGGACCCTGCCGGCAGAGCGTGCGAAGAATATGATCGTCCACACCATCCCGCTAACCGACACTGCCCTGGAGATCCTGGAAGAGCAACGCCTACTGCGCGACGGGAACGATCCTTATGTATTCCCAGCTCACGCCGGAAAGGCGGAGCATCTCCGGACAGATTCCATCGGCACGGCATTGACTAGGGCCATTCGTGCGGCGGGCCTAGCGCACTTCACCGCCCACGACTTACGGCGTACCGCGGCAACCAGGATCAGCGGCGCCGGCACTTCTCGCGAGGTATTGCGGAAAATACTCAACCATGTAGATCGGAGTGTCACCGCCCGTTATGACCGCTACCGTTACGACAATGAAAAGAGGGTAGCTTTGGAGTGTTGGGCAGCTACGCTGCTAAATATCACGGGTGAAAACCTATAAAGACCAGGCTGGTTTGGGTGCGTTTTTGCCAAGAGCTCGAACGGTGGGTTTGTTCCAAGTGGCAGAACGCGGACGATCCGCTGATTCAAGAAGGAATCCAGGAAGCTAGGAATGGGAATTCTCGCCGTTGCACGCACTGCGGCCGTCCTCCGCCCCGGCGCGTGAAGCAAGCCACGCGTCGATTTGGGTGGAATCCCAAGCGACGGTGTTTGGCCCTAACCGCACCGGATGCGGAAAGTGGCCACCGCGGACCCACCGCCAGAGCGTGGTGCGGTGCACCGCCAGCCGCTCGGCGAGCTCCTGGGCCCGAAGGTATCTGCGGGTTGGGATGGACGAGGTCACGGACATCGCTGCTCTCCGATCGGGTGTGCGCCGTGTCGCAACGGCCGGTGTGCTGTTGCCTATGGTGACCGGACCCAGGTCGGCACAACCAGATCGAAAGCACGTGCGGGGAGGGCCGCTTTCCGCATTCGCCCAAGACCACAGATCAGTACGAATTGGCCTGTTCGGCGATGATCGGCCCCTGCGATCCAACACCGGACGGCGCCTCCTCAGCAGCAACCGTGCGAACGCGTTGGAGAACCGCACCGGCGGCTTCCGCTCGTCAGCGTGCGGGGCGAGATGACCGACGCGGCCGCGTGGCCGAGCTCAACCGACGGCAGCGCGCGAGTGCGCGCGCACCGTCTCGGCCCTGCGCCGGACCTGCGGATGCGCAACGGGCAACGAGGCTTCCCGCAGGCTTGTAGCCCAGGGAGGAAGCGGTCGCATACCAGGGGTACACTGCCAGCGCATCTTCGATCAGCGAGGCGACTCAAAGCGCGAACGATGTCAGCCGGCCCGGGCGCTCGAACCACTTCTTAAGCACCGTCAGGCGCAGCCGGTCGGCGTTACCGCGCTCCTCGATCTCGGTGATGACCGCGGAGAGCTTGTCGATGACTGATGGTGGCACGCGGCTCGGGATGACGGTCGGAACGATTCTGTTGTATCTCGGGCGCGCGCCGTCGTCGAGCCGGTGCCTCGGGAATGGACCCGTTTCTCCGCCGGAAGGCCGGACCAGACATCGACACGCGCGCGAACGGAACCGACTCCGGTGGTCGCGTTGAAGGAACTCCGGCAGGATCGAGGGAAACGCCGCCGCCTCCGCTGACGTCCTCCCGGAGTCACCAGGCGCAGCGTGTGCGGAACCGCCTGCGGGGCCTCCAGCGCGACAGCGTCACCGGCGGCCGCTCCCGCCCCACAGCAGACCGTCTGCGGCGCCCCCCAGATGTCGGGTTC
>JAZBNW010000180.1:0-5545 GCA_036350855.1 Halieaceae bacterium
AGCCCCCGCCCATGCGCAATCTTCCAAATTGCTTGGTCATGTATTCCTATATCGAACGCCGACATACCGAAATTTCTGTAAGTCAGTATGGATGTAAAAGAATAGGCCAGTATATAGGCTGACATCAGCACGACAACTGCAACCGGCGTCGGTGCAAAACTCCAGAACCTATCTTCTCGCAAAGGAATATGCCCCCATGCTTTTATTACTTCGTAAGGATTCACAGACTGGCCTTCCCATGCGGCTAATGCTTTCATCAATCGGAATGATGTTCCTGCAGTCGTGCCGCCGCATATTCGGCCCACTGCGTACCGGGATGTTCCCGGCGCAGTGCCTGCATCTGATTTATACCCTCGATCTCATGGCCCTGCTTAAACAGACAAAGCCCGATATGGTATTTTGCTTCGGGCACCCAGTTACCCTTGGGGAAGCGGGCGATCAGGTCACGGAATGAGTGGATCGCATGTTCACAGTCGTTTGCCAGGTAGTAGGTGATGGCAATGTAATAGATGGAAGTCTGCCCGAGGCCCGAGGAGGGTAACTGTTCGAGCACATACTCGAAACCTTTGCGCGCCTCTTCATACTCCTGCTGGTCCTTCAAACGCACGGATGTATTGAACGTCCTGTGCACATCCGACTGATAGACCCGGTATGCCCACCAGCTCAGCAACAATGCGCCGGTCAATACCGCAACCACCAGAATACGCAGGCGGGTCCGCTCAGAAAGTTCCAGGGAAATTTCCGGGGTAAGTGAGGCGCGAACACCCGTCTTCCAGCAGAACCGCTGCCAAAATGTGACACGACTCTTCCCCCACGGGATATTGATCAGCAGGATAAACAGCGCCAGTAGTGTCAGGGCGTCACCGATCCGGTCCCACTTGCCGGGACCGTAGTACAGCCGGACTTTGGACTGATTCGGGTAGATCAGCATGAACGACGGCGATGCGGGATAGATTCTGTCCGCGCCGGTCACATGCCAGTTCGGATGGTAGGACATCTTGACCAACAATGGCCGCCCGATGCAGTTGGTGGTGATATCGATGTCCTCGTTTCCAACGCGTGCATCCGCCGTGCAATCGCTGGCGGGCAGGGGAACCTTCCGTATCCGGGAGCTATCCGTGGCAACAACCCGGATTGGAGAATCCTCCCCGACCTGTTTCGGAGGTCCGAAGACCAGTTGGGTATCCAGCAGGTCCTGGTTCGTGAACCACCAAAATGCCTTCTGCTTCCAGGTGTCCGTCGGCAATAAGACGGGTTCATTCTTCAGGGGGACGACGTATTGACCATCTCCGGTTTCCAGTCGCCAAAGCTCGTAGTTCCCGATCGCATTCTGCAGGCGATATCCGCTCGCCTGGCGGATCGCCTTCTTCGCAAAGTCACTGCGGATGATCAGGTCACGTACGTTAAACAATTCAAGGTGCGCTCGCGCCTGGTCGAAGTCCATGCTGCTGTACGAATACTGTAGAAACGGGGCCGATTTAAGGTGCGACACCTCTGACTGGACATAAAATACGAACGGGGCACTGATAGACGCCTGCATGTAAAGGCCCTCCAGCGTCGCCCGCCCGGAAAACAGCGGCAACGATTCGAACGCCCGCGTCGACCCGAACGTATTGTTCTCGGCGGCGTGCTCGTACACGACTCGAGGATCACTGAAGTCGCCGCGCAGGGCGTCATTGATCGCCTCGAAGGTGTTCCAGGTTGACTTGTTCTCGAAGCCCTCGTAGTTCCATTTTGCCCATCCGGTTGCCGGCCCCGGCCTGTTCCCGGTCCATGCAAATACCGCGACGACCGCCAACGCCAGCACTGCCCAGTCGATTCGCCATCTCTCGAATTGCCACCCGAGCCAACCGAGCGACATTGACGCCAGTAAACAAAGCAGCAGATAAGCGATGGGAATGTATCGTATGTCGACCACCCCGAGCCTGGGCGCCGCGACAAAAAAAACCAGGCACATGAACAGGCCAAACCACAGGTAGCCTAACGAGTGAAGCATAGGCTCCCCTATGTCGGGAATCTGGCGAATTCCCCAGACCACCAACCCAATGCTCCCGAAAAGACCCGCAAGCAGCATCGGGGCCAGCAGCACCGGCACAAGCGACTCCGTGGTTCCAATTGTCCAGGCTGCATTGTAGGAAGTCGTAAAGGACGTAAACACCAGCAGTGGCACGATCCAGAACGCCAACAGACAGAATGCCAGCACGTAGACCTTGCCGAGGTAAAACAGGCGCCTGACAAATCCATGGGGCGTGATCACCAAATAGGCAGACATCGCCACAACAAACAGCAGGGTATAACCGTGAGAGAACCCGACCAGAAAAACCAGGATGGCATTCAGCACGACATGCTTGTTTTCGATCGCACCCCGGTACAGGCTGCCCAGCGCGATCAGTGAAATAGCAAGACTGAGACTGTAGGAGAATTCCCCGGCCAGCGTGCTGAGAATATTACCGCCCCACATCGAGTTATCGGCATTGAAAAGAAAAGGCAGCGTCAATACCGCACCAATCGCCGGCCCCGGAAACGGGACCCGGATCAGTCGCAACATACCCCATGCGCCGAACGGCAATAACAGGGACCCGAGTATCGTGCCGACCTTGAATGCCACTTCCAGCGACATAATGCCGCTCAGGAACGACATAAATAGAAAGACCAGCGGAAAATAGAATTGCAGTATCGGGAAACCAGCATAATTCCCGGGGGTCCAGCCGCTAATCTGCCCATGCGGCAACAGAACATTCCGCAGGTAGTACAGGGTGTAAAAGTGAGAGGCCGTATCTCCGCCCGTCGTGGTGGTGGAGGTCAACAGATGTTCCGGGCTCAGGTGCACGACGATAAAGGCCGTGACGGCGAGCAGAACCAGAAGCTCGACCGCATTCACAGGCCTCGTGATCGACGCAAGCGCACCCGACAGCGCGGCCCGCGCTGCCGGCAGCAACAGAACCAGGCCGATTGCAAGAACAACAGCCGTCAACCATCCAGGGGATGGCCAATGGAACGCAGGTCGGTCAGCAGTGGCCTGCGGCCAGGGCGCGTCGGCCCGCATATTGAATTCGGAATTCCCGGATCTCGCTGAAACGGAAAACCCTGGCGCCTCGATACCGCGCCACTGACCGGTCGGGTTATAGACACGGAACTTCAAGACCGCTAACTGCCGTGGCTCGAGTCGCAGCGTTCGCGATGCCGGCTTCAGCAACACCGGCGGGGCAATTGTCCCGGTAATCGTGGCGGTGACCGACTGGTCGCTGCGTGATTGAGCACGGACCTCGACTTGACGCCAATTCGCATTGGTGCCCGGCGGGTCGGGTATAACCGCGATCTCGAGCCAATCCGCAGGGGGCGGCGCGGGGCCCGGTTCCGCAGCACCTACACCAGCTCCCAGGACACCCAGCCCTGCCAGTAAGAGCAGCCGGAAAGAAAACCCTGTCATGTCGGTTACCCTTTACGCGGGAGCGTCAGCCGGCCGGACGCCGCCTCCGGCGATGCAATAGAACCAAAATCACTGCCAGCAATGCAACGAGTGCCACGACCCAGGGAATCGACCAGCCATATTCGGCCAACAGGGTCGGGTCGGTAATATGAACAACCGTCGAGCCAACGCTACCGAAATATTTGCCATCGGCTTCGTAGTTTGCCAGCATCACGACCGAATAACGACTGTTAGCCAGCGCCGAGAAGTTCTCAAGGGCAAACGGCACGGTCACTGAGCTGTTTGGAGCCATCGTCAGCGTAGCACCGTCTTCGATCGTCACGAGTTCATCGGGTAGGAACAGCTTCAGAGAAACATCGTGGGGAGTTGAGCCATTGTTTCGAAGAATGAATTCCAGCCTACCCTTGCCGTTGGACGGAAATTCGATCGGCTCCGCTGCTACCAGCACCCTGCTCAGCGCGGGTGCGCCGGCATCATAAAAACCGGACGTCAGTGCCGAAAACGGGTAGCCATTGGCATCCTGGTAATGGGTCTTGATAATAATCGGGTAGCGCCCTGGCAGATCAAAAATCCCCCCCACCCGAAAATCAGTATCCATCTTCCGATCGATATCCAGCTTCTCGGTACGAGAACCGGTGAACTGGTGCCCCAGCGCAATCATCTCGATCTGAGCATGAAATGCAGATTCGTCTCCACGATTGCGGGTGCCGATCGAGATTACCGGACCGTCGCCCATGTCGGTCACCGTAAATTCGGTTTCGATGGTAATAAAGGATGCCTGGGCCGAAACGACACATCCGAGGGTAAGCACCAGTATCAGCAAACATTTCGATGTCATCAGGGACCCCTACCCATTCGCGCTTCGACCCGGGTTCGGTTTGCGCGACTGAAGCAACCACACCATGGCACCCGGGATCGCTGTCATCCACAGGATGGCGACATAGACCAGCGACAACGCCACGGACAGGCCCGCCGCATAGCCCATCTTCCCGAGCAGGGCTACCAGGGCGCCTTCACGCACACCCAGGCCACCCACGGAAATCGGCAAAGCCGTCGTCAAAAAAGCCAGAAAAACAAGGATCGTGGCTACGGCAAAATCGATTCCGATGCCCATGGCGCGGGCACAAGACCAAATCACGGCTACCACCAGCAGCTGGTTGAGCATAGACAGGCCCACGGACTGCACCAACAGCAATCGATGCGCGGCCAGCAGCGGCAATCGATGGACGACTGCCGCGGTACGGGGAAAGTGCGGACTCAATCGGTCCCCCAATGCCTGCGCGGCTCTGGGTCGGAAGGCCAGCAGTATTCCCGGCGCCAGCGCCAGCATCGAGAATCCAAACACCAGAAGTGGCAGGTTACCCAGGGCATTCACGGGCCATGTGACCGCCGTGACAAAACCCAACAGGATCACCGACACAAATCCGACCAGCCGGTCAAGAATAGCCGAAGCCACCAGTGCGACGCCGCTGATTCCGCGCGTATAGAGTTGCACCGAACGCGCCACGTCCCCGCCAAAACCGGATGGTAGAAAATTATTGAAAAATACGCCCATGTAGTAGCTGGGCAACACCGCGTTAAATGAAACATCGGCGCCAAGGGCCCTAAGGATCAACCACCAACGTAAGCCGCCGGCGAGGTAGGACACAACGTGCAGTAAGACCGCCACCAGCAACACCGCGACACCAATGGACGCCGCGGCGCTGACCAAGGCGTCCATGTCCGCTGTCGAGAGTACCCAGTACAGGCAGGCACCGCTGACCAGCAGCTTGAGCAGGAAAACAACAAGACCTTTTACTGTCACCACGACACGGGCTATTTCTTTGGCACGGAAAAGGCCACGGTTCCCTGCTCCCCGTCCTGCGCAATCGCTTCAGTCGCGTCCGCTTTCCACAGTCGTGCCGGCACCTGTTGTACCCCATATCGGATTTTCCGGTAGGTGCCCACAAAAAACCCCGGCGCCGAAGCAGCCGGGGCTGGAGGGGTCTGGCGTCAGCCGGCGGGCCGTTCACCACGGCTCCGGCTTCCGCGCCAGTGCTGCATTAGCCCCTGCGGCGGAACACCCCGAAGAGCCCAAGTCCCCCTAAGAGGGCCGCCAAGAGCGGTATCCCGAAC
>JAZBNW010000181.1:0-2464 GCA_036350855.1 Halieaceae bacterium
CTGCAGCGAACCCGTCTCTGTTCGAAATTCCCTGATACACGGGAATTTACAGGGAATTTTCGTGTTTTCGGTCATAAAGTAGCCAACCTAACCGAAAAAAGCGGCTGTATATCAGCACCTTAGCCGACAAATTCCCTACTCAGGTGAACAAGGAATTTATTTGGCCGAACAGGGAATTTGCAGAAGCTAGCAGGGAATTTTTGTAAGCGTACAGGGAATGCACACTTGTTGATGGTCTGGCGGTTCTGATCTTCTTTTCACGGCGAGGTCTGTGATGAAGGAGGTCCTGATGCCGCGGCTGAACGAGGCAAAGCGCAATGAACTCGAGGCTTTCTGGCGGGCCCACCTTGAGGGCTGGGCTGCGAGTGAGCTGAACCAGCGGGAATATTGCGAGCTGCATGGCCTGCCGCTGAAGCGGTTTGGCAACTGGCGGGCGAAGCTGCGGCAGGTGGAGTCAGGTCGGGCGGAAAAACTGCTCTACCGGCGCGGTGGCGGTGCCAAGCCTGTGCTTGAGCATAGGCTTGATCACGTGGAATCTCCTTACATTCCTTCCGGTCGATCCGGCGAAATCTGCCGGCGCCGGGACTTTGCCATGGCTGACAAGCGCCGGATGGTCGAGGAGGCCGCTCGCCCCGGGGCCACGGTATCGGGGGTTGCAAGAAAGTACGGGATCGCTCGCCGGCTGTTGTTCCAGTGGAAGAAGGATCTTGCCATCGGCCCGCAACCGGCACCGGTGCTTGCCGAGGTAAGGCTTGGCGACATGGAGCCGGACCAGTGTGCCATGCCCTCGCCGGCGACTGCTGCACCCGTCGTGGTCGAACGACAGGCACCGGGGATCGAGGTCGAGCTGAAGGGTGGCCGGCGGGTGCGATTCGACCGGGAGACCGATCCCGGGACGATCCGGGCGCTGGTGGAGATGCTGGAGGGCGTGGGTTAATGATCCCGGCGGCGTCCGGCATGAAGGTACACCTGGCACTGGGGTGTACCGACATGCGCAAGGGAATGGACGGGCTGGCGATGCTGGTGCAGGGCGTGCTGGACAGGGACCCGTTCTCAGGCCACCTGTTTGCCTTCCGGGGCCGCAAGGCCAACCTGGTGAAGATCCTGTGGTGGGATGGCAGCGGGCTG
Organism: Halieaceae bacterium; assembly: GCA_036350855.1. GTDB lineage: Bacteria > Pseudomonadota > Gammaproteobacteria > Pseudomonadales > Halieaceae > JARRPM01. Next base: position 1,129 of record JAZBNW010000181.1, read on the forward strand.
TGCCTGTTCAGCGAGCGGCTGGACGACAGGGGCTTCCCGTGGCCGCTGGACAGCGGCGCCGGCAGCACCGTCACGCTCAGCCCGGCACAGCTGTCGATGCTGCTGGAGGGGATTGACTGGCGTGCCCCGGAGCGACACTGGCAGCCGGCCGTGGCTGGCTGAACCCCCGGGGCAGATTGACTCGGCGCGGTCTTTGCGCGGCGGGACGACGTGGTTTGCATGGTAATATTGACCCATGCCAGTCGATCTTGCCGCCCTGCCGCACGACGTCGAGACGCTGCACCGGATGATCGGTGCGCTGGTACAGGAACGCGACAGTGTCCGGGCCGAGGCGGAGGCCGAGATCACGCGGCTGAAGCAGATACTCAGGTCGCTGCAACGCCTGCAGTTCGGGCGGCGCTCGGAGCAGCTCGATCCGGACCAGCTGGAGCTCGGGCTCGAAGACGTGGGCACCGACCTGGCGGCGATGGAGGAAGCCAGCTGCCGCAGGCAGCAGGCGCAGGACGAACCTGCTGCCCGTACCGGTCAGCGTCCCGTCCTGCCGGATCATCTTCCCCGCGAGGATCGCACCATCGAGGTACAGGCAGAGGCCTGCCCCTGCTGTGGCGGTGTCCTGCACCTTGTCGGCGAGAGCGTGAGCGATATGCTGGACTACGTGCCGGCACGGCTGCGGGTGATCCGCATCCGGCGCCCCAAGTACGGCTGCCGGTCGTGCGGCAGCATCCACCAGGCGCCCGCGCCCGAACGGCCGATCGCAAAGGGCCTGGCAACCCCGGCGCTTCTGTCCCATGTCCTGGTGTCGAAGTACTGTGATCACCTGCCGCTGTACCGCCAGTCGCAGATCTTCGCCCGCCAGGGCGTTACCCTCAACCGCTCGACACTGGCGAACTGGGTGGCCGGCAGCACGTGGTGGCTGGCCCCGATCCGGGACCGGATCGCCACCCACGTCATGGCAGCGCAACGCCTCTTCGCCGATGACACGGTACTGCCCGTGCTCGATCCCGGGCGCGGCCGGACCCGGACCGGGCGGCTGTGGGTCTATGCCCGGGATGACCGGCCATCGGGTGGAACCGACCCGCCGGCGGTGCTGTATCACTACAGCCAGGATCGCCGGGCCGAGCGGCCAGCACTGCATCTGGACAAGTTCAGTGGCATCCTGCAGGTCGATGGTTACGCAGGCTTCGAGGCTCTGGCGTCTCGTGGCGGTATCGATCTCGCGGCGTGCTGGGCACACACCCGGCGGAAGTTCTACGACGTGCACCAGGCCACCGGCTCGCCGGTCGCGCAGGAAGTGCTGCGCCGGATTGCGGCCCTGTATGCGATCGAGGCCGGCATC
>JAZBNW010000182.1:0-13301 GCA_036350855.1 Halieaceae bacterium
GAGACCCGCTACAAGCACATCCATGTGCGCTCGTGTTCGGCCGTCCATGGCCTCACACGGTCTCGCAGGGGAGCCCTTGCAGACATCGCCCTACCGGTGTTTCATGAAAATAATTCGAAAAGCACCGCACTTTTCGCAAAGTCTTTTTTAGGGAGCGGTGCCAGGGCTCTGTCCCGCCAGGCCGCCCGAAAAAGTCAGACCACGCTTAGCTTCGTCGACAAACTCGGGGCTTTCTGCGAGCACTGTCCGAGTCCCAAAAATTGCGCAGCAATTTTGGTCGAGTTGCGCAGCAGCCGAGTTTGTCGACGGAGCTGCGGTCTTTTCGGGAGGCTTGACTGGACAGAGCCCTGGCACCGCTCCGTAAATATGAGTTCGCGAAAAGTATGGTGCCTTTCGAATTATTTTCATGAAAAAAAGGTAGGTCGATGTCTGCAGTGTGTCCCATGCGAGACCGTGTGAGGCCATGGACGGCCGAACACGAGCGCACATGGATGTGCTTGTAGCGGGTCTCGCAGGGGAGCCCTTGCAGACATCGTCCGGCACTGGAACGCACAACACCAGCGGCAAAGCCAAATCAAACCGGATCAATCGGCACCCGCCCCTTGGCGAACTTCTCCCGGTTCTCGCGTTTTTTCTCCTCGCTCTTGCGCAACAACACATAGACTGCGCCGGTACCGCCGTGCTGGGGCTGGGCACTGTTGAAAGCCTGCACCACGTCCAGCTCCCGCAGCCAGCGGTCAGTACAGCCCTTGAGGATCGAGCTGCGCTCCTTTTCGGCGCTGGTCTGGCCCTTGCCGTGGATAATCAACACCGTGCGCAGGCCCAGCTGGTGCGACTCCTCGATGAACTCGAACATTTCCCTGCGCGCAGCCGCCGCGGTCAGGCGATGCAAATCCAGCCGGGCCTCGCTCTCGTAGCGGCCCTGCTTGAGCCGGCGGAACACGCCGTTCTGCACGCCGGGACGCTTGAATTCCAGCACATACCAGGCGTCCAGCGGCGCAATGCCGCCCTCAGTCAGTATGTTGCGGTCGCGCCGGGCGTCCTGCACCGCCGCCTCGCGCCGCTGTTCCAGGGAGGCCTCGCGCTCGGCCTGGCTGCGGGGGCGTACCGGCACGCGCGGGTCCCGTTTCAGCGGCACCACATCGGCCATTTCGGCACTGAATACATCGTCTTCGTCACTGGCCATACTTACACCCCGCCATGAGTCCGCTATTATAACGCCTGCGAAGGCGACAGAGTACGCTCAGGCTATGACAGCACCGGAACAATGGCTGAAGACCTGCCCCCTGTGCGGTGCTGACAACCAGTGCGCGATAGCTGCGGGCAGACCTGCCCAGACCTGCTGGTGCGCGACGGCCACTATCAGCGCCAGTGCACTGGCGGCCATTCCGGAAGATTCCAGGGGCAAACGCTGCCTCTGTCCCGCCTGCGGTAAAACGACTGAAGGAGACACATCGATTGAAAGGTAATATTGCCCACGGGGCCGGCTATCTCGTGCGCGGCGCGAAACTGCTGAAACAGCCGACACTGCGGCATTTTGTACTCATTCCACTGCTGGTGAACATCCTGATTTTCGGCGGCCTGATCTGGTATGGCCTGAGCTACCTCGATGCGCTGATGGACGACTGGCTGGGCAGGATTCCCGACTGGCTGGACTTTATCGGCTGGATTATCTGGCCGGTGATCGGCCTCACAGTCAGCCTGGTGACGGGCTACCTGTTTACCGCCGTGGCGCTGATCATTGCCTCGCCCTTCAATGCCCTGCTGGCGGAAAAGGCGGAGGAACTGGTCACGGGCAAGCCGGTTGCATCACTGGAGGGCCTGGGCGCTGCGCTGATGGCGATGCCCAGGGGTATCCTGCGGGAGCTGTCGAAGCTGCTGTACTACCTGCCGATGGCAGTGTTCGTGCTGGTCCTGTCGTTTATCCCGGTACTGAGCCTGGTCGCGCCGGTGCTGTGGTTCCTGCTGGGCGCCTGGATGATGAGTATCCAGTTTGTCGACTACCCGATGGACAACCACCAGCTCAGCTTCGCCGATGTGAAGGAAGCGGTGCGTTCGCGCCGCCTCAGCAGCATGGGGTTTGGCGGGCTTGTGGCACTGTGCGCCGGCATCCCCGTCATCAACTTTTTCGTGGTGCCCGCCGCGGTGGTGGGCGCCACGCTGCTGTGGTGCGAGGAGCTAAACCAGTAATTCCGCCGGCGGGTGGGTGCATTCCAGGCGGGTGCCCAGCAGCGCCTCCAGGTCCGGCAACAGGAACGCGTCGTCCTCGCTGGCGAAGCTGATGGAGATGCCGGTGGCGCCGGCCCGGCCGGTGCGACCGATACGGTGCACGTAGTCCTCGGGGTCTTCCGGCAGGTTGTAGTTCACCACGTGACTCACCCCCTCCACATGGATGCCGCGGCCGGCGACATCCGTGGCCACCAGCACCTTGATCTTGCCCTGCTTGAACTGCTCCAGCGTACTGGTGCGCTTGGCCTGGGGAATTTCACCGGAAAGGATGCCGGCAGCCACCCCTGACTTGCGCAGGCGCTCGTGCAGGCGTCGCACCTGGTCGCGGCGGTTCGCAAACACGATGACGCTGGTGGCGTCCTCGCTGCGCACCAGGTTATTCAGCACCCGGTAGCGCTGCTCGCTGCTCACCAGGTAAACCTTCTGGTCGACAGAATCCGTCGCCACATGGTCGGGCTCGATCTCGATGGTGATGGGATGGTAGGTCCACTGCTCCGACAGGTTGATGATGTCCTGGGTAAAGGTGGCGGAAAACAGCAGGGTCTGCCGGTCTTCCCGCCGGGGGGTCGCCCGCACGATACGCTTGACCTGGGGAATAAAACCCATATCCAGCATGCGGTCCGCCTCGTCCAGCACCAGTATTTCCACGTGGTCCAGGTACAGGTCCCGGCGACTCATGAAGTCCAGCAGGCGGCCCGGCGTGGCGACCACGAGGTCGATCACGGTGGTGTGCAGGCGGTTCAGCTGCTTCTGGTAATCCATGCCACCAATCAGGGTCGCGACCTGCAGCTCGGTATGCCGGGCCAGGTCCTGAGCATCCTGGGCGATCTGCATGACCAGTTCCCGGGTCGGCGCGATCACCAGCGCCCGGGGCTCGCCCACGAAACGCTCGCCCTCGATCGGGTTGCACAGCAGGTCGTTGAAGATCGTCACCAGGAACGCCGCGGTCTTGCCGGTGCCTGTCTGGGCCTTGCCGATGGCGTCGTTGCCCTGCAATGTGTGGGGCAGGATGGCGGCCTGGATGGGTGAACAATACTTGAAGCCCAGGTCGGCGATGGCGTGCATCAGCTCGTCGCGCAGGCCCAGGTCGTGAAAGCGGGTCGAGCCCTCCTGGGGGTCGACCTGAAAATCGTCAAGCGACCAGGGCGCGGCATCGGTCTGCGCCTTGCCGCCGCGGCGCCGGCGCTTCCTGCCACGGTCGCCGTCGTCGCTGGATGCCGCGGCGGAGGCTTTATGCGACGGTTCGTGCCGGGGTGGAGTCGCATGGCCGGTATTGGCCGGACTATTGTCCTGGGGGGCAACGCCCTTGCCGGCGATGCGCCCTACTAAACTCTTAATCAATTGTGGATTTCCCATGACTGCTCAAAAAACGCGCTAGTCTACCACTCCCGGGGCGAAAAGGGTGAGTGCTGAAATGACCCCCCAAGCGCCTTCAGTCCCGCTCGGGAAACAGGCGCGCCAGATAGTAATCGAGGCTGACATAACGCCCGCCGCCGGTAAAAAACAGGCTCAACAGCATCACGAAATAGGTGACGGCGAACTCCACCCCGTTGTTGAGTATGACCAGATTGCCCTTTTCCGTCAGCCAGGAATAATTGCCGTGCTCCCGCAGAAGGTCCTTGGCCGTACCCAGTCTGACCGCGATATCCTGGGAGCCCGAATCCGCGATAGCCGCCCAGCCATAATCCCAGTGCACGGCAAAAATCGCCACCAGCATGGTGACCATCAGGGGCACGCTTATCCAGCGCGTGGCCAGACCCAGCAGTAGCAGCAGTGCACCGACAGCTTCGGTGTAGGCCGCAAGGTAGGCCAGCAGCGTCGGAAAGGGCAGTCCGAGGCCCCAGTCGGGGTTGCCGAACCACTCGATAGTCTGCTCCATTCCCGCCAGCTTGTGGGTACCCGCTATCCAGAACACCGGCACCAGGAACAGGCGCAGGGCCAGCGGCCCCAGACCATCGAAATACTGCAGGCGCGAAAAAACGTCGTTGCGCGCACGGTAATACCGCTGTGCCAATGTATTCATCAAGCGTTCCCCTGTAGGCTTGGCTTTTCTGACAACCGAAACGCCATAAAGTTTTCAGCCACCGCCTGCCCCGGGGCTGCCACGCTGGCACCGACAAAATTGATGCTCCCATGAAACCCGGAACCGTTCCCGCAATCATGGCCGAAAGCCGCGCACTGCTGGTGCTGGCCTGGCCAATGGTGATCGCCCAGCTGGCGCAGATTGGCACAGGCGTGGTCGATACCATCATGGCGGGCCACTACAGTGCCACTGACCTCGCGGCGATCGCCATCGGCTACAACATCTGGCTGCCCCTTTACCTGTTCTTTATCGGGGTCAGCCTGGGCGCGAGCTATATCATCGCGCAGCAGTTCGGCGCCGGGCGGTCAAAACAGGTTCGCGATATCCTGCCCCAGTCGCTCTGGCTCGCCCTCGCGCTGGGCCTGACCAGCGGCCCCCTGTGCTATTACGCCGAACCGCTGCTCGACCTGCTGGATCTGGACCCGGCCACCCATGCCAGCAGCCTGGCCTATCTGCGGGCCGTGGCGTTCGGCCTGCCCGCCGCCGCGCTGTTCGAGGCATTGCGCTGCCATATTCAGGGGATCGGCGTCATGCGCCCCTTTGCCATAGCCAGCGTGCTGGCATTCCTGGTCAACATTCCGCTCAACTACGCCCTGATGTACGGCCGCTGGGGGGCCCCCGAACTGGGCGCTGCCGGCTGTGGCTGGGCCACCGTGATATCGATGTGGCTGAGCGCGCTCACCCTGTGCATTTTCATGACCCGGTCCGAGCGGCTGAAGCCCTACCTGCCGCCGCTGCGCGTGGTTGCGCCAAACCTGGCGGCGATCGCCGAGATCGTCCGGGTGGGCCTGCCGCTGGGTCTGACCCTGTTTATGGAAGTGGCGTTTTTCTCGGTGATCGCGCTGTTTATTGCCACCCTGGGGGATGTTGCCATGGGCGCGCACCAGGTGGCGTTCAATATGTGGGACGTGGTGTACATGCCCCTGGTGAGCTTCGGTTCCGCCCTGGCGATTCGTGTAGGGCACGCGATCGGCGCCGGGGACCGGCCGGCGCTGAGGCTGTCTATCGGCTGCGGCACGGCAATGACGGTCATGGTGGGGCTGCTGGGTATGACCGCGCTGCTCAGCTCACCCGCAACGCTGGTAAGTCTCTACACCGGCGACCCGGAAATCACCGCGGTGGCGGTTATCCTGGTGCGCATCGCCGCTGTCTTCATCGCCATCGATTCGGCCCAGGTGGCGGCGAGCTATTGCCTGCGCGCCTTCAAGGACACCCGCTTTGCCTTCTTCGCGCTGTTCCTGGCCTACTGGCTGATCACCCTGCCGCTGGGCTACTGGCGCGGCATCGCCTCGACGGACAGCGCGCTGGAGGGGACGGTGGCTTTCTGGCAAAGCCTGATCGCGGGCATTACCGTGACCTCGGTACTGGTCTTCGCGCGCCTGTACCGGACCCTGCGCAGACCCCTGCCGGCCATACGGGCCGGTGGCGTTCAGCCCTGAAGGTGGGAGCAGTCGGGGCAACCCGCCCGGGGCGAGAGGATCAGCCGGCGGATATCCATACTGCGCAGGTCGAGCAACAGTAATTTGCCCCGCAGGATGTCGCCATAGCCGGCCAGGATTTTCAGTGCCTCCATGGCCTGCAGCGAGCCCAGCACGCCCACCACGGGGGCCAGCACCCCGCTTTCACTGCAGTTCAGGGCCGTGTCGCTGGCAGTATCCGGATACAGGCAGCGATAGCAGGGCCCGCCGCGCACCGGGTCGAACACAGTGATCTGCCCCTCGCTGCGCACGGCGGCTGCCGACACCAGGGGAACCCCGGCGGCGATACAGACCCGGTTGAGGGCAAAGCGCACCGGGTAGTTGTCGGTGGCATCCACCACCAGGTCTGCGCGCCCTACCAGCTCCGGCATCCGGGCTTCCGCCAGCTGCCGCGGAATGACTTCGACCGCCACCCCCGGGTTCAGCCGGGCGATGGACTCCGCCGCGGAGGCGGCCTTGTTATGGCCGATATCCGCGTCGCCGTGGGCGATCTGGCGCTGCAGGTTGCCCAACTCCACCGCGTCGCCGTCCGCCAGCAGCAGGGTGCCCACACCCGCCGCCGCCAGGTAGAGGGCCGCGGGGCAACCCAGCCCCCCCAGGCCCACCACCAGCACGGTGGCCGCCAACAGGCGCTCCTGGCCCGCCACGTCGAAATCATTTAGCAGGATCTGGCGGTTGTAGCGCAGCAGTTGCTCGTCAGTCAGCATACCGGCAGCCTCCGCTGATGCGCTCCATGCCCGCCAGGTCAGTGCGGGTCGCGACCTGGTCGAATCCGGCCTGGCGCAACAGCGCGCGCACCGCCTCGCCCTGGCTGAAACCGTGTTCCAGCAGCAGCCAGCCCCGCGGATGCAGGTGCCCGGGCGCACCGGTTACCAGCTGCGCGAGATCCGCCATGCCGGCCTGTGCCGCCACCAGCGCCGAGCGCGGCTCAAAACGCACATCGCCCTGCGCCAGGTGGGGATCGCCGGCATCCACATAAGGCGGGTTCGCCACCAGCAGGTGAAACCGCTGCCCCGCCACCGCCTGGTACCAGTCCGAGCGGGTGAAACCGACCCGCTCCAGCCCCAGCTCGAGCGCGTTGCGCCGGGCCACCGCGAGGGCCTCCTGGCTGGCATCCACGCCGGTCACCCGCCAGCCGGGCCGCTCGCCGGCCAGGGCCAGCGCGATGGCGCCGGAACCGGTGCCCAGGTCGAGTACCCGGGCATCCGCGGGCAAGGCCAGCTCCAGCGCCCAGCTCACCAGGGTTTCCGTTTCCGGGCGGGGTATGAGGGTGTGCTGATTGACCTGCAACGGCAGCGACCAGAATTCCCGCTCCCCGGTGAGGTAGGCGACCGGCTGGCCGTCCCTGCGCCGGGCCAGCAGCTGCCGGTAACACTCGACCTGCGGCCCGGCAACCTCGCGCTCCGGCCAGGTGTACAACCAGCTGCGCGACTGGCCGAGACAGTGCCCGAGCAGGATTTCGGCGTCCCGCCGGGCGCTGTCTCCCGGCAGGTCGTCGCCACTGCGCAGGAGTTCCCGGACCGTGACCATCAGTGACCGGCCAGTGCCGCCAGCTGGTCCGCCTGGAACTCCTGTCGCAGCGGGCCGACAACCGCGTCCAGGTCGCCCTCCATGATTTCGGACAGCTTGTACAGGGTGAGATTGATGCGGTGGTCGGTCATCCGCCCCTGGGGAAAGTTGTAGGTGCGAATGCGGTCGGAGCGGTCGCCGGTACCCACCAGGTTGCGGCGCTGTTCGGCCTGTTCCGCCGCCGCCTTGTCCTGGGCGCTGGTCAGCAGCTTGGCCTGCAGCAGGGACATGGCCCGGGAGCGGTTCTTGTGCTGGGAGCGCTCGTCCTGGCACTCCACCACGATACCGCTGGGCATGTGGGTAATCCGCACGGCCGAATCGGTTTTGTTGACATGCTGGCCGCCGGCGCCGGAGGCGCGGTAGGTATCGATACGCAGGTCGGCCTTGTTGATCTCGATCTCGTCGACCTCCTCGGGCTCGGGCATGATGGCCACGGTGCAGGCCGAGGTGTGGATGCGCCCCTGGGATTCCGTCTCGGGTACCCGCTGCACGCGGTGCGCCCCGGACTCGAACTTGAGGTGGGCGTAGACGTCGCGCCCCTCTACCCGGGTGATGATTTCCTTGTAACCGCCGTGTTCACCGGGCCGCTCGGACAGCACTTCCACTTTCCAGCCCTGGCGCTCGGCATAGCGCGAGTACATGCGAAACAGGTCACCGGAGAAAATCGCCGCCTCGTCGCCGCCGGTACCGGCCCGGATCTCCAGGAACACGTTGTGGGAATCCATGGGGTCCCGGGGCAGCATCAGCGCCTGCAACTCGATCTCCAGTTCCGCCAGCCGCGCGCCCCCGGTTTCCACCTCTTCCCGGGCCATTTCCCGCACATCCGGATCGCTATCCTCGAGCATCTGGCGGGCCTCCTCGAGATCACTCCTGACCCGGCTGTAGAGGCCGTAGCACCGGACCACATCCTCCAGCTCGGCATACTCCCGGGACAGGGCGCGGAACCGGTCCTGGTCGGCAATGGTTTCGCCGTCACTGAGCAGGGCCGATACCTCTTCGTGCCGGTCAGTGAGCGTTTCCAGCTTGGTCAGTAAGGAGGCTTTCATTGCAGTGTGTGTCCGGGCTTTTCCGCGTTGTCGGCCGGCCGTTCGAAGTCGTGCTCGTCGTCGCCGTCAGCGGCCACGGGCTCCGGCCGGTGGCCCGCCGCCAGCCCCAGCAGCTTGCGGGCGTGAACCAGGAGGTCCTGGCGCCCGTCGGCACTGGCCTGGCGCAGGCCGGTTGTGGGCGCGTGAATCAGTTTGTTGGTTATACCCCTGGCCAGCTGGGTCACGATCCGCTGGGGATCCTCGCCGCGCGCCAGTGCCCGCAGCGCACGCTGCAGTTCCACCTCGCGCATCTGTTCGGCCATGCGCCGGTAGTCTTTCACCACATCGACAGCGGCGAGACTGCGCACATCCTCCATGTACAGGCGGACCCCCTCGGCGATGATCTGGTCGGCCTTGCGCGCCTCCTGGTGGCGGCTGCGCATATTCTGCTCCACGATCTCCCGCAGGTCGTCGACACTGTACAGGTAGACGTCCCGCAGTTCGCCCACCTGGGGCTCGATGTCCCGCGGCACCGCGATATCCACCATCAGTATCGGGCGGTGCCGGCGCGCCTTTATCGCATGTTCCACGGCGCCCTTGCCCAGGATGGGCAACTGGCTGGCGGTGGAGGTGATCACGATATCGGCGTCCAGCAGTTGCTCGGGAATCTCCGCCAGCAACACGGCTTCCGCCCCGAACTTCTGCGCCAGCTCCCTGGCCCGGCCCAGGGTCCGGTTGGCTATGACGATGCCGCTGACTCCGGCTTCGATCAGGTGCCGCGCCACCAGTTCGATGGTCTCGCCCGCGCCGACCAGCAGGGCATTGCACTTGGTCAGGTCGGCGAAGATATGCCGGGCCAGATCCACCGCGGCGTAGGCAACCGAGACCGGGTTTTCCCCGATGGCGGTGTCGGTGCGGACCCGCTTGGCAATGGCGAACACGCGCGGGAAAAGGCGTCCGAGTTCACTGCCCACGGTGCCGGACTCCGTCGCCACCGCGTACGCGGATTTGATCTGGCCGAATATCTGGGGCTCGCCCAGCACCATGGAATCCAGGCCACTGGCCACCTGTACGATATGCTCCAGCGCCCGGCGCGATTCAAAGTGGTAGGCGGACCGACGCAGTTCCTCGACGGACAGGTGGTGGTAATTGGCCATCCAGTCGATCAGCTGGAGGGACTTCTCCGCGGCGTCCACGCCCTCGGGCACTATCGCGTACATCTCGGTGCGGTTACAGGTGGAGAGAATGACGACCTCTTCCACGCCGCCCTGCTCACAGGCATCGCCCAGCGCCTCGGACACCTGCTCCGGGGCGAAGGCAACTCGCTCGCGCACCTCGACGGCGGCGGAGTTGTGGTTGATGCCCAGGGCGATCAGGTTCATGGCAGAGTGCAGTATCCAGTTGGCAGCCGGGTGGCTGCGACACAACGCCCGGCCGAAGGGGGCGGACATTACAGACAGCCGCTGATTTTAACAAGATGGCGGACAAATGACAGCGCGACGGGTTTGCCTCCGGACGCAGTGTTTGGCACCGATTTCCGGGCTGTGGGTTTCAGGCGCGGTCTATGTCATCATACGAGCCTTCATTTTGCTGGATTCGTGCTGTAGCCCACTATGCTCCGCTTATTACCCACCGGCCTGGCCTGCGCGCTGCTGCTGGGCTGTGCCAGCCCCGCCCCGGTAAAAACCGCAGACACGCCGGTCAAACCGGAGTCCGATAGCGCTGCCCCGGCGGCCAAAGCACCCGAGCGGGCATTTCCCGACGACAGCATTTACCCCCTGCTGCTGGCGGAATTCGCCCTTCGCCGCCGCGCCTACGATGTGGCGCTGGAGCAGTACCTGGCGCAGGCGCCGCGACTTCGCGACCCCGGGGTCAGCGCCCACACTACCCACCTCGCCCAGTTCATGGGGCGGGAGGACGCGGCACTTGAATCCGTGCAGCTCTGGATCGAACTGGAGCCGGACAATATCGAGGCCAATAACACCCTCTCCATCCTGCTGATACGCCAGGGGCGCGCCGTCGAGGCCCTGCCGCATATGGCTCTGCTGGCGGACAAGGGCGAGGAAGTCAACTTCCCGGCGCTGCTGCGCGGGTTCGAGGAGCTCCCGCCGGACCAGCGGGAAGCCCTGGTCCAGGGCATCAACGACCTTGCCGGGGAATACCCCGACAACACCCAGCTGCTGCTGACCCAGGCCATGGTGCTGGCCGAGCAGGAACAATTCGACGCCGCCCTGGATACCCTGCGACGGCTGTTTGAACTGGAACCCAACCAGAGCCAGGCCGCAATGCTCGAAGCGAGGATACTGCTGGCACAGCAGTCCCCCGCGCCCTATGCAAGACTGGAGCGGGTACTGGAGGAGAATCCCCAGGACACGCAGATTCGACTGCAGTACGCGCGCCTGCTGACCGCTACCGACATGGAGGCGGCGCGAAAGCAGTTCGAGCTGCTGTCCGCCCAGTCGCCCAGGGATGGCGAACTGCTGCTGTCGCTGGCGCTGATCAGCCGCGAAATCGGCGACGACGAGGCGGCCAAGGCCTACCTGCGTCAACTACTGGCACTGGAGCAGCATGTCGACGAGGCGCACTATTATCTCGGGCGCATTGCGGAGGACGCGGATGACCCGAGCGGCGCGCTGTACGAGTACAGGCAGGTCGAGGAGGGACGGGAACTGCTGGTGGCCGCCAGCCGGGCCAGCGTCATCCTCATCGACCAGGGGCGCATCGATGAAATGCGCGCCTGGTTCACGGAACTGCGACGGCAGAACCCGGAACAGGCAGAGCAGCTGTTCGGCGTGGAGGCGGACCTGCTGGCCCGCGGCGACGAACTGACCAGCGCCATCGACGTGCTGGAGGAGGCCCTGGGCCAACTGCCCGAGTCCAGTTCCCTGCGCTACGCCCGTGCCATGATCGCCGAGCAACAGGGCAACCTGGCGCTGATGGAAACCGAGCTGAGGAAAATCATCGCCAGCGAGCCGGACAACGCCACCGCTATCAACGCGCTGGGCTATACCCTGGCCAACCGCACCAGGCGCTACGACGAGGCCTACGAGCTGATCGCGCGGGCGCTGGCGCTGGAGCCGGACGAACCCGCCATCCTCGACAGCATGGGCTGGGTGCTGTACCGCCAGGGCAAGTACGAGGAAGCGCTGGACTACCTGACCCGGGCCTACGCCGCATTCCCCGACCCGGAGGTGGCGGCTCACCTGGGAGAGGTGCTATGGGTCAGTGGCGACACCGATAACGCCCTGAAGGTCTGGCAGGGCGGCCTGACGAAAGACCCCGACAACGCCGTGCTGGCAGAAACCCTGGAGCGCCTGGAGGTCAGTACCGCTGAACTGGACCTGTCCGGGAGCCCCGAGCGAGACGGCGAAACCCCGGAGCCCGCTCCCTAGTGCCACGCCCCCTGCCTCTGGCCGGTGCCATCCTGGTGCTGCTGCTGACAGCCTGTGCAGGCCAACCGCAGGCGCCGTCGACCCCGGGCGACTGGGACGAGCACAGCGCGCGGATGCGGGCGCTGACCAGCTGGGGCGCCGAGGGCAAACTCGCCCTGCGCACCCCGACCCAATCGGAGTCGGCCAATGTCCAGTGGCAGCAGCAGGGGGATACCACCCGCCTCAAGCTGAACGGCCCGCTGGGGGTGGCGGCAACCAGCCTGTACAGCAACGGCAGGACCCTGGTCATCCGCCAGGGCGAGGAGAGCAGCACCCTGGACCTGGCGGACCCGGGCGCATTGCGGCGCCAGACCGGCTGGGACCTGCCACTACTTGCCCTGCCGCACTGGATCAAGGGGATACCGGCACCGGACATCGAGATCCAGCAGATGGAAGCGGGGCCGGATCCGTCCCTCCTGCAGGTGCTGAAGCAGAATGACTGGGAGATACGCTACGAGGCCTACGCCAATTTTAATGGCCTGACCCTGCCGGTGAAGCTGCTTATCAGTCACCTCGACACAACGGTGCGCCTGATTATTCGCAACTGGCAGGTAGAGCCGCACTGATGCCTGCCACGATCACCCTGCTGTCACCCGCGAAACTGAACCTGTTCCTGCACATCACGGGGCGCCGCGGCGATGGCTACCACGAGTTGCAGACCCTGTTCCAGCTGCTGGACTGGGGCGACTGGCTGAGCTTCAGCCCCAACAACAGCGGCGAGATCACCCTCGAGTCGGACGCGCCGGATATCGCACTGGAGGACAACCTCGTCTACCGGGCGGCGCGGCTGTTGCAGCGCGAGGCCGGGGCCCCCCGGGGGGTGCATATCGCGCTGCGCAAGCAGATCCCCACCGGTGGGGGGCTCGGGGGCGGCAGCTCCAACGCCGCCACCACCCTGCTGGCGCTGAACAAACTGTGGCAGCTGGCGCTGGATCAACCCCGTCTGCAGGCCATCGGCGCGAGCCTGGGCGCCGACGTTCCGGTCTTTGTCGGGGGCCGCACCGCCTGGGCCGAAGGTATCGGCGAGCTGCTGACGCCCGTGGACCTGCCGCAGCGCTGGTATGTGATTATTACCCCTTCCTGCCACGTCTCCACAGGCCAAATTTTTTCCCACTTACAATTGACACGCAACACCGCTCCGATCAAAATGGCGACCTTTTTTGAGGGCTGCTCCGGAAACGACTGTCAGGAGCTGGTCAGGCGTCTCTACCCCGAGGTAGACGCGGTGTTTAGCTGGCTTGAACGGTTCGCCCAGCCCAGGTTGACGGGGACCGGCGCCAGCGTTTTTGCCAGTTTCGACTCCGAGGCACCGGCCGAGGCCGTTGTCAGGCAGCTGCCGCAGCAGTGGACTGGCGTGGCAGCCAGAGGCCTGAACGTATCACCGGTAGCAGCTTCATTAGATTGACCCACTAGTTTATTGGGGTGTCGCCAAGCGGCAAGGCACCAGGTTTTGATCCTGGCATTCGGAGGTTCGAATCCTCCCACC
>JAZBNW010000183.1:0-2039 GCA_036350855.1 Halieaceae bacterium
CCCGCCCCGCCGGTGACCAGGACGACCACCACCACGAGTGCCAGGGCAAGCGCGAAGGCGAAGGCGTCGAGACAGGCTTGGTCGGGCCAATAAGGCCGGCCGGCGGATGCCCGGGACGCCGGTGCGGCCAGCCGTTCGCGGAAGAGCAAATGCAGATGCAACAGCAGCATCGCGCCGATAAGCAACGGCAGCAACCCGGCATGCAACGCCAGGAACCGGGTCAAGGTCAGATGCCCGACTTCCGGCCCGCCGATTAACGCCTGTTGGAGGGCCGGTCCCAGGACGGGGGTCAGCCCGAGCAGGTTCAAGGGCACCCGGGCGGCCCAGTAGGCCCGCTGGTCAAAAGGCAGCAGCCAGCCGGTGACAGACATGCCGACAAACAGCGGCACCAGGAGCAGCGCCAGCCAGAAGCTCAACTCGCGCGGCGCGGTATAGGCGCGCGAGAGCACCAGCACGCACAGGTGGATCACCAGGAGCACCACCAGGAGTTGAGCGGTGAAATGGTGCAATCCTCGCAGGAACCAGCCACCGCCGACTTCGTGTTCGAGGTAATAAACACTTTCCCAGGCGGTCTGCGCGCTGGCGCTGTAACCGGTCCAGAGAAAGAAGCCGGTCACGATCTGGGTCACAAAAACCAGGGCGAGCAGCGTGCCCCAGACATGCCGCCACCGCGGGCCACCGGGGATCGGTTCCAGCAGTACCGCCAGCGGCCCCTGCAGCAGGCCGGTGCGCCGATCCAACCACTCGCATAGCCGCGCCATCATACCGGGATCTTGCGCGCCGAACCGGAGCGGAAGTTCTGGAAGCGAATCCAGATTTCCCGGCCGCGGATCTCGATTTCGAGGGTGTCCATGTCGCGAGGGCTGGGGCTGTTGGGCTGGGCGATGCGGCCGGCGAGATCAAAGCTGCTCTTGTGGCAGGGACACAGGAAACCCCGCGACTCGGGGGCGAAAACAACCTGACAGCCGGCGTGAGGACAGACCGCGTGCAGGGCTTCGGCGGTTTCAGGGCCGGTGCGGCGGAGGAACACCGCCCCCAGGGCTTCATGGGAGGAGCGGGTCCAGGCGTCGCGCCGACTCGCCAGCACCGCGAACCGGCGCGGGGTGCCATCCTCCGGCAGCGCCGCCAGGGTGGTCACCCGCAACAGGGTGCCCGCCCCGGCCCCGCGGCGGAGCGGATCAAGGAACACGCACAAGCCGGCAGCCCCGGGCGGCAAGAGCGCCGTGGCGCCGAGCAACCCAGCCAGCACCCGTTTAAGAAACGGGCGCCGGGTCAGTTCGCCGGGCTGGTTCAAAGCGTTTGCCATCGGTCAGTTGGGGCAGTCAGCCCGCGGACAAGACGTAAGTGAATCGGCTCAAAAAGCAAACACTTCTGATTTTTCTGCGTGCCTTTTGTGGGCTTGAGGCTTAGTTTACGCCGCTATGCTGATCTGGCTGACTGTCTTGCTCCTGGTGGCTATTTTCGCGGCCCTGGGCTACGCCAAGGGTGCGATTCGAATGATTTTTCCGTTGATTGGGTTGTTTGTGGGGATCTGGCTGGCGCTGCCCCTGGCGCCGCTGATGCGGCCCTTGGTGCCGAAGATGGGGCTGGAGAATCCCGTCTGGAGCATTCTGTTGCCGCCGGTGATGGTGTTTTTCATCGTGGCCTTGATCCTGGTGGCGGTGGGGTTCGTCGTGCACTGGAAGTTGAACCTCTATTTCAAGTACCGCACGGATGAGTACCAGTACCAGCGGTGGTTGCGGTTGAACCAGCGGGTGGGCATCAGCATGGGCCTGGTCGCCGGGGTGGTTTATTCGCTCCTGATCGGCGTCATCGTCTATTCGCTGGGCTATTTGACGGTTCAGGTCTCGGCCGGAGATACCGATCCCGCCGCCGTCCGGTATTTGAACAAGGCCCGCGAGGATCTGCATTCCAGCGGACTGGAGAACGCCGTGGCGTCGTTCGCACCCGTGCCGGAGATCTACTACTCCGCGGCGGATGTGCTGGGGTTGCTGTACCATAATCCGCTGCTGCACAGTCGGCTGGCGACTTACCCGCCG
>JAZBNW010000184.1:0-2820 GCA_036350855.1 Halieaceae bacterium
GGGCTTTCCGACTTAATCCGTTCGATGTTACCCCCATCGTATGTTGAATTGCACCCAATATTGACCCATTAGCCCCCCGGATTTGCATCGAATTTTGACCCACGTATAACCCCTCCCTGCAAAAGCATACGCAGGGGTACCAAGGAGTGATTGACGTGGCATTATTGAGTGTAATTCGACGCTGGCACCTGCGTGACGGTGTACCGATCCGGGATATCGCGCGCCGCACGGGCCTGTCCAGGAATACGGTGCGCAAGTACCTGGCAAGCCAGGTCATCGAGCCGTCCTACCCGTCCCGCAAAAGCCCCAGCAAACTGGACGACTACGAGGACACCCTGACTAACTGGTTGTTCCGGGAGTCCCGGCGGCACCGCAAGCAACGGCGCACGGTAAAACAGTTGTACCGCGATCTGGTGGTCCTGGGCTACACCGGGTCATACGATCGGGTGGCTGCCTTCGCCCGCCAGTGGCGCCAGGAACAACAGGAGGCTGCGCGCACCGCTGGTAAACAGGCCTATGTCCCCCTGCAATTTGCCCCCGGTGAAGCCTTCCAGTTCGACTGGAGCGAGGACTGGGTCAGGATCAACGGTATCAGCACCAAGTTGCAGATTGCCCACTTCAAGCTCAGCTATAGCCGCGCTTTCTTCATGAAGGCCTACCTGACCCAGTCCCACGAGATGCTGTTCGATGCGCATTACCATGCCTTCAACGTGTTTGGCGGGATACCGGAACGAGGTATCTACGACAACATGAAGACCGCAGTAGATAAGGTCGGCCGGGGCAAACAACGCCAGGTGAACAAGCGTTTCTACGCCATGGTCAGCCACTACCTGTTCGAGGCCGAATTTTGCAATCCCGCCTCCGGGTGGGAGAAGGGGCAGGTGGAGAAGGCGGTTCAGGATGCACGGCATGGCTTGTGGTATGACCCTCCGCCCTTCAAAACCTTGCATGAGCTCAACCAGTGGCTTCAGATCCGGTGCCTGGAGCTCTGGCAGGAAAACGCCAACCCCGAGTTCAAGGCCCGCTCCCTGGCAGAGTGCCTGGAGGACGAACGGGCACAGATGATGCCGGTGCCGGCGGCCTTTGATGGCTTCATCGAGCACAGCAAACGGGTGTCCTCTACATGCCTGATTACCTTCGAGCACAACCGCTACAGTGTGCCGGCCAGCTTCGCCAACCGCGTTACGAGTCTCCGGGTCTATCCGGAACGGCTGGTGATCGTCGCCGAGGCACAGGTAGTGGCCGAGCATGTCCGAGTGTTCAGCCGGGACAAAAGGCCGCCCGGGCAGACCGTCTACGACTGGCGGCACTATCTCTCGGTGGTGCAGCGCAAACCCGGTGCCCTACGCAATGGCGCCCCGTTCCTGGAACTGCCCGACAGCTTCCGGCAGTTGCAATCACGCCTGCTGAAACGGCCAGGCGGCGACCGGGAGATGGTCGACATCCTGGCGCTCGTGCTGCTCCATGATGAACAGCTGGTTGAACAGGCCGTTGCCCGGGCGCTGGAATCAGGCGAACCCTCCAAGGAGCATGTCCTGAACTGCCTCAGTCGTCTGGCGGAACCCAACCGCCCACAACCCCTCCAGACGCCACCGGCCCTGAAACTCGTCACCGAGCCGCAGGCCAACACCGCCCGTTACGATCAACTAAGGAGAATCCACCATGAAGGCTGACGCCATGATCACCACCCTGAAATCCCTGAAGCTGCACGGCATGGCGGATGCCATCAATACGCTCGCCGCCCAGTCCTCACCCGCCTACCAACAGGCGGTGCCGGTGCTGGAGATGTTGCTCAAGGCCGAGTCCTCCGAGCGAGATGTTCGCTCAATCAATTACCAGATGAAGACAGCCAGATTCCCGGCTTACCGTGACCTGACCGGCTTCGACTTCGGGCAAAGTACGGTGGACGAGGCCCTGGTGAGGTCACTGCACCGCTGCCAGTTCCTGGAAGACGCACAGAATGTGGTGCTGGTGGGCGGCCCTGGCACGGGTAAAACCCACCTGGCCACCGCCATCGGCGTGCAGGCGATCCAGCACCATCGTCAGCGAGTCCGGTTCCTGTCCACTATAGAGCTAGTCAATGCGCTGGAGCAGGAGAAACTGCTGGGGCAGCAGGGACGAATTGCCAACCGGCTGATATACACAGACCTGGTCATTCTGGATGAGCTGGGTTACTTGCCCTTCAGCCAGACTGGAGGCGCTCTGTTGTTCCATCTGATCAGCAAGCTGTACGAGCGCACCAGCATCATCATTACCACCAACCTCGGCTTTGCGGAATGGTCAGCGGTGTTCGGTGATGAAAAGATGACCACCGCCTTGCTGGACCGACTGACCCATCACTGTCACATCCTGGAGACGGGCAATGACAGTTACAGGTTGAAGCACTCAACGACGAATCAGGAGGTAACAAAGAGCGGCAGAAAACCCAAATCTACGCCATAATCTGGCGACCAGGGTGGGTCAATTTTAGATGCAAATCCTGGGTCAGTTTTAGATGCAAATCAACAAACTGGCCCAGCAGGGCAAATCACTGCCCGACCATGTCTGATGCGCATTTCGAGGTGGATGTCATTAATAGGGCCAGGCGCAAGCCGACGATTTCGCCATCCCCCAGCTGACATCTATTTCAACCGTGGACTTGTACTTGAAAATGCCCATACTGGGCACTATCATGCCCAGTATGGGCATTAAACCAGGCAAGTCGAAGCACACCCAGCCGCTGACCATGGCCGATGCGCTTTTTTCCAGAACGCAACAGAGTGTCCTGGGCTTGCTATTCGGACTGCCCGGGCAGAGCTTCTACACGAATGAGATCATCAA
>JAZBNW010000185.1:0-8187 GCA_036350855.1 Halieaceae bacterium
GCGCACGAGGCGCTTGGTGCCGGCTTCCGATACGGGCTTGATGCCGATGCCGCACATGTCGGGGAAACGGATCTTGGTGGCGCCCATTTCCTTGATGATGAAATCCACCACCTTTTTGGCCTCGGGGGTGCCGGCCTGGTATTCGACGCCGGCGTAGATGTCCTCGGAATTCTCGCGGAATATCACCATGTTACAGGCGCCGGGATCCTTTACCGGTGAGGGCACGCCCTCGAACCAGCGCACCGGGCGCAGGCAGGTGTAGAGGTCCAGTTCCTGGCGCAGCGCCACGTTCAATGAGCGGAAACCGCCACCGACGGGGGTGGTCAGGGGGCCCTTGATGCCGACGATGTACTCCTTGATGGCCGCCAGTGTCTCTTCCGGGAACCAGTCGCCATCGTACAGCTCGGCGGCCTTTTCGCCGGTGTAGATTTCCATCCATGATATTTTCTTCGCGCCCTTGTAGGCCTTTTCGACCGCGGCGTTTACCACGTCGATCATGACCGGGCTGATGTCGACGCCAATGCCGTCGCCTTCGATGTAGGGGATGATAGGATTGTTAGGGACGTTCAGGCTGAAATCTTCGTTGACGGTGATTTTGTCACCTGCAGAGGGAACCTGAATATGCTTGTAGCCCATAATTTACTCCATTGCTGCGGTTCGATTCGTGAAATATGCGCCGTGATGCCCTTGTCTGGCTGGCGCTGGCAAAGCGGCGCGTAGTGTAGCACGATTGCTGCTGATTCACGTGCCGCCGCCTTTTTTTTTGGCGGCCCCCCGCGATTTTAACCACAGACAGTTGGTGTCATGGCCCGTATCATCCTGTTCAACAAACCTTTCCAGGTGCTGAGTCAGTTTAGCGATGAACTGGGCCGGGCCACCCTCGCCGATTTCCTGTCGGCCCCCGGTTTCAAGGCGGCGGGCCGCCTGGACTATGACTCGGAAGGCCTGCTGTTGCTCACCGACGACGGCGCCCTGCAGCAGCAGATCGCGAACCCCCGGCACAAGCGCTGGAAAACCTACCAGGTGCAGGTGGAGGGGCTGGTCAGTGACGAGGCCCTGCGGCAGCTCGCCAGCGGGGTCGAACTCAAGGATGGCCCCACCCTGCCGGCGCGGGCCCGGCGCATTCCGCCGCCCCCGCTGTGGCCCCGGACGCCGCCGGTTCGGGAACGCAAAACGGTACCGGACAGTTGGCTGGAACTGAGTATTTGCGAGGGTCGCAACCGCCAGGTGCGGCGGATGACCGCCGCGGTGGGTTATCCCACGCTGCGGCTGGTGCGCATTCGTATCGGGGACTGGTCCCTGGCGGGTCTGCAGCCCGGAGAGCACCGCGAGCTCGAGATAAGCATGCCCGCCGGGCGGTCCGGGGGCGCAGCGGCCAGAACCCGAAGGAGGAAACGCGGATGACCCAGTGGGCGCCCCACGTGACCGTGGCCACCGTTATTGAAAACGCTGGTCGCTACCTGCTGGTTGAGGAGCGGGATAAATTTACCGGGGCGCTGGTGTTCAACCAGCCCGCGGGACACCTGGAGCCGGCGGAGACCCTGTCAGAGGCAGCCCTGCGGGAAACGCTGGAGGAAACGGGCTGGGAAATCGAGCTGCTCGGAATGCTCGGGGTCGCCCTGTACACGGCCCCCGCCAATAACATCACTTACTTTCGCACGACGTTTCTCGGCAGACCCCTGCGCGAGGTGGAGGGCGCCGCGCTGGACGCCGATATCCACGCCATTCACTGGCTCGATTACGAGGCAATCGTTGCCAACTCTGCTAGAATGCGCAGCCCGCTGGTGCTGGCATCGATAGAGCAGCACCGCCGTGGTATTTGTTACCCCCTGGACCTCGTTTACAGCCAATGAGCCTGAATTCCGCCAGTAAAGTAATCGTCGGCATGTCCGGCGGCGTCGATTCATCCGTGTCTGCCCTGTTGCTCAAGGAGCAGGGCTACCGGGTGGAAGGGCTGTTCATGAAAAACTGGGAAGAGGACGACGGCACCGAATACTGCACCGCAAAGGAAGATTTCGCCGATGCCCAGGCCGTAGCGGACCGGCTGGGGATCACTCTGCACGGCGCCAATTTCGCGGCGGAGTACTGGGACAATGTCTTCGAGCACTTTCTCGAGGAATACCGCGCCGGGCGCACGCCGAACCCGGATATCCTGTGCAATCGCGAGATCAAGTTCCGGGCTTTCCTGGATTACGCGCTCATGCTGGGGGCGGATGCCATCGCCACGGGACATTACGCCCGCCGCGGCGAGGCCGACGGCCGTGGCACCCTGCTGAAGGGGGTCGACCACAACAAGGACCAGAGCTACTTCCTGCACGCCGTTGGCCATCGCGAACTCGAGCAGACGCTGTTCCCCCTCGGCGAGATGGCCAAACCCGAGGTGCGCAAGCTGGCGCAACAACACGAGCTGGCCACCGCGAAAAAGAAGGACTCCACCGGCATCTGCTTTATCGGCGAGCGCCGCTTCAGGGACTTCCTCCAGCAGTATCTCCCCGCCCGGCCGGGAGAGATACGCAGCCTGGATGGCGAGTTGCTCGGCCGCCACCAGGGCCTGATGTACCACACTATCGGCCAGCGCCAGGGTCTGGGTATCGGCGGCCTTGCCAATCACGGTGATGCCCCCTGGTACGTGGTCGAGAAGGACCTGGTGCACAATGTGCTGCTGGTAGCCCAGGGCAATGACCACCCTGCCCTGTTCAAGTCCACGCTGTTCACCGGCGAGATACTGTGGATTGCCGGCAGTGAGCCCGACTTGCCGCTGGCCTGCAGCGCCAAGGTGCGCTACCGCCAGGCAGACCAGCCCTGCACGGTGCGGCGCGAGGGGGGAGTCTACCGGGTGGATTTCGACCAGCCACAGCGCGCGGTAACGCCCGGGCAGTCGGTGGTTTTTTACCAGGGCGAACGCTGCCTCGGCGGCGGCATCATTGAGCGGACATCGGGCGAAACATGAACACCAGTACACGAACACACCTTGAACAGCAGACTATCGCCCTCGCCGGCGTGGCCCAGGCCGCGCGCCTGGTCGACCAGATTTCCAAGACCGGCAGTTACCCCCTGGAATTCCTGGGTCCCTCCATCCACAGCCTGTTCGAGTTCGAGGCGGATACGGTGGAGGATGTTTTCGGCGGTATTGCCGGGGTCAGGCTCGGCCTCAACAACCTCAGCAGTTTGCTGGCGTCCCGTCAGGCGGATGAAAACCGCGACCTGGTGCGTTATGTCCTGGCGATACTCTACCTGGAGCGCAAGTTTGCCGGAGACTCTGCGATGATGTCCGTGGTTCACACCCGGCTGCAGCACACCAGTTTTCGCGCCGAGCACTTCGCCAATAATGTCAACGATTTGTGTCACAGCGTTTCCGGTATCTACCAGGATACCCTTAGCAAACTGAAGTTCCGGATCAAGGTCAATGGCAGTGCCCAGCATCTGCAGAACCCGAAAAACGCCGATATTATCCGGGCGCTGTTGCTGGCCGGTATCCGCTCCGCGTTCCTGTGGCACCAACTCGGGGGGCGCCGCTGGAGACTGCTCCTGCAGCGCAAACAACTGCTGCGCACGTCCCAGGAACTGTCACGCGGCATGGGCGTGGTGTAACATCCCCACTATTATTTCCGGAGAATTACATGAAACTCTCGGCTCTCACTGCAGTGTCACCCATAGACGGCCGTTACGGCAGCAAGACCGAGCCCCTGCGCGAGGTATTCAGTGAGTTCGGCCTGATCAAGCGGCGCGTCCTGGTCGAGATTCGCTGGTTGCAATGCCTGGCTGCCCATGACGGTATCGGGGAGGTTCCCGGCCTGTCCCGGGAAGCCAGCGTCATCCTCGACGAGATCGCAGATAACTTTTCCGAGGTGGACGCCCGCCGCATCAAGGACATCGAGGCCACCACCAACCACGACGTGAAGGCGGTGGAGTATTTCATCAAGGAGCGTTTTGACGGTCACGATGAGCTCAAGGGCATCGCCGAGTTTGTTCACTTCGCCTGCACCTCCGAGGACATCAACAACCTGGCACATGCACTGATGCTGCGCGATGGCCTGCGCGATGTGCTGCTTCCCGTCATGAATGAGATCAGCAGCGTCCTGGCGAGCCTGGCCAGTGACACGGCCGAGGCCGCCATGCTGTCGCGCACCCATGGCCAGACCGCCAGCCCGACCACCATGGGCAAGGAGATCGCCAACGTCGTCGCGAGACTGCGGCGGCAACTGGAGCAACTGCAGCAGGTGCCGTTCCTGGGCAAGATCAACGGCGCCGTGGGCAATTACAACGCGCACCTGTCCGCCTACCCCGACATCGACTGGCAGGCCAATGCCGAGGCGTTTGTGACCTCCCTGGGCCTGAGCTGGAACCCCTACACCACCCAGATCGAGCCCCACGACTACATGGCGGAGCTGTTCGACGCCCTCGCCCGGTTCAATACCATCCTGGTCGATTTCAACCGGGACGTGTGGGGCTACATTTCCCTGGGTTATTTCAGGCAAAAGACCGTTGCGGGCGAGGTGGGTTCCTCCACCATGCCCCACAAGGTAAACCCGATTGATTTTGAAAACTCGGAAGGCAACCTCGGGCTTGCCAACGCGGTGTTGCAGCATATGGCGAGCAAGCTGCCGGTCAGCCGCTGGCAGCGCGATCTCACCGACAGCACGGTGCTGCGCAACATGGGCGTCGGTGCCGCCTACAGTCTTATCGCCTACCAGTCGGCCCTCAAGGGCATCGGCAAACTCGAGCTGAACGAGGCGCGCCTCGCGCGGGACCTGGACAACAGCTGGGAAGTCCTGGCGGAGCCTATCCAGACCGTGATGCGGCGCTACGGCATCGAGAAGCCCTACGAAAAGCTGAAGGAACTCACCCGGGGCCAGGACATGACGGCCGAGGTGATCCAGGCGTTCGTGGCGGGTCTCGACCTGCCCGAGGAGGCTCGCCGCGCACTGCTCGCCCTGACCCCGGCCGGCTATATCGGCAACGCCGTGGCCCAGGCCCGGGCCATCAAGTAGGCCGGGCTGATGTCCGCGCGGGAGCTCAAGCTGGACAAGACCGCCTTCCTGGCCCGCTACTGGCAGCGCGAACCGCTGCTGATCCGCGGCGCACTGGAGCCCTTCAGCAGCCCGCTGCCCGCCGATGAACTGGCGGGCCTGGCTCTGGAGGAGGACATCGAGTCGCGCATCATCGAGTACCGCGAGGGCAACTGGGATGTGCACCACGGGCCGTTTCAGGAGGCTGATTTCCGGCGCGACAATCCCTGGACACTGCTGGTGCAGGCTGTCGATCACTATGTTCCCGAGGTTGCCCGCTTGCGCCAGCTGGTGGACTTCCTGCCCAGTTGGCGGGTCGATGACGTGATGGTGAGCTACGCAGTGGATGGCGGCAGCGTCGGTCCCCATTACGACAACTACGATGTATTCCTGCTGCAGGGAGAAGGCCGGCGTCGCTGGCGGCTGGGGCAGGCCTGCAACTCGCAATCGCCCCTTGTGCCGCACGATTCCCTGCGTATCCTGCGGGATTTTGACTGCAGTCGCGAATACCTGCTCGAACCGGGCGATATGCTCTATGTGCCGCCGGGTGTTGCGCACTGGGGCACAGCCGAAGGCCAGTGCACGACATTTTCCATCGGCTTTCGAGCGCCCCGCATCAATGACATGGTATCTCGCTGGGCGGATGACCTGCTGGAAAAACTCGACCCGGAGCTGTTCTACGGCGACCCGGCCATCGAGCCCGCCGCCAGGGCGGGAGAGATCCGGCCCACTGACCTCGAACGGGTGCGCGCCCAGTTGCGCGCAGCCCTGGAACAGGCC
The DNA here is from genome assembly GCA_036350855.1 of Halieaceae bacterium. Taxonomy (GTDB): domain Bacteria; phylum Pseudomonadota; class Gammaproteobacteria; order Pseudomonadales; family Halieaceae; genus JARRPM01. Next base: position 5,790 of record JAZBNW010000185.1, read on the forward strand.
GGCGATAGCCATTGGTTCGGCGCCATGGTAACCGAACCGCGCTACGAGTTTGCTGCGGACGACGACGATCTCGCGGAAGCCAGGGCGCTGCTGGCCGCTGGACCGGGCTATATCGAGCTGTCCCCCGCCGCCCGGGTGGCGTGGCAGCAGGATCCCGGTGGCATCACGGTATTCGCCAACGGCCAGGCCCGCCACTTCAGTCCGACCGTACTGGACAGCCTGACGGCCCTGTGCGCAGACTGGCGACTGGAGGGCGAGCGCCTCGCCGTCGCGCTGGCACAGGTCGACACGGCGAGCCTGCTCGACTACCTGCTCGAGAGCGGAGCTATCTATGTCGAATGAGTTTCTCGCCGGGGTCGCTTATCCCCAGCCTTTCGACGAGCTGGCGGTGGCGCTGTGCAGTTCCGCAGCCCGGCAGGTCTGTATCCTCAGCCCCAGGCTCGATCACGCCGCTTTCGATAACGCGGAACTGGCCCAGGCACTGGCAATATTGATACGCAGCAGCCGGCAGACGCGGGTGCGCATACTGGTGGCCGATTCGCGCGACCTGGTCGCCCGCGGGCACCGGCTGCTCAAACTGGCGCGGCGTATCCCCAGTTCTGTACAGATCCGCAAACTGGCGGAGCACCCCCAGTGGAATGACGAAACCATCGTCATCTGTGACCGGGATGGCGTACTGTACAAGCCCGGGGACAGCGATCGCGAGGGATTCTACGAGCCCTCCTCCCCGGCCTCGACCCGGCGTCACCTCGAGTTATTCGAGGAGCTCTGGCGCTACAGCGCGGAGGATGTGGAACTGCGATCACTGGCGCTGTAGCGGCGCGCTGAGACCAGTTCGGCCACAGGATGAGCAAAGCGGTCCACCTGGATGACATCCCCTACCAGCGCGACACCTGCGAGCTGTTCGAGCGCATCCGCGACCTGCCCGGTGCGGCCCTGCTGGACAGCAGTTTTCCGTATTCCACGGCCGGTCGCTATGACATTCTGGCGGCAAATCCGGTCGCGCAACTGCCCTCCCTTCAACAGGATGCCGACGAGGCGCAGTGCCGGGCCTTTTTCGAGGACCTGGGTCGCTACCACCGGGATCGCTTCGCCGGTATCCAACCGGTCTCCCAGGACATTCCTTTTTGTGGCGGCATACTTGGCTATTTGAGCTACGGTCTGGGAAACCGCCTGCACCGGGTTGTCGCCGGTGCCGGAATGAAGGATTCGGGGCCACAACCACCTGCGAGCCTGATGCAGGCCTATGACTGGTGCGTGATCCAGGATCACCTGTTACGCAAGGCCACCCTTGTCAGCCAGCCCGGCGTGCCCGCGGCGGAGCGCAATGATGTACTGGCGAGGTTGCGACAAGGGGCGCGGAACCGGACGCCGGACTTTCGCCTGGATGAATCATTCCGATCAAACATGACCCCCGAAACCTACAGGGCGGCCTTCGAGCGTATCGCCGACTATATCCGGGCCGGAGACTGCTACCAGGTCAACCTCGCCCAGCGCTTCAGCGCCGCTTTCAGTGGCGACCCATGGTATGCCTACCGCCAGCTGCGGGCGGTGGCAGCGGCGCCGCTGTCGGCTTATCTCAAGGTGGCCCGGGACAGTGCCGTGATCAGCCTGTCACCGGAGCGCTTCCTGTCACTGCATGGCCACCGCGTCGAAACGGCCCCGATCAAGGGTACGCGGCCGCGCCACGCCGATCCGGAGGCAGATCGCGCGGCCGTGCGGGAATTGCGCGCTTCCAGCAAAGACCGTGCGGAAAACCTTATGATTGTCGACCTGTTGCGCAACGACCTCGGCCGCAGCTGTGTTCCCGGCAGCATCATCGTCGACCGCCTGTTCGAGGTGCAGAGCCTGGCCACGGTCCACCACCTGGTCAGCACGATCAGCGGCGAGTTGCAGCCAGGCCGGGGCGCGGTCGAGTTATTGCGCGACAGCTTTCCCGGTGGCTCGATTACCGGTGCGCCGAAGCGTCGGGCCATGGAAATCATCGCCGAGCTGGAGCCGGACCCCCGCCACGTGTACTGCGGCTCGGTACTCTATATCAGTGCGGATGGACGCATGGACAGCAACATCGCCATCCGTACCCTGCTGAGCGAGGGCGGCAACATCCACTGCTGGGCTGGCGGGGGCATTGTGGCGGACTCGCAGTGGGAGCAGGAATACCAGGAAACCTTCGACAAGGTCGGCAAATTCCTGACTGCCCTGGAGGCCATGGGCAGGGCCTAGAAAAAGTTATTCCGGGAGAGGGCTATTCTCCCGGAGAGTCTGTACAATCCACCCTGCCGCGCGCCCGTAGCTCAGCTGGATAGAGTAACTGGCTTCGAACCAGTTGGTCGGGAGTTCGAATCTCTCCGGGCGCGCCAAATTTCCCTTTTTTATCAAACAGTTAGAAGGATAATCA
>JAZBNW010000186.1:0-18369 GCA_036350855.1 Halieaceae bacterium
GCATCTTACCCTCGGCCCAGGCGCCGTCAAAGTCAGTGGCTCGCAGCACCACATCGACGACTCCGGGTTCAGGAGGGGCCTTGCCACTGAAAAAAAGCGTCTCCGAGTGAAATCTCAGCCAGTCCGGCAGCGCTTCACCGGAGTCGAGGCAGGCGGTGAATGCCAGTACCTCTCCCTCGTCGGGGTCAATAAATGTGTCCGGTGGCAGCTCAAACGAAAAGGAGCGTCCGGGCTCCACCAGCCGCTCTCCAATATGCCGGTACAAGCGGGGGGGCAGGTTGAGACCGCCCTCCTTTTCCTCCACGTGAAACTGTTTGGCAACCGCTACCGCCAGACCCAGCCACAGCATGGCAAGAACCATATTTACCATGGCGAATTCACCAACACCGAAATCAAGCCAGTGCAGCCCCGCATAGACCGCCAGGGCCTGGGCGAGGTCGCCAAAACGCCAGAAGAAGCCCTCGATGGTGGTCTTGCCCTCGTACTTTTTCGCCGGGCTCAGGGGGAGGTAGAGGGCGTGCCGGGTGGTATTCATGAGTGAGTAATCGGTCGCATTTTCAAATAGCTTCACCACCCTGATGATGCTGAATACGGGTATGAAAACCACCATGCCATAGCCAATAATGGCGATGATCGGCAGCACGAGGATGGCGCCCTTCACGCCGATCCAGCGCAAAATGTGCGCCACCAGGAATACCTGCAGCAGCAGGGTCAGCAGATTGACGATGGAAAAGAACGAGCCATAGAAGCCCGCGATCACCCCCCCCCTGTCTACAGCCGGGTCCGCGGCGGCGAGGTCATCGGCATAGCGCACGACCAGCTCGGCAAGAATATACTCCCCGGTGGTATTCACCCAGTTCAGCAGGATGATCAGCAGCGCAAGCAGGAACAGGTAGCGGTCGTTGAGGACCAGGGAAAGACCGCCCCAGAAGCCTGCCTTTTCGGCATCATTGCCACCCCGATCCTGGCCGGTAGAACCCGGCGGGATCGACTTTTGCCCCCAGCCAACACAGGGGATAGTCAGGGCGAGCAAACCCGCGGCTATCAGCAACAGGGGCCAGGGCCCGATCTGGCGAAACAGTAAGCCGCTCAGGGCGGGCGCTACCAGGCCGCCCAGCGTCGCCCCCACCATGATAAGCGGGAACAGGCGCTGGCCGCTCTTCACATTGAAACTGTCGGCGGCAAAAGCCCAGAACTGGGCCGTAATCATTACGCTGAATACGCCCACCCAGACATAGTAGGCAAATCCGATACTGATACCTGCGCGACCCAGCAGGTAGAAGAGCAGCAGACTGAACAGGAAAAAACCCGTGACAAAGCGGGTGAGCTGGAGCCGGTCGACACGACGAAAAAGCGCGCCGTAAAGTGGAACAAGGAGCAATAGCAGCAGTGCGGTGACCCCGTAAGCATAGCTCTTGAACTCGGCGCCGGCTCCTGACAGCAGCAGGGGCTCGCGCACCGTTTTCAATATGTAATAGGACAGCATCAACAGCAGCGCGTAACCGAAAAATATCATCACGCTGCGGCCTTCTCCGGGGCGCAACCGGGTGAACAGGCTCAGCAGCCGGTCCAGCCGGGTTAATCTGTAAGGCCATTCAGTCATCGTGGGCACCGGATCAATCCGTCCGGTTTTTACGATAGTTGAAACGAGCAAAGAAAGCACGGTTTGGCATTTGTGATGTGCCCGGTCTGCGTCTGTCCGCATGCGGCAGGGGTATCACAGGCCTCACCGGTCGGCTTTCTGCTAGACTTGGTTGATCCTGCGCTGTGGGACCGATAATGGACATCAAGCAAATTCTCGCGCAGCTCCAGCACAGGGGCGTTACCCGTGTTGCGACCGTCTATGCCGCGGCGGCCTGGGCACTGTTGCAGGTTGCCGATGTCCTCTTCCCCATCGTTGGCCTCGGTGACAAGGCCATTACCCTTGTGCTGCTGCTGGCCTGCGCCGGTTTTCCCCTGTCCATCGCCCTGGCCTGGGTCTTCGACCTGACATCCGGCGGGCTGGTTGAAACCGCGCCGGAAACGCTCAACACCGAAAGGTTTCATTTGACGCCCCTTAGAATCGCAGCGGTCGTTGCCAGCCTGGCACTGATCCTGCTGGTGGGCTACCTCTACCTCGAGCGCCTGAGAGCAGACAGCGCCAGCCTGTTCGAGGCCATGTCGGGCACCGGGGGAGAAGTCAATGCCGGCATTCCCGAGCCGGGCGACGGCCGGGTGACGATTGCCGTGCTGCCCTTCGTGAACTTCAGCGACGCATCCGACATGGGATATTTCGGTGACGGTCTGGCGGAGGAGATTCTGAACCTGCTGGCGAAGCTGGGCGAGCTGAACGTCTCGGCGCGATCATCGTCCTTCTATTTCAAGGACAAGCGGGTCGATATCCCGACCATCGCGCGTCAACTGGGTGTGCAGAACATCCTGGAGGGGAGCGTGCGGCATGACGGCAAGCGCGTGCGCGTCACCGTGCAATTGATACAGGCGCAAAATGGCTTTCACCTCTGGTCCGAGAGCTATGACAGGGACCTGGAAGACATATTGAACCTGCAGCTTGAAATCGCAACGGAAGTGGTAAAGAACTTGCAGGTTGTCCTGTCAAACGAGAGCAGGGACCTTCTGCAGCGCGAGCAGACCATTGATCCCGATGCTTACGACTACTACCTGCGTGGACGGGATTACCTGCGCCAGCCGCGCGTCGAGCAGACCCTGCACAACGCGGAGCAGATGTTCAGGAAGGCAGTAAAACTTGCGCCGGATTCCGCGGACGCCCTGGCTGGCCTGTGCGATACCCTGCTGTTCCAGTATTCCGCCAACAAGGAAAAGAGCAATTTTATCGCCGCCGAACAGGCCTGCCTGCAAGCCCAGTCGCTGGAAAGTCACTCGCCCGCAGTCCATGTCGCACTGGGGAACCTCTATCGCGATTCCGGTCAGTACGCACTGGCCGAGCGCGAATTCAACCGGGCACTGAGCCTGAATGCGACCGCCGTGGATGCCTATGTCGGCCTGGCCGAGACCTTTGTCTCCCGGGAGAAATACCCCCTGGCGGAACAGACCCTGGTCCGGGCAATCGAGTTGCAGCCCAAGAACTGGGCTACCCTGATGGCCATGGGTCGCTACCTGTTCAATGTCGGCCGGGTAGACGAGTCGATCAGCTATTTTCAACGTGTCGATGACTTACTGCCCGAAAGCCGGGTCGCCTCCAATAACCTCGGTGCCGCCTATTACCTGATGGGGCGTTTCGGGGAGGCCGCCGCGGCCTGGGAGGATGCCCTCGGCGGCACACCCAATACCAATGTCTACCTCAACCTCGGCTCCAGTTATTTTTTCCTCGGCCGATTCGATGATGCCGCGCAGATGTACCAGCAGGCACTGGAGCTGGCGCCCGAGCATTTCGAGGTCTGGGGAAACCTCGGTGACGCCTATCGTCACTCTGCAAGCCGGTCCGAACTTGCCAGTGCCGCCTACCACCGCGCAATTGAACTGGCTGAACAACACCTGCAGATCAACTCCGCGGATGCGGTCGCCATTGCGGCGCTTGCGCATTACCAGGCCGCTGTCGGGGAGCGTGCCAGCGCGCTGGAGAATATTGATCTGGCGAGCGAGTTGGCGCAGAAGGATATGTTCGTCTACTATTTTTCAGCCACGGCCCTGTGCGCGCTCAACGAACCCGAACAGGCCCTCGACTCGATTCGCAAGGCCCTGTCACTGGGATATCCACCGCATATGGTCAGAGCGGATATTGGCCTTTCCAGACTGAGAACATTGCCCGACTACGAAGCCGTACTGACGCAGCAGGGGCATGAGTCGAAGCGAGAGAGTGAAGGAGAAACACCATGAACAGTTCTCACAGGCGGCCCGGACCATCCGGTGGGCAGGCAGCAGGCCTGGTTGCAGCCGTCACCTTGCTGGGTGCCTGCGCCCCTATGCCAGAGCCACCCCGTCTGCCCGATATACCTGTAAACATCACTTTTGATGAGTCGCACTGCCCTGTCGGCGTCGATCCCGATAACCCATCGGTGGACAAGGCCACCAACCAGCGCCTTGTGTGGCAGGCGGTCGATAGCGTCGGGAAGCCCATTGGTGAGAAATTCACCCTCTATTTCGATCCGTTCAGGGGCAAGACCCTCGAGTCCAGTGGCAAGGGCTACGAGAAATCCCCGCCGTTTGCCAGCGATACACCGGTGAATGTCCAGTACAAGTACACGATCGTCGGGGAGCGCTGTCCGGATAAACCGCTGGATCCACGTTTTTTCCTGAATTGATTTGCGTCGCTGTGCCGTCACGGGGGTGGTCCCCGACGGCCCGGCCTGTCAAAAATCAAACGCCCGCTGTGGATTGAGCCGGAGCGGGGCGGGCTCTGCGATCGCAGAGTGCTCGAGATGCGACAGTCCCGACAGCGTCAGGCCAAGCAGGCGCACACCCCGGGGCACGGGCAGCACCTGGTCCAGCAGGCTGGCGGCAACAGCGCGAAACTGGCTTTTTTGCACGATGCATGGGTCGCAGGACCTGGCCCGGGTAATCTGCCTGAAGTCCTCGAATTTCACCTTCAGGGTGACGGTCCGTCCCGTCACACGGTGGCCCTCGATCCGCTGCCAGGCGAGATCGACGATGCGTTCCAGTGCTTCCCGCAAGGCCGCTTCCTCAACCAGGTCCTCGCCGTAGGTTCGTTCGCAGCCCACGGATTTACGAATGCGGTCGGGTCGAACCGGTCGCCGGTCGACACCGCGGGCGGCGTGATAGAGGTACTCCGCCGATTTGCCGAAGTGTTCCCGCAGAAACGCCAGGTCCCGGTCGCGCAGGTCCGCTCCGGACTCGATACCCAGTTGCGCCATGCGCTCTGCGGTCTTTGGCCCAACGCCATAAAAACGCCGCACGGGTAGAGTCGCTACGAAATCGGCTCCCTCACTGGGCAGGATGACGCAGATCCCGTCAGGCTTGTTCTGGTCCGAGGCGATCTTGGCGAGAAACTTGTTGTAGCTGACGCCGGCACTGGCTGTCAGGCCGGTTTCTTCACGTATCGCCAGGCGAATCATCTGCGCCACCCGGAACGCGCTGCCGAGGCGCTGTTTATCCCTCGTCACGTCGAGGTAGGCCTCGTCCAGCGACAGGGGCTCCACCAGGTCACTGTGGCGCGAGAAAATCTGTCGGATCTGGCCGGACACTTCGCGGTAGACATCAAAACGCGGCGGCACGAAAACGAGTGACGGACAGCGCCGCGCCGCAGTCACCGAGGGCATGGCGGAGCGCACCCCGAACTGGCGCGCCTCGTAGCTGGCCGCCGCGACTACGCCACGCCGGGCCGAGCCGCCGACGGCCACGGGCTTACCGCGCAGCTGCGGATTGTCCCGTTGCTCCACGCTGGCGAAAAAGGCATCCATATCGATATGGATGATTTTCCGGTCCGGGCTGTCTTTTTGGTCGGGCATGACGATGTCAGTGCAGGTAGCGATCCTTCAATCGCTTCACCTTGGCATCATCCAGGGAGAGGGCCGCTTCATAGAAATGGTCTTTGGATTGGTAACGTCGCTTTATCTCCTCAAAACATGCCCGGATGTACTCCGGGCGGACCTCCAGCATCGGTCGCAGCACCTCCGGGGAAACCGCCGCCCCTGTGTGATCGGTAAATTCGGCAGACAGACGGCGTATTTCCTTTTCTATGGGCAGGTAGCGATTGGTCAGCAGATAGTCCTGCACGATGGCTTCCTCACCGACGCCGAGCACGTCCAGTATCAGGGCGGCGCCAAAGCCCGTGCGATCCTTGCCCGAGGCGCAGTGAATCAGCAACTGCTGGTCCCCCGCCAGTAACAACTGGAACATCTCGGCATACCGGGGCATCTGGCTGATGACAAGCTCGCGATTGGTGTCTTCCATGAAGCGCGCCGCGTCATCGACCGCAATAATGCCTTTGTGCAGGTTTTCCAGGAAGCTGGTCGAGCTGCCGGGCATCACGGGCAAACTCGCCAGCAGTGGCATGTTTTCTCCGCCCAGCAGCGTGGGTTCCAGCTCCTGCTCCACCACCTGGCGGAAATCGCAGATCAGGGTCAGGCCCAGCCGCCGGACATAGCCCATATCGCCATGGCTGAGTGCAGATAACTTGCTCGAGCGGTAGAGCTTGCCCCACTTCAGGCGGCGCCCGTCTGCTGCCTGGTAACCACCCAGGTCGCGAAAGTTGGGGGTGCCCTGCAGGGACAGCTGCCGCTCCGCGAGTATCACCGCCTCGCCCCCATCGGTTTCCAGGTAGAAGTAATGCCTCACGTCCTTATCGGGGTTGTGTACCAGCGCGTCGTGCCCGCTCGAGTACAGCACCGGGGTGCCCAGGTCCCTGCCGGTATAATAGTGGTCCGGGTTGTCCGACATATAAATGGCGACTCTCTGCCCCGGCCTGGCCGTGCGCCAGCTCACCCGGTAATGGCCGTCCCGGTTGCGCTCCACATGGCATGCACCCAGATCAAACATCAAACTCTTCCCCGGCGATAATCCGTCTCGTCATTCCGCCCCGGCCCACAGACCGGGCAGCAGGTACCAGTGCTGGCCCACCCCGTGATAGTAAACCAAGCCGAAGGGCACCGGTTGATCTGTATCACCACCCGCGATTCCCGCTGTTCGCCCGGCCTGCCCGCAGTCGCGGCGCGGCAGCGTAAGCCAGCAGCGTCATTATAGTCATATATGGCCATAATCGGGTTGTTCATGGCCGACCCTCGCAGGGCTATGGGCGTGCGCTCCCGGGCTGTATACACTCGCCTTTTTTCACAACGACAGAGAGTCACCATGAGGCGCAACCAGGAACTGCTCGACCCGAAAGTAATGGGTGACGAAGTCACCATGCATGCCCTGTTCCGCCACCTGCGCGAAGAGGATCCGGTGAGCCTGGTCGAGCACCCGGATTTCGAACCCTTCTGGGCAATCACCAAACACGAGGACATAAAGAATATCAGCCAGAACAACGCGGCTTTCCTCAATAATCCCCGCACCGTACTGGTCCGCAGGGATTTTGAACAGGCCCTGCTGGAACAATTTGGCACCCGCAACGGGCTCGAAACCCTGATCCATATGGACAACCCCAAGCACCGCAAGCTGCGCAATGTCACCCGGGACTGGTTCAAGCCGGGGCCTATCGACAGGCTGACGCCGCAGGTCCAGGCAATCGCCAGGGCCTATGTCGACAAGATGGAGGACATGGGCGGCGAGTGCGATTTCGTCAAGGACATAGCACTGCTCTACCCGCTGCGGGTCATCATGTCGATTATCGGTGTGGCCCCGGAAGAGGAAGGCATGATGCTCCGGCTCACCCAGGAGTTGTTTGGCGGCCAGGATCCCTCCCAGTCCAGGGGAATGGAAGTGAGTGACGGGCTCGGGGTGCTGATGGATTTCTTCACCTACTTCACCGGGGTGGTGGAGGATCGGAAAAAGAACCCGACCGGGGACCTCGCCTCCCTGCTGGCCAACGCCCTGGTAGACGGCGAGCCGATGGAGGCCCTGGACCAGATCAGTTACTTCATCATTACCGCCACGGCGGGCCACGACACCACCTCCGCCACGATTGGCGGGGGCATGAAGGCGCTGCTGGAACACCCGGACCAATTGGCGAAGTTGCGCGACAACCCGGAACTGGGCAGACAGGCAGCGCGGGAGATGATTCGCTGGGTGTCGCCGGTGCGGCATATGATGCGCACCACCACAGAAGCACTGGAGCTTCGCGGCAAATCCATCGCCGCGGGCGACAGCCTGTGCCTGTGGTACCCCTCAGCCAATCGCGACAGCGAAGTGATCGACAACCCGGACACATTCGACATCGAGCGCGACAATCGCAACCAGCTGGCCTTTGGCTACGGGGGTCACATGTGCCTGGGCCAGCACCTGGCGGTACTGGAGGTGGAGATGTTCTTCCGCGAACTGCTGCCGCGCCTGGAGCATATCGAGATGGCGGGTGATCCCGACTGGGTTCAGGCTGTATTTGTCGGTGGACTCAAGTCAATGCCAGTGCGATACAGGTTCCGCTAGCGCGGGCCAACCGGATCTGTCAGACCCCGCCGACGCTGCCTCCACTACCGGTCACCGCGGCGGCATTTATCAGGTCCCGGTTGCATCTGAGCCAAATGACCATTTGCCACGTAAATACCCCGGTAGGCCGCTGCCCGCTCCTGCGAGGTGTCCGGCCGGATCATGACTGAAAACAGTGGAGTAACCATGAAAGTGTCAGATGCAAGGCAGCCCGCCAGTGTGCCCACTGCGACCAAGCGCACCCTGCGGCTGGTGCCGGCGTTCCTCGCGATACTGTTTGCCATCGCCGCCTGCTCCACCACCGCGCAGGATGACGCCTTTACCGCGACAGAGGTGGCGAAATTCGAACAGCCCTGGGCGATGGCGTTCCTGCCAGACGGCCGCCTGCTGGTCACTGAAAAGCGCGGGGCACTGCTGCTGGTCGCCCCCGACGGCAGCTCCAGTGAGGTCGCAGGTGTCCCGGAGGTCAATTTCGGCGGCCAGGGCGGCCTGGGCGATGTCGTACTGCACCCCGGCTACGCCGATAACGGCCTGGTCTATCTCAGTTATGCCGAGCAGGGCGAGGGCGGATCCGGGGCGGTAGTGGCCAGGGGCCGCCTGGAGCTGGACGACGGGCCTGCCAGGCTGACCGGTCTCGAAGTGATATGGCGCCAGGCGCCCAAAGTCAGCGGTCAGGGCCATTACGGCCACCGTATCGCTTTCGGCCCGCAGGGCTATCTGTGGATAAGCTCGGGAGACCGGCAGAAGTTTGACCCCGCCCAGGACATGGCGGGCAACCTCGGCAAGATCCTGCGCCTGAATGACGACGGCACGGTCCCGGCTGACAACCCCTTCGCGGCAGCCGGTGGGATTACCGCCCAGATATGGTCACTCGGGCACCGCAACCCGCTGGGCCTGGCATTCGATGCCAGCGGCCGCTTGTGGGTGGCGGAGATGGGGCCCAGGCACGGGGATGAGCTCAACCTGGTGGAAAAGGGCGCCAATTACGGCTACCCCATCGTCTCCGAGGGCGACCACTACGACGGTACCGTGATTCCCGACCACGCCACGCGGCCGGAGTTCAAGGCCCCTGCAGTGGCCTGGGTGCCGGCCATTTCTCCCTCCAGCCTGACGTTCTATCGCGGCGGGCAATTTCCCCAGTGGCGGGGTGACGCCCTGATCGGCGGGCTGTCGTCAAAATCGCTGCTACGGGTCGAACTCGACGGGAACAGTGCCCGAGAGGCACAGCGCTTCGACATGGGCGAGCGCATTCGCGCGGTGGCCGAAGGACCCGACGGGGCCATCTGGCTGCTACAGGACGGGAAAAACGCCGCGGGCGGCCATCTCATCAAACTCACGGCGCCGGCCGCGCCCGGTTAAAACTGGCTGGAAAACACCACGCCGAACACGACCGCAGTGTCAAAGTCCGATTTCGCAATGACATTGCCGCGGCTGTTTTCCTTGCGCAGGCTCCCCTCGAACTCCGCACCCAGCAGGGCGCTGACGCTGGTTCTGGGCCAGGGGCTGTAACTGAGCGTCAGCAGCAGCGGCAGCGATTTGTCTTCGCCGAATCCCTCCTTCCGGGTGCTGTCCTCGTCGAGGGCGAAGCGGGTTTTCTCCGAGCGCCCGGTGAGGCCGAGGACCCACTTGTCGGCGAGGTCGTAATTCAGGGTGAGGCCGGGGCCCTGGGATGCGGCCAGTCCACGCCCGGTGGTCAATGACAAGCGGCGCGTTATCTGCCAGTCGATGAGAATGATGGGGAAGGCGTTGCTGCCCCCACCCAGTTCCGAGAACCAGCCAAAGCCGGGACCGAGGGTCAGTGAGTCTGAAAACTTCCAGCCGGCTGCGGCGATCACCCCCTCTGTCCTGCCCTCGTCAACATCGGCGCCCTCCTCGTAAAAGCTGCGAACGCCGGGTATCACGATGACGTCTGCCCGCTCGGACGGGGAAAAGCGAATCGGCAACGAGAGGGAAACGTCCCGCACGTCTCCCCAGGGTCGCGTCCCGCCCACCCGGGCACCGTCGGAGAAATCGTAATCGGCATAGCCGGCCCCCAGTGAGAGGGAGACGCTGTTGCGCCGGTCCCAGGCGTAGCCGAGGCTGGGCTGGACGAACACGCGACTGACACTGACCTGGCCATCACCGCTCTTCAGATCCGCATCCATCTGGTGCACCGCTCCACCCGCCAGGCCCCATACCCAGGGGCTGCGACTATTGCCCTCGGGCTGGGCCAATGCGGGCAGAGCGCCCAGCAGACCGAGGACAAGGGCCATGGCCTTGCCCGGCTGCGAGAGTGACTGTCTGACTCCGGGGCGCGACATCAGCTGCTGAGACCTCTCAATTTGCGGACTTGTATCAGGAGCCCGACAGGCTCCTGGACAAACCTTATACAGGCCTGTGCGAAAAGCGGATTTGCCGGATGTGACATATTTACCCTGAGGCAGGTGCAGCCCGGCTACTGCGTCATCTCCTGCGGCGTCGTCCGGCCCCGGTACTTTGCCAGCCACTCGCCCACTGTCGTCGGCAGGGCCAGCATGGCCGGGGTGGCAACCAGGGTGAGAATCGTCGCGAATGAAAGGCCAAACACGATCGCCTGGGACAGTGGGGCCCAGAACAACGCCATCTCGCCATTCGCCGTGATGGTGCGCGATAGCAGGTCGACCGAGAGACCGCAGGCCAGGGGCAGCAAGCCGAAGACCGTGGTGACCGTCGTCAGGAGCACGGGGCGCAGGCGCTGGGCTGTCGCCCTGACAATGACAGTGCGCCGATCCAGTTCGGGATGAATGCGGCGCACGTGATTGAACGTATCTATCAGAATGATGTTGTTGTTCACCACGATACCGGCCAGTGCGACCACCCCCACACCCGTCAGAATGGCACTGAAGGGCTTGCCGAGAATGAGCAGGCCCAGCAAAACCCCCGCGGTGGACATGACCACCGCCAGCATGATCAGGGCGCTCTGGTAGAAGCTGTTGAACTGCGTCACCAGCAGGATAAACATGAGCGCCAGGGCCAGCAAAAACGCCACTCCCACGAACGCCAGCGAATCGGCCTGCTCCTCGTTGGCGCCGCGAAAGCGGATCTTGATCGCCGGGTCGAACTCCTGTTGCTCCAGCCAGCTTTCGATTTTGCGCACCATGGTATCCGCCAGCACGCCGTCCACCACGTCGGCGCGTATCAATTCCACCGGTATGCCGTCCACCCGCCTGAGGGTATCGACACCCTGGGCGGGTTCTATCCGCACGAAGTTGCTGAGGGGAACCATGCCCTGGCTGGTGCTGATACGCAGCTCATCCATGGCCCGGATACCGCGCTCATCCCGGGGATAACGCACCCGGATATCGACAGCGTCATCGGCGCCATCCGGCCGGTATTCACCGACCTTGACGCCGTTGGTAACCAGTTGCACCGCGATCCCGGCGGAGGAGACATCCGCGCCGTAGATGGCCGCCTGTGCCCGGTCCACCTCGATCCGCCACTCGATTGACGGCAGCGCCGCGGTGTCATCGATATCGAGGAGTTCGGGCAGTGAGTCCAGGTAAGCCCGGATCCTGGCCATGGCGGGCTCCAGCAATGCGCGCTGGCGGGAGGTCAGCTCGATCTGTATCGGCTTGCCCACCGGCGGCCCCTGCTCCAGCGGCAGCAACTCGACACGGATACCGGCCAGGTGATCGGTGCGCTTGCGGATCTCGCGGATGATGGCATTGCCCGAGGTTTTGCGCTCGGACTCGGGGTAGAGCTCAAGGAAGATCGAGCCGATACGGTCCGAGCTGCTATCGCCGCCCCGACTGCCAGTGGTCCCACCCGGCAACAGGGTCTGGCTGTTGACAAAGCGTATACCCGGCACCCGCAGTATTTCACGCTCGACCTCGAGCACCAGGCGGTTGACCTCACTGGCGGAGAAATTGCCCCTGCCCAGCACGGACACCTGCACGAACTGGGGTTCGGCATCGGAGAAAAAGATGGTGCCCACGCCAAACTTGCCGTAGGCCCAGAAAATGCCAAACAAAACACCTGCGATAAGTCCCAGGGCGACATGCGGTCGATCACAGACCCGCACCAGGAAGCGGGCAAAGCGACCGGTAGGTGTCTGCAACAGGGTGGGATCACCCGATTCCAGCTGGTGCATGGCCTCGGCTGTCTTGCGACTGTGGCCGGAGGGCCTGCCGAACAGCGTGCCCAGGACCGGGCCGAACAGCAGGGCGTAGAGCAGGGAACCGGTCAGGACAGTGAACACCGTGACCGGGAGGTAAGCCATGAACTGGCCGGCAACACCGGGCCAGAACACCAGGGGAAGAAACGCCGCCAGCGTGGTCGCTGTAGAGGCGGTCACCGGCCAGAACATGCGTTTCACCGCCTCTGCGTAGGCCGCCTTGTGATGCATGCCATCGCCCATCATGCGGTCGGCGTACTCGGTGACGACGATACCCCCATCGATCAGCATACCCAGGCCGAGCAACATGCCGAACATCACCATGAAATTGAAGGTATAACCCAGCTGGTGGATGATGATCACGGAAAACAGCAGGGACACCGGAATACCCAGCCCCACGATTATGCCGCTGCGAAAGCCCATGGTTGCCACTACCAGCACCATGACCAGCGCCAGCGCCGTCAGGATATTGCCCTCCAGTTCCCTCACCTGCAGCGCGGCAAACTCGGCCTGATTCTGCGACACGATCACTTCTATGCCCGCGGGTATGAGGGGGCGCGCGGCATCCACCATCGCCAGCACCTGGTCCACACTGTCGATGACATTGGCGTCGGCTCGCTTGGTGACCTCGATGGAGATGGCTTCGCGACCGTTGTAGCGCGCGTAGCTGGTGCGGTCCTTGAACGTCCTGCGCACCGATGCCACATCCTGCAGGGTGACTATCTTGTCTCCTGAACTGCGGATCGGCAGGTCGAGGATATCCCCGGCCTCTTCCACCACCGCCGGTACCTTGACCGAGAAACGCCCCTTGCCGGTATCGATGCTGCCGGCGGGGATCAGGCGGTTGTTGCGCTGTAACGTGCTCAACAGCTCCTCGCTGGAAATGCGGTAGGCGTTGAGTGCATCCGGGTCTATCAGGACCTCGAGTAACTCCTCCCTGTAACCCTGCAGATCCGCCGCGAGCACGGATGGAATCGACTCTATGTCATCCCGGAGCTTGAGCGCGGCCTGGTAGACGCTGCGTTCGCTGGCGTTCTCACCGATCAGGTTGACCTGCACTATCGGGAAGTCGTCGACCGTGAGCTCCTGCAGGAACGGCTCCTCGGCCGTGCTCGGCATTTCCGCCTTGGCACGATCGACCGCCTCACGCACATCGCTCAGGGCCTCGTTGAGATCCTGGGAGACATCGAACTCGACAAAAAAAACAGCCATGCCCTCGGACGCCCGGGACGTGAGCTCCACCACGCCCTCGAGCTTGCGCAGCTCGATTTCCATGGGCTGGACCAACAGGCGTTCGGCATCCTCGGGGGAGATGCCCTCATGCATCACCCCGATATAGAAATACGGCAACTCGATATGCGGGTCGTTCGCAATCGGCAGCACGGCGCGTGCGAGAAAACCCGCGATTACCAGTACCACCAGCAGTGACAGGGTGGTGCGGGTTCGACTGATAGCCGACTCGATAAGAGACGTCATGGCTGGGCTACTTGTGCGCTGCGCTCGTCAGAGTAAACCGGTTCGACCACCTCACCCGCGGAGACAAACTCCTGGCCTACGGTTATCAGGCGGGTGGTGCGGGGCAGCCCGGTCACCCAGACACCCTCGGGGCCATCCTCGATGATACGCACCGTATGGAATGTCACCCGGTTTGACTTGTCGATGGTGCGCACACCCATCTCGCCCCGGTCGTCCAGGGTAAACAGGGCCGGGGAAATAAGATGCGCCTGCACCTCACCCAGGCCAAAGCGCACGCTGACGGTCAGGCCGGAACGGATGCTGTAGTCGTGGTTCTCCACCGTGATCTCGACGGGATAGGTGCGCGTCACGGGGTCGCTCTGCTTGCCCACGAAGGTGACCACACCCTCCAGGTCCCTGCCCGTGCTGGTGCGCGCAGAGACACGGCCGCCCAGTCGCAGGCTCTCCACTTCCGTCTCGGTGACATCGGCCCTGACCAGCATCGGGTCGAGGTCGATGAGCGTGGCACAGGGCGACCCGGGGATCGCGTAGTCCCCTGTGTTCAGGTGCAGGTCCTCGACCATGCCACTGAAGGGTGCGGTTATCCGGGTGCGCTCCAGGTTGAGAACCTGGCGCCGCAGCTGGGCGCGAGCCGCTTCCTGGCGGGCCGCGGCAGACGCTATCGCCGTCTGGGACTGCAGGCCCTGCTCCTTCAGTTTCAGGCTGCCTTCATACTCGATTCTGGCATCCTCCAGGGCGGCCTCAGCCTCTGCCACTGCGGCCTCCCGGTCATCCACTGCCACTTCGCACAGCAGGTCGCCCTGCTCAACCCGCATGCCCCGCTCCGCCGGCCGGGAAACCACTCGCCCGGCAATCTCGGCCTTCACCTGCACGGTGCGCTTGCTCTCGGTGCGGCCGCGCAAGACCAGGAAGCGGGTTCGGGGTTGTGACCTGATGACCTCCGCGCGCACCCGCGCCGGCTCGTTTTTGGCAGCCCCGAGCCCCGCCTGGCCTTGCAACGCAAGCGCTGGATGCTCGCTGGGCGCTGACTCACCGAAGAACAGGCCCGATCCCAGCCACAGCAGCAGGCCGACGGCTACGATCGATGCGGAAACAATGTTCTTGGACATTCAGGGGTACCGGCGGGGAGCAGTTTCACGGCGGGCATTATACCGGCTCAGCAGGGGTCGACATATGTCATGATTCACAGGATTTTGCCTTCCATCCTTGATACGGCCCCGATCGCACAACGGACCAGCACCCGGACTCGCGCCTGGCAGACCGATACCGGCCCCCTTTGCCGATCTTGCTTGTATCGGCGCAGGTATCGGCTAGACTCTAACTCCCTTCAACTGACACCAAGGAAAGCAGATATGTTCAGTCACATCATGGTTGGCGCCGACGACGTCGAGAAATCAAAGGCATTTTACGACGCCACCCTGGGCGCACTCGGCCACCAACCGGGCGTCCTGGACGACAAGGGCCGCTGTTTTTACTTTACCCCGACCGGCATATTTTCCATCACCAAACCGATCAATGGAGAGCCTGCCGGCCCCGGCAACGGCAGTACCGTCGGCTTTGCGGCAGCAGACCCGGCTGCCGCGGATGCCTGGCATGCGGCCGGGCTCGCCAGTGGCGGCAGCAGCTGTGAGGATCCCCCCGGGGTGCGTGAGGGCGCGGGTGGTAAACTTTACCTCGCCTATCTGCGAGATCCCTCCGGCAACAAGCTTTGCGCCCTGCATCGCCTGGCGTAACCTGAACAGACTACCCGGGGTCGCGACAGGCCCCGCCCTCGCCCTGCTGTAAGGCGCAGCTTCAAATTGGTTCGGGCTCGCCCCGGGCATTGATCGACTGCACGTGACTGCGGTTCAACAGCCGTGGCTCCACCACGCCGCAGGAGTGAGCGATCACTTCCACTTCGTGCATCAGATTGCGGGCATAGCTGGCCACCCGAGTCGCCTTGTCGGTGGGGTCCAGACCCTTCTGCAGGTCTTCGTCGTGGGTGGTTATGCCTGTGGGACAGGTGTTCCTGTTGCACTGCAGGGACTGCACACAGCCCAGGGCAAACATGAAACCCCGGGCGGAATTGACACAGTCCGCGCCCAGGCACAGGCAGGCCGCAACCCCCGCGGGGTTGATCATCTTGCCGGAGCAGATCACCCGGATACGCTCGCGCAGCCCGTGCGCCGTGAGCTTGTCCACCACCAGTGGCAGACTGCGCTGGACGGGCAGGCCCATGTAATCGATAAGACTCTGGGGCGCGGCACCCGTACCGCCGTCGGCGCTGTCGACAGTGAAAAAGTCAGGGGCGTATTCCATGCCCCGCTGCAGGATATGCAGGCACATGTCGTCAATCCAATCCGACTGGCCTATCACCGCCTTTATCCCCACCGGCTTCCCGGTCACCGAGCGCACCCTGTGGATCATATCCAGCAGGTCGTCGATCGACCGGATGTCGGGGTGACGGTTGGGGCTCAATGAGTCCTGCCCCCGGGGGATGCCGCGGGTGCTGGCAATCACCTCGGTCACCTTGGCGCCGGGCAATATGCCGCCCTTGCCCGGTTTCGCACCCTGGGACAATTTGATTTCGAACATACGGACCGCTTCGTGACTGGCGATGGACTTCAATTTCTCGTCGCTGAGGCGGCCCTGCTCATCCCGAACGCCATACTTGGCGGTACCGATCTGGAATATCAGGTCGCAGCCGCCTTCCAGGTGGAACGTTGAAAGTGCTCCCTCACCAGTGTTCAACCAGATTCCCGCCTGTTTCGCGCCGCGGGACAGGGCGCGCACGGCAGGTGCGGAGAGAGCCCCGAAACTCATGGCGGAGATATTGAAGAACGACGTGGTGCTGTAGGGATGCAGGGCGTAGCCCTCACCGAAGGTAATCGTGCTGCGCGGCGCGACCTCCTCATCCAGTGGCGGGAACAGGCCATTGAGGAAAATAAAATCCCCGGGGCGGGTCAAGGGGTGGGTAGAGCCGAAGGCCACGGTGGAATCCAGGTTCTTCGCGGCCCGGTATACCCAGGCGCGCTGCGCCCGGTTGAAGGGCAATTCCTCCCGGTCCTGGGCAAACAGGTACTGCCGGAAGAACTCGCCGAGGTGCTCGAAAAAATAGCGGAACCGGCCTATAACCGGGTAGTTGCGGCGAATCGTCTGTTTTTTCTGGGTGACGTCGGCGACATACATGTAAAGCACTGCCAGGATCAGCAGGACGATCAGGCAGGCCAGGGCAAGCGTGCCATACTCCAGGAACGTCAGTACAAAGCTCTGCAGCCTATCCAGCTCCATTTCGATTCTGCTCCCAATTTGACTGAACTGGCACCCTGACGGGCACCAGGTTTGCGCGCGACAGACCATAGCAATATTTCAGACTCCGGCGCCAATCGAAAATCTCGCGCCAGCGCTGCATCCGGCCCCCGCCCTGGCCACCGCCTTGCGGGGACAGATCCGGGTGGTCAGAAAGAAGTGGCTTGCGAGATCCTGCGGCCTGTGTAGTTCGCCGCCAGCGCGTTGCGATAGCGTTCATGCAGGATTCTAACCCGCTTGACGTAGGTTTCGGTCTCCTCGAAGGGCGGGATACCGTCGTAACGCTGGACGGCGCCCGGCCCGGCATTATAGGCCGCGGTGGCCAGCAGGGTGTTGCCGCCGTTCTGGTCGAGCAACCAGGCGAGGTATCGCACCCCCCCCAGAATATTCTGCTCCGGCTCCAGGGCGTTCGTCACACCCATATCCCTGGCGGTTTCCGGCATCAACTGCATCAGGCCCAGCGCGCCCTTTTTCGACCTGGCTGCCGGCTTGAAAGCGGACTCCGCATGGATCACCGCGCGCACCAGCGCAGGGTCGACCCGGTATTGACTGGCTGCCGAGCTGATCGCGTATTTGAACGCATCCAGTTGCAGCGGGGTATTGTGCCAGTCGACCGTGGATTTGAGGTTACAGGCGAAGCAGGACAACTGGAATATCTCATATCGCCTGCCCTCCGGAGCCTTGTCGGAGTATGAGCGCACACCATTCTTATCGCGGTATTTGTAGATCTTCATGGCGGGTTGCGCAGCAGGGGACTCTGCCGTGGTGGGGCCATTGCCCAGGACGACACTCTCCTCGCCGGCCTCCACCTGCAGCGAAAAGCACCATAAAGTAGCCAGGAAAAGCCCCGATAAAACCTTCACGTCACATTGTCTTCTTTTTCGACCCCGGCCCAATTGTAGCCCAGCCGGCAGCATGAAACACCGCTTCAGCGGGCTAAAAAGGTGAGAAAAGTACGTTTCAGGGCAGGACCGTCATCATCAGGAAGCCCGAAAACGCGGCATTGGAGGGTGACAGGCGCCGGTCGACCTCCTTTTTGCCCTCATTGATCAGCTTGCGGTACTTGCGGTAAAAATCCCAGCTGGGGGTTGGCCTGTAGACCGGGTCGTCCAGCTCGAAATACCTGAGAATTCCCCTGGCAGTGGTGGGTTTGACGAATACCTCGCGCGTCGGTTTGTAATAGGCCGGGATGATAGTGACCAGGCTCCATTTCGCCAGCTTGCCTGTCTGCAGTATGTCGACCATGGCCTCAAACCCCGCCTGCTGCCTTCCGTGCAGCATGTCGCGCAGGGCATTTACCAGAAAGGCTTTCTCATGTTCGTCCAGGGCCTTGACGAAGTCACGGAATCTGGGCTTTTCAAACAGGGATACCATCGAGGAGCGGGACACGACCTTGACCATATTGTCAGCGGTCAGGTGAATATTGGCGCAGGCGCGCTCGCTGAAGCTGTTCCTGGCCAGCTCTGTCATCGGCA
>JAZBNW010000187.1:0-3737 GCA_036350855.1 Halieaceae bacterium
AAGGACCCGGTGGAGCTGGAGCGTTTCTTCGACGCCATCAATCGGGAGGTGCTGGCGGGCAACACTCTTTGGCGCTGGTTGTGGTCAGTGGTGTACCCGGCGTCGCGGGGTTGAGGCTCTGTGTGGTTTTGCCAAAAGGCATTGAGTGTAATTGCCTGGATTCCGGGGTAGGTGCGGCTATCAGCAACTTTGGCCCCGCCGTAAATACATGGATGTACTTGCGGCGTGTCCAGGAATCTTATTTCGGTTAGCTGTCGCGTCTAGGCTGCACAACCCCAATACAAGTGAATGGAAAGGCAGCCAACCCTGTCGAAGTGCTACGTAACGAAGATCACTCAGCGTAAAGGGTTTTCACCCCACCAGCCGTCCCGAGCAACAACACGTCCGCCGGGCGCAGGGCGAACAGCCCGTTGGTGACCACGCCGGTGATATTGTTGATTTTCGCCTCCATCGCCAGCGGCTGCGCAATGGGGAAATTGAAAACGTCGAGGATCACATTGCCATTGTCGGTGACCACGCCCTCGCGGTAGACCGGGTCGCCGCCGAGCTTGACCAGCTCCCGGGCGACGTGGCTGCGGGCCATGGGGATCACCTCGACCGGCAGAGGGAACTGGCCCAGGGTATGCACCAGCTTGCTCTCGTCGGCAATGCAAATGAACTGTGCGGCAACCGCAGCCACAATTTTCTCGCGGGTCAGGGCGGCGCCGCCGCCCTTGATCAGTTGCAGGGCGCTGTTGCTCTCGTCGGCGCCGTCGATATAGAAATCCACCTGGTCTACCGTGTTCAGGTCGTAGACAGGAATGCCGTGGCTTTTCAGGCGCTTTGCCGAGGCCTCGGAGCTGGCGACCGTGGCATTGATCAGCCCCTTGATATCGGCCAGCCTGTCTATGAAGAGGTCGGCGGTAGAACCCGTGCCGATGCCCAGAACGGTATCGTTGTCGAGTTTGGCTCGTATATACTCGAGCGCGGCGTCTGCAACGGCCTGCTTCATCTGTTGCTGATCCATGGATTTTCCTTTGCCGGGCCAACCGGGAATAGCCTCACAGTATAGGCCAGGCCCCGGGGCCGATCACGAAAAATACCCGAATCGCTGCGGGAGCCGGGGCTGAAAAACCGGCCCCGCTCAATTATTATGGCGGGTCTGCCCGCGCAACCGGAAATACGGTCGTCATGCCACAGTCCTATATCAAGCGAATCCTCGACGCGCGGGTTTACGATGTCGCCCGGGAAACCCCGATCGATGAGGCCCTGTTGATGTCCCGTCGCCTGGACAACCGCGTGTGGTTGAAGCGGGAGGACCTGCAGCCGGTGTTTTCCTTCAAGCTGCGCGGCGCCTACAACAAGATGAGCCGGCTGAGCCCCGAGCAGCTGGCGGCCGGCGTGGTGGCGGCTTCGGCGGGGAATCATGCCCAGGGGGTGGCCATGGCCGCCCAGAAACTGAATGTGAAAGCGACCATCGTCATGCCCCGCACCACGCCGCAGATAAAAGTGGATGCGGTTCGCAATCGCGGTGCCCGGGTTGTACTGCACGGCGACTCCTTTGATGAGGCCTCGGTCTACGCGCGCAAGCTGGTGGACGAAAAAGCCATGACCTATGTGCACCCCTTCGACGATCCGGATGTGATCGCTGGGCAGGGCACCATCGGTATGGAAATCGTCCGCCAGCACCAGAAGCCCCTGGACGCCCTGTTCGTGCCGGTGGGTGGCGGTGGCCTCCTCGCGGGTGTCGCCGCTTATGTCAGCTATGTCTGGCCCGGCACCCGCATCATCGCGGTGGAGCCGGAGGATGCGGCCTGCCTGCAACTGGCGATGCAGAAAGGCCGCCGGGCGATCCTGTCGGAGGTGGGCCTGTTTGCCGATGGCTGCGCCGTGGCCCAGATCGGCAAGGAGACGTTCCGGGTGATTCGCCACACGGTGGACGAGGTCATCACCATCAGCACCGATGAAATGTGTGCCGCGATCAAGGACATATTTGAGGATACCCGGAGTATCGCCGAGCCGGCGGGTGCGTTGGCACTGGCCGGCCTTAAAAAATATGTCGAACGCTCCGGGGTGAGCGGGCAGCATCTGCTGGCTATCGTAAGTGGCGCCAATACCAACTTTGACCGGCTGCGCTATATCTCCGAGCGCACCGAAACCGGCGAGCATCGCGAGGCGGTCATCAGTGTCACGCTCCCGGAGCAGCCCGGCAGTTTTCGGGCCTTCTGCAGCGCCCTGGGGCGACGCAATATCACGGAGTTCAACTACCGCTATGCCGATACCGGCTCCGCCCAGGTATTTGTCGGTTTGTCAGTGGTGCCCGGCGGCGAGGATCTCGCGGAGTTGCTGGCCGATCTTGGCGAGCGGGGTTATGTCACGGAAGACATGACCGATAACGAGGTGGCCAAGCTGCATATCCGTTACATGGTGGGCGGCCATGCGCCGGCCGTGGTCGATAACGAGCGCGTCTACAGGGTGGAGTTTCCAGAGCGCCCCGGGGCGCTGCTCGGGTTTTTATCGGGGCTTGGCCAGCGCTGGAACATCTCGATGTTCCACTACCGCAATCACGGCGCGGCGTACGGCCGCATTCTGGTCGGGGTGCAGCTTCCCAAATCCGAGCGCAGGGCATTCGAGCAAATCCTTGACCAGATCAACTTCCCCTACTGGGAGGAAACGGATAATCGCGCCTACCAGCTCTACCTGGGCAACCGCAAGGAATAAGGTCACAAAAAAGTCCAGATAGCCCCGCTGCGGGGTTTTCTTTCGTTGGGGGCTGGGATAGAATTCTCCCGAGTTTGTGGAATAATCACGAAAATATCACTAGGTAGTCTGGTGACACAAACGGATGACGGTGCCATAGAGTGCCGCGCGATGGGCCTTCACAAGAGACAGAAAATTGACGCGTAAACCGGATCTATTGTTCATCCTGCTGGTTGCTTTTGGCGTTGGTGTGCTTGTCACACTGCTGCTGCCGCTCGCAGCCAATGATACAGTCGCTGCCCCCGCTTCCGAGTTACAGGCAGGTATTATCATACAGGACTGACGGCGCCGCCTCAGTTATGGCCCTGACAGCAGTGCAGGGCGCTCTCCGTCACCACGAAATCCAGCGGAATATCCCAGTCATCCCGCGGTACCTGCGGCAGTTGCTGCACGGAGTGGGCCAGTCCGACCAGTAGTGGACCATTGACGCCCGCCAGGGCACGATCGTAAAAACCGCCACCCATACCCAGCCGCCCACCTGTGCTATCCCAGCCCACCAGCGGCAGCACAATGATATCCAGTGCCGCGGCCGCACAGCGTTGTGCTGCCAGTGGCGGCTCCGGTATGCCGAAACGGTTGCTTGCCAGCTCACTGTCCGGGGTCCACTCGGCAAACTCCATCAGGTTTTTTTCGCCTATCACCGGCAGGAACAGCTGCTTTCCGGCTCTGCGGCAGTCGGCACCCAGTGGGCTTGTGTCGATTTCCCCGTCGCTGGCGAGGTAGAGGGCAATGCGCCGGGCCGTCGGCCAGCCCGGGATTCGGGTGATGTGGATGGCCACGTTTCTGGCCGCGGTTGACTGGTCCTGCCGACTCAGGGCCCGGCGCTGGCGTCGCAATTGTTCACGCAACCTGGCTTTACCGCTTGGCCGGTCTGGCATAATAGATGGATTCCTGGCGTACCGCTGACAGCGCTGCCCTTGAACCCGATGGTTCAAGGTGGCGGTCCCTGCACTGTATCAGGCTTTCCGGACCAGGCCGGACATGCACACCAACAGCAA
>JAZBNW010000188.1:0-3959 GCA_036350855.1 Halieaceae bacterium
GGTGTCGCTCAACTTCATTACATTCATGGTGTATCTCCTCTATTCAGCGGTCACCGCACCCTTTGTCGCCTCGTCGAGCCCCTTGCGTAACTGCTCGGCCCAGCGCCTGAGTATACGCTCGGCATCGGCCTGGTTAGTGACAGAATTAGACCACTGCATATAGCCGCTGTCACGGCCGCGCTGCTGATCGATCACCCGCACCAGGATCTCGCCCGTGGTACCGTCGAACAGCTCCAGCAGCAGCGTCATTTCCCCCGCCTCGGTGGTGTAGGTGCGCTGTACGCCCGGACTGCGGGTATCGGGTGCTACGATGTCCAGGTTGATAATGGCGGGACGCACAACAAGTACCTGCTCGCCGTCGCTGAAACGCTCGACCAGCTTGTAGGGCGGTGCCTGCTCCAGCGCCTGGCGGAAATAGTTTCCGCACTCTTCAGCAAGCTTGTCCTTGATCCTGTCCACGTCCTGCTGGGTCACCCGGTTGCCCAGGTCCATGCGACTGCTGTTCTGGTCACGCTGCCAGTTATTCCTGAAAGCGACCTCGCACTCCGCGAGGCCGTATGAATCATAAGCGGCCAGATCCGCGCCGGGGCGCGCGTAGACAACGCCAAAGCGCGTGTCCGGCATGAGCACCAGGCCGTCGTGGCTTTCGGACGGCACCGACGGCCCGGTGCTGCAGGCGCCGATCGATGCCGTGGTGAACACCAGCAGCAGGGCCTGCACCGCGTACCTGAAGTCCATCATGTATTTCTCCCAACGTTATGCCTGCCGGACTGCCGTGCCGAGGGATAATAACACCAACCGGGCAGGACCGGTGACAGACGCTAATGCACGGATTCTTGACAGCGATCAAGTTACCGGCAATACAGTTATTCTTTAATGGGACCACATAACTCATAACGACTATAAAACCCGTGGCTGTACGTATGAATTGCACACCCGCAAGGCCGGTTACAGTGGCAGCGATCTGCCTGTCGGTGCTACTGACGGCATTGCCGCTGACCGCCGCTACCCGCTACGCGCCGATCATGCCCATGGCGCCTCAATCCCTGCTGCTGGACATCACGATTGCCGGGGAGCGGCTGGTGGCGGTGGGCGAGCGCGGCCACATCCTGTATTCGGATGATCGGGGAGATAGCTGGCAGCAGGCCCTTGTACCCACGACACAGATGCTCACCAGCGTCCATTTCATCGACGCCAGGCGCGGCTGGGCCGCGGGTCACGACGGGCTTATCCTGGTGAGTGATGACGCCGGGGAACACTGGCGTATCCAGCGGGACGGGCTGGCGCTGCAGCACCAGACCAATCTTGAACAGCGCGAGGCCGCGCACCGCAGGCTGGAGACACTGCAGCAGAAGCTCGAGCGCGCCGGGCAACAGGAACGGGAGCAGATCGAGCTGCAGCTGGAAGAGGCCGCGCTGGACCTGGAGGATGCGGACCTCCTGCTGGAGGAGGACGTCTTCACCTCCCCTTTCATGGCCGTGTGGTTCCAGGATGAGGATCGCGGCTGGGCGGCGGGCGCATTCGGCACCCTGGTGGCCACGCAGGACGGCGGCCAGCACTGGGTCAGTCGCGCCCCCGAGCTGGACAACCCGGATGAGTTTCATCTCAACGCCATCACCGGAGACGGCACAGGCCGGGTATTTATCGCCGGCGAGGGCGGCGTCATGTTCCGCTCACTCAATGGCGGGCGCAGCTGGCAGACGCTCGAGCCGTTTTACGAGGGCAGCTGGTTCGGCGCCGTCTATAACCCGGCCAACGGCCACCTCTTGCTGTTCGGCTTGCGGGGCAACCTGTACCGTTCCAGCGACTTCGGCACCAGCTGGGAGCCGATTGCAAATGACAGCAACAGCACCCTGGCCGGGGGCAGCGCCTCCGACGATGGGCGTATCGTGCTCGCGGGGGGTGTCGGTACGGTCCTGGTCAGCAACGACGGCGGGCTGTCATTCCGGCGCATCCTGATAGAAGACCGCCTGGGCCTCAGCGCGGGGGTGAGCATTGGCGACAGGCTGGTACTGGTGGGACAGGGCGGTGTCGAGATCGTGGAGGACGCAGGGCGTGTCCGATAATTCAATGCCCGGCGGCGCCGACAGGCCGCACACCTACCATCCGGGCGAGGAGGAGGCGCTGCTGGAACGGGCAATCTTTGCCCACCGGCCCCTGCTGTTGCTCGGGTTTTTACTGGCCACGGTGTTTTTTGCCTACCAGACCGCCGGCCTGAGGCCCGACGCCAGCTTCGAAAAAATGATTCCCATGGAACACCCCTACATCCAGTCTTTCATGAAACATATCTCTGACCTGGGCGCCGCTGGCACCAGCATCCAGGTGGCGGTCGAGAACACCTCGGGTGATATTTTCGACCCGGACTACCTGGATGTGCTGCAACAGGTCAACGACGAGGTGTTTTACCTCAAGGGAGTCGATCGCAACAGGATGCGCTCCCTCTGGACTCCCAACGTGCGCTGGACCGAGGTCACCGAGAAAGGCTTCGAAGGCGACAAGGTCATCGATTCCGATTACGACGGCTCGGAGCGGGCCCTGACCCGGCTGCGACAGAATATCCTGCGCTCGGGGGAAGTGGGTCGACTGGTTTCCGATGATTACCGCTCCAGCATCGTGCAGGCCCCGCTGATCGATGTCGACCCGACCAGCGGCGAACCCCTGGACTACTGGGAATTGTCCAGGTCGCTGGAGAAAAACGTCCGGGAAAAATATGAGGCGCTGTCGATAGACGAGACCGGTGAGCCGACTATCAGGATTCACATTATCGGTTTTGCAAAGATTATCGGCGACCTGCTCGACGGCATCACCGCCATTTTCGTCTTCGCCGTGATCACGCTGCTCATCACCTCCGTCCTGCTTTTTCTCTACACCCGCAGCCTGCGCGGCACGCTGGCGCCGCTGCTGTGCTCCATCATCGCAGTGATCTGGCAACTGGGCCTGCTGACCACCCTGGGCTACGGCCTCAATGCCTACTCCATACTCATACCCTTCCTGGTTTTCGCCATCGGCGTCAGCCACGGCGTGCAGATCATCAACGCCTTTCTCGGCGAGAGCATCGCCGGCCAGGGCCGGGAGGCCGGCGCGAGGCGGGCCTTTCGCGCGCTGTACGTGCCGGGCATGACGGCGCTGATCTCCGATGCCATCGGCTTCGTCACCATGGTGCTGATCCCCATCCAGGTGATCAAGGACCTGGGCATTGCCGCCAGTATCGGTGTCGCTGTCGTCGTGCTGACCAACCTGGTGCTGTTACCCATCGTGATGTCATATATCGGCGTTACCAGGGAAACTCTCGAATACCACCGCAGGGCCCGCACCAACGACGCGGTACGCCGCGGTGCCTGGAAGCTGCTTGCCAACCTGGCCAGCGCCAGGGTGGCGCGGGTATCGCTCGCGGTGGCGGCCGTCGGTTTCGCCATCGGTATCTACGGCGGCCAGAACCTGCAGATCGGCGACCTGGACCCCGGCGCCCCCGAGCTGCACCCGGATTCCCGCTACAACCTCGACAATAAATATATTACGGACAATTACGCCACCAGCTCCGACATACTGGTGGTCATGGTGGAAACCGGGCAGGAACAGTGTGCGCAGTACCGCAATATCGAACTCGTCGACCGCTTTGGCTGGCACATGCGCAATGTCCCGGGCGTCAGTTCGGTCATGAGCGCCGCAGAGGTCTCCAGACTGTTCGCCGCGGGCTACAACGAGGGAAACCTCAAGTGGGCGACCATCAACCGCGACCAGCGCCTGCTGGGCTCTACCTTTGACCAGATGCCCGCCGCGCTGATGAACACCAATTGCAGCCTGCTGCCGGTTGTCCTGTTCCTGTCCGACCACAGGGCAGAGACCCTGCAACGCGTGGTCGACGCGGCAGAGGCCTTCGCCGCCGCAAATCCGCAGGAGGGTATCAACTTCGCCCTGGCAGCGGGCAACGCGGGAATCGAGGCGGCCACCAACCAGGA
>JAZBNW010000189.1:0-8769 GCA_036350855.1 Halieaceae bacterium
CGGACAGCGCGGTGCTGGCAGCCCAGCGCGGCCTGCCCTATAACCTGGGCCTGTTTATCAACCCCCAGGCAGACCCGCGCCTGATCGGGCTGTACAGGTCCCGTTTCCATCCCAGCGCGCTGCAGCCGGAGCCTTACGCCATACTCACCATCAGCGTGTTCTGTGCGGATACACAGGAGCAAGCCGAGGCCCTGCAGCTGACCTTCGACCTGAACCTGTTCCGGTTTTTCTCGGGGCAATCCAACGGTACGTCCCTCACGCCACAGCAGGCCCTGACCTACCCCATCGGCCCGCGGGAGCAGGCGTTTATCGCCAGCCGAAGGAACAGCCGGGCCGCGGGTACGCCCCGGCAGGTGCGGCAGCAGGTGGAAAGCCTCGCCGCCCTGCACAATGCCGACGAAGTGATGGCGGTGACCAACATCTACTACTTCGAGGAGCGCAAGCGGTCGTTCCAGTTGTTGAAAGAAGCCTTCAGCTGAAGGGTCGAGCCCGACGCGACGCGGAATAGCGGGACACTGCCCTGGCAGCTGCTTATCCCGCTGCCGTTACTTTTGGCTGGGTCTTCTGCCGGCCTGTAGTCTTTAGTTTCGGCCGGGGTTTTGCCTTTGTCTTCGCTTTGGTTTTGGCTTTGGCTTTTGTTTTGGCCTTCGCTTTTGCTTTTGTTTTTGCTTTTGTTTTTGTTTTTGTTTTTGCTTTGGCTTTGGCTTCAGCTTTTGCCCTGGTTTTGACTTTCGTACTGGCGCGGGTTTTCGCTTTGGCCTTCACCCCCGCTTTCGAGCCGGCCTTCGCCTTTGTCGCCCCTGCCTTTTCCGCCTTCGCCGCCCGGGGCGTACTGATGCCCGCAGCCTCCTCCAGTTCAGCCAGTGACTCCTCGAGGTAATCGATGAAGCGCTGGACCTGTGGCAGGGTGCGGCGACAGGCCATGATGCCGAAGTCCACCTGGGTATCGTAGGTCACCAGGGTGATGTTGAGCGCGATGCCCTCGGTGACGATCGAGGCGGGATAGATACCCTCCAGCCGCGCGCCGTTCCAGTACATCGGCTGGCGCGGGCCAGGCACATTGGATATGACCGTGCTGTAGGGTGGAAACCGGCTGCCCAGGCCCAGGGGAATCAGCAACAGGCCGGGCATCTGGATCAATTGCAGGAACAGGGCCGCCTCATCCGAGGTCATGTCCTTGATCAGGGCCTTGCCCGCCTCCATCGACGCCTTTATCACCTGGAAACGCTTGATCGGATCCCTGACATTGGTGGCCAGGTCGGCGCTCACCGCGCCCACGGCGTTCGACGACTCCATGTCTCCCGGCCGGCGCAGCGACACCGGCACCATGGACTTGAGCGACTCGCGCGGCAGCTCGCCGTGGTTGAGCAGGAAGATACGCAGGGCGCCCGCACACATCGCCAGCACGGCATCATTGAAGGTGCCGTCCAGCGCCTTCCCCACCGCGCGAATCCGCGCAAAGGGCCAGGACTGGGCGACAAAGCGGCGCGCGCCATCGACCCGGGTGTTGATCGTAGACTTGGGCACGTTCTGCCAGGGCACCACCAGGGGACCCTTGCCTGTCCAGGCCCCCGCGTAGCGCCGCACCGCGCCCAGCAGGTGGCTGCTGCTGTCGAAGGCCGCCTTCAGGCGGTCCGCCACGTTGCGCATTTCCTCGTCGGTGGGGGAATCCATGTGCATGGCCGCCAGGTAACGGTCCCGGGCCGCCATCGACAGGGGTGAATGGTGGATGCGCTCGTTCGGGTCAGCGGAATACATGCTCTGGGTCAGGTGAATGGAGCGCACGCCATCGATGGCCGCGTGATGAAATTTTGAATAGACGGCGAACTGCCGGTTCTGCAGCCCCTCAATCAGATGCATTTCCCACAGGGGGCGGTTGCGATCCAGCAGGGTACCGTGCAGGCGCGAGACCAGCGCGAACAACTCCCGGAAGCGCCCCGGCCTGGGCAGGGCCGAGTGGCGGATATGGTATTCGAGGTCCAGCGCGTTGTCGGGCTCCCAGTAGAGCGGCCCGAGCATACCCAGGCGCCCCACCTTCAGCTTTTCACCGAAGGGGGACTGCAGTTCATCGGCCGTGCGCATATTGTCCGCCAGTCCGTGCAGGAACTCCTGCTCGTCAGCGCCCTCCGGCAGGGTAAACAGATTGAAGCCACCCACGTGCATGGGTGTTTCACGGCTCTCCAGCATCAGGAAAGCGCTGTCGATAAGACTCAGTTTTTTCATTATGGGCTACCACCGTCGATAGAGGCCAACTGCTGGCTGGCCGTGCTCAAGTTGTCGCCAAGAGTGTAGCAGATGTGCTTACGAAACCGATGGCCGGCTTTGCGGCACCGCCAGGCCTCTCGCCCCCGTTGCCAACGGCGCCTTCTTGCGGGGCGTTGTCGCCGCTGCTTTTTTCCCAAGCTGTGTGCCCCGGGCGGGCGCGGTCTGCCAGGTCTACTGCGCCGCGGTCACCGCGCGAGTGGCGGCTTCGTACACCAGCGCATCGTCATCCAGTTCGAGGGAGGGCAGCTTGTCTTTTTCGATATAGTAATCCCCCTGGTAGGTCCAGGGCTCGTGATCACCACGCCGCGGCATGAGGTGTTTGCCACGCTGCATGTAGCCGGCGTTGAAGTCCTCCTCATCGACCCAGTAATGGCGGGTCATGTTCTGGTCCTGCTCGCGCAGGGTCGGGGTACACACACCGGCACCGAGTTCGTCCATGTGGTTCAGCAGACGGCAGACATAGTCATTGACCAGGTCCACACGCATGGTCCAGCTGGTGCGCAGGTAGCCGAACATCATGGCCATATTGGGCACGCCGGAACACATGATGCCGTGATAGGTGAATACCTCCCCGAAGTTCACGGGCTTGCCATTTACCTCGAAAGCGATATCCCCCATTGGGCACAGATTGAAACCGGTCGCGGTGATGATGATATCCGCCTCCAGCAGTTCCCCGGACTTCGTCAGGATGCCATCCGGGGTAAAACGGTCGATATGGTCGGTGACAACGGAAACCTTGCCGGACTTGATTCCCTCGAACAGGTCACCGTCGGGCACATAGGCCAGGCGTTGCTGCCAGGGCCGGTAGCTGGGTGTGAAGTGGGACATGTCGAAGTCGTCACCCAGATACTCCCGGATCACCTTGAACAGCTCCTCCTTGACCAACTCGGGGTTGGACGCGGACAGGTACTGAATGTCTTTCGACAATTTCAGAATGCTGCGACGCACGATTTCGTGGACCCACTCCTCCGGCACATCGAGCTCCCGCAGCTGGTCCGCCAGTTCGTTACGATTCTCGCCGGTCCAGAAGTAGGTCGGCGAACGCTGCAACATCGTGATGTGGGAACACTTGTCCGCCATATTGGGAATCAGCGTCGCGGCGGTGGCGCCGGAACCGATCACCACGACCCGCTTGCCGGTATAGTCGAGGTCTTCCGGCCAGGTCTGGGGGTGGACGATACGCCCCTTGAAATCCTCCATGCCATCCCAGCTGGGCGTATAGCCCTGGGAGTGGCGGTAGTAGCCCTGGCACATCCACAGGAAGTGACAGGTGAACTGCACCTCCTCGCCGGTGTCATTGCGCCTGGCGGTAATCAGCCACAGCTGCTCGTCGCCGGACCAGGAGGCGTTCAGTACCTCGTGCTGGTAGCGGATATGCTCATCGATATGATCGTCCTCGATCACCTCTTCCAGGTACTCGAGAATGGCTTCACCGGAGGCGATGGGTTTACCAGTCCAGGGTTTGAAGCCATAGCCAAACGTGTAAAGATCGCTGTCAGAGCGAATGCCCGGATAGGTATGCTGTCGCCAGGTGCCGCCAAAGGATTCCTTGGTATCGAGCATGACAAAGCGTTTGCCGGGGCACTGTTCCATCAGTTTATGCGCGGCGCCAATACCGGATATCCCGGCGCCAATAATCAGTACATCAAAGTGCTCAGTCGTTGCCGGCGCGGTGGCGGCTCTCGCGGTATTCTCTCTCATGGCATCACCCTCTCAAGTTCGGTTGCAATCAATCATCCCCAACAGTGCAATCATGGGCGTCCGCCCGTGAATTAGGAATTGCAGATTGAGCCAGATTATTGATAATTCAGGCCAACTTAGCCTATATAAGCATTATGAACCCGACTGAAACCGTTATCGCCAGTGGCAATCTCGCCACGCCACGCCGCACCGTCATGGGTGTTCTCGGCCAATGTGGCCTGTTCGGAATGGACGAGGCCGGGACCCGGGAGATCGTTACCCGGGCCGGACTGCCCGCCCGGGCGCTGGAGGAGCCGGACTTCCCCATATCGCTGGACCAGGAACTGGAAATCTGCAATGCCCTTGTTTGTACCCTTGCCGCCCGGCGTTCACCCCTGGTAGCCGTATTCAACGCAACACAGAATGTCGGCATAGAAATGCTGGGCGTTCTCGGAATGGCCATGCGCCATGCCGGCAATGCTGTCGAGGCCCTCACCACCTGCCTGCGCTTCCCCCAGCTGACCGGTGGCCACTCCCGCTTCCGCGTCTGGCGACAGTCAAACCAACTGCTGTTCTCTTTCACCATGGAGCGCCCCACGGTCCGCTCGGCTTCCGCGCAGGAGCTCGATAACCTGGTGCAGTATTGCCTCGCGCTGGACGTGATCATGTCCGCGAGAAATGTCGACTGCATCCTGCAGTCGGGCCGCCAGCCACTTCGCATCAGCCTGCCCTTCCACCGACCGGATGACTGGGGTGCACTGCGGGTGCAGCTCCCCTGCCGGGTCGATTTTGACCAGCCCGAGGCCTGCATTGCCTACCCGGCGGACATTCAGGACATACCATTACCCGACGCCAACCCCCTGCTGTTCCGGTCCTATGTCTCTATCGCGCAACAGCAGTCACAGATGCTGGCCGAGGAGTTCAGCCTCGCCGAGCGCGTCACCCGCTGGTTGTGGGCCTATACACCGCCACCCGACCGGGGTGAGATTGCCGGCCTGCTGGCCATGTCGGAGCGCAACCTGACCCGCCAGTTGGGAAACGAGGGCACCTCCTATTCGACACTGCTGGCCCGGGTGCAGGAAGAGCGGGCGAAGAATTTCCTGCGCGACCCGGCGTACACCGTGGCACAGATAAGCTACCGGCTGGGTTACGCCGAGCCGCCGGTGTTCTCCCGCGCTTTCAGGGCCTGGACCGGGCAGTCGCCCGGGGCGTGGCGCAAGCTGAACCAGTAAGGTATCTTTATATACTTATTTATATTTATAGTATATATTAGTACCAAACAGGGTAGAGGAGCCGACGCCATGGGAAACGCAGTCGCACAGCAAACCGATGCGGGACTGGTAACCCACGCCTTGATCGAAGCCGGGCGGGAACTCGGTATGACCCTTGGCGAGCTGGCGAAAGTGATCGGCGTCAGCGAATCCGCCATGAAGAACTACTCCCGGGGATCGGCCCGGATCAGCTCCCCCAAGGACCAGGAATTGTCCCTGGGCTTCATTCGCGTCTACCGGGCGCTGTTCGCGGTGCTGGGAGGCGACCGCGAACAGATGCAACACTGGATGCACACACCCAACCGCCACCTGAATCAGCAGACACCGGCGGCACTGGCGACCACCTACCAGGGGCTGGCGGAGCTGAACGTGTACCTTGACGCCATGCGGGGTCGGCTGTGATTCCTGCCGCACTGCTGCGGACCGCGCCCTCGGCGGGCTCGATCTGGCGCATCGTGGAAAACCAGGAGCAGGCAGCCACCCGCCGTATCACCCGCTCAGCCGACGAGCAGTCCCGGCTGGAAGAACTGCTGGACAACAACAAACCGCCCTACCTGCCAGGCACCGAACAGCTGCACTGGCTGCTGAAAACCCCCTTCCGCTACCCGCCCCTGCGCCACGGGTCGCGCTTTGGTACGGCCTTTCAACCCGGCATTCTCTACGGTTCCCGGGAGCTGGCTACCGCGATGACTGAATCGGCGGTTTACCTGTGGCTGTTCCGCGCCGCGCCGATCGAACTCGGGCCGCTGGAACGGATCAGCGACGGCCGGACCGCGATTCAGTTCGGCATCTCCCACGACAGCACCAGCGATCTCACCACAGGCGCCGCGGCGAAAAAGAACCGGCACAAAATCTCGGCACCGGGCAGTTACACCTTTTCCCAGGCCCTGGGCAGCGCCCTGCGGGAGCAGCAGACCGCGGCGATCTGGTTTCACTCCGCCCGGGCGCCGGACGGTGTCAACTGCGCGGTGCTGGCGCCCGCCGCCATCCCACCGGGCACCGAACCGGGCCGACAGCACTGGCAACTGCAGCTGGATTCCAGCGCCTGCTGGTGGGGCCTGCCCGGCCACGACTCCTTCGAAGTGCGCTACCGGGATGTGGCCGACGAATCCGGGCGAATACCCCACCCCGCGCTCTAGGGCAGATCAGTCCCCGAGATAATGGGTCTCGTCGAAGGTTTTCACCAGCTGTGGGTAGAACACGGTGAGGGTGGTGACCATCATGCCGTTGATAAACCCCTCGGGAAACAGAATCAGCATAAGCAGCGGCCAGTTCCGCACCGCTTCAATCACCCAGGGCTGCTGCCCGCACAACCACAGCAGGGCCAGGCCGGTTCCTACCGCAGCCAGCATGGCCAGGATCCCGCCGGCAAACCCGACTCCCAGCAGGTACAGGAACAGGTTGTTGGAGCGCAGGCCGCGCACCCGGTAAACCACCAGCCGGGAGACCAGGGCCGGCGCCGCCACCGTTGTCAGCCAGGCCAGTGGCACCCCGGCCAGGGGCTGCCTGATCAGCAGGGCAAACAGCAGTGTGGCAACGGCCCCCACCAGCAGCGCAAAACGCAGTCCGACCAGGGTCACCAGGGCAGTGATCCCGAGGAAGTGCAGCCACAGGTTGTCGACGATGTGAACCGACATCAGCCACAGCACCACGCAGGCGCAAACGCCCCCCAGCAGCAGGTGCTGCCTGGCCGATACCCGCAGCACCGACCGCCACGGCGCGTACCAGGCGCTCAGGCTGCAGCCCGACAGCAGTGCGACAGCGCAGGCAAGGCTCAACCAGGCAGGTATGAGGTCACTGGCAATAAACATGACGTGAGCTCGCCACTACTCTTTCGGGGCATCCTCACGCAGCAGGTTGTCATCGACATCCGTGCTGCGCTCATCTGCACGCAACTGCGCCCTGGCGGCGGCCTCCGGGGACTCCCCCGCATCCACGCGGTGTTCTACCGGTTCGGGCGCCTCCCGGAAGTCTTCCTGTGCCGGGGTTCTATCCATGGCGCCGCCGACGGGCTCGCCCGGCAATGCATCCTGCCCATCTATCCGCAGGCGATAGATCGGCTCGGGCATATCGAAATCCGCCTGCTGGAAGGCGGCCTTGACCCGCCGGATGGTCTCGCTGCGCACCGTGGAGTAGTCGGATTGCCCCTGGTCGATCCAGGCGTAGAAACGCAACACCACATTGGAGTTACCCAGGGAGTGAATCTGCACGCTCGCGGAGGGGCTCGCCAGCACCCCGGGGGATTCCTGCACGGTCGTCCTGGCCAGTTCCAGGGCGTCCAGCAGGTTCACATCCGTGCCGACACCCAGTTCAAAGGTGAAACGGCGATTGGGGTTGCGACTGTAATTGAGTATAACGCCCTTGTAGACAATGGCATTGGGAATGCGGATATGGTTGCCGTCAAAGCTCATCAGCAGGGTAGCCCGCGACGTGAGCCGCAGCACCAGCCCCTCCTGGCCGTCAATGACGACATGGTCATCGGGGGAAAATGGTTGCCGCAGGCTGAGCAGGATACTGGCGATATAGTTCTCCACCGTATCGCGGATGGCAAAACCCAGGGCGAGGCCCGCAAGGCCCAGTGCACCCAGTACCGAGCCGATGACCGACGTGGCGTCGGCAATTTCCAGGGCAATGATCAGGCCGAGGACCGTGACGGCAGCCCGGACAATCTGGCGAATGAGATCGCCGATAAACACATTGGGCGCCCAGCGGGCAAAGTAGCCGCGCTCCCGGGTCAGCCAGCGGGCAAAAAACCAGAACGCGACAAACACCAGCAGGGACACCAGAAGCACCGGCAGCAACTGCAGCAGGTCCATTCCTTTTTTCGCCAGGTTCTGCCAGACGGCCTGCAGTTTACTGCCGACATCGCGGTTGTAGACCAGTTCGTTCTGGACACTGACGACATCCGCCGTGCGCGCGGCCAGTTCCAGCGCCCTGTCCTCATCGGCCCGCTCGGATACCTCCCCGCGCAGGGTGACGATGCCCTCATCGACAACGACCTCGATGTCTTGCAGTCCGTTGAGGTTGGAATAGATATTACCGAGGCGCCGTTTGATGCGGGCATCACTACCGGGATCGGTGGTGACGTTGATCGGGGTATCCAGCCGCTCCTCCTCCTGCGCCACCGGCGCTGGTGCAGGAACGGCGAACAGGACCAGCAACAGCAGGCCCGCGCCGGCGCGCGCCAGCGCACCGACGGACACCGCCCGCCCGGTCGATGGCGGTCGATGCGCAGAGGGCCATAGGTTGATTATTTTCATACTGCTCGCTCCGCTCTCCGCTTGGAAGATACCGCTAATTCAGTCATTGCCGGGCACAGCTTATCGCTGTGCCGGGGTCGTTGATTCCGGGCGAAAGCGCCGGCAAGCCTTATGGTAGCAGCCGTCGCCACAGTCTGGTCGTTTAAAGTCTGACATTCCCGGCGTTGCCTCGCTCATATCAGGCAAAAGTGACCAGTTCCAGGCGCTACCCTGCCGGCCCGACTAGCTTGATGATTCGAGTAAGGGACGCGCCGAGGGGATCGCGGTTGCCGATGAAAGTCACGGAATATTTC
>JAZBNW010000190.1:0-6290 GCA_036350855.1 Halieaceae bacterium
ACGAAAAACCGGGGGGAATTTGGCCGATTTCCCGCCGCCGCAGTAGAATCAGCCTAAGTCCGACAGGCTCCTAGACCCAGGAAAACAGGTTTGACTGTACAGACCTTCGACGGTTTTCTCCTCACCCGCAACTGGCGCGATACCCGTGACGGGATAGAGCTGGAGTACTGGTTCGCCACCGACAGTGGTCCCCTGTGCGCCCTGGTGCGCGGTGAGCGCAGCGTTTTCTTCCTGGAGCAGGAAGAAGTGGAGCAGGCCCGGCCCCTGCTGGATGCCGAGCCGGGCCTGGAACTGAAACCGGTGCAGCTGCGCAGTTTTCGCCTCGTCCCCGTGGTGGGGGTCTACTGCCCCGGCTACCGCCAGGCCCGGCGCCTGGCGGATGCGCTGGAAACCCTCGGCCTCAACCCGCTGGAAGCCGATATCAACCCGGCGGACCGCTTCCTTATGGAGCGGTTTGTCACTGGCGGTGTCGTATTGCAGGGCGAACCCCGCCAGCTTGGCAGGCATATCCTGGTGGAGAATCCGGCGGTAAAAGCAGGCGATTACCGGCCCGCTCTCAAGGTGGTGTCCTTTGATATCGAGACCGCCATGGAGGGCGTGCAGCTTTTCTCCATCGGCGTGCACGGCAGGGTTGCCGACCGCCACACCCGCCGGGTGTTCATGGTGGGCGAGGGCGCGCAGCAGGACTTCGTACAGTCCTGTGCCGACCAGGAGGCGGTATTGCAGGCCTTTCTCGACTGGCTGGCGGACTACGACCCCGACGTGCTGATCGGCTGGAACGTGGTGAACTTTGATACCTGGTACCTGCAGCGGGTGGCGGACAAGCTGGGGCGACGCCTGGTGCTGGGTCGCGACCGCCGGGCGGCGCACTGGCGCGAGCTGGACGACGAGGGCGAGCGCCGCGCTGTCCAGTGCCCGGGCCGGGTGATCCTGGACGGCATCGAACTGCTGCGGGCCGCCTTCTATCGCTTCGAGAGTTTTTCCCTGGACAACGTCGCCCATGAGCTGCTCGGGGAGGGCAAACTGCTGCACGGCAGCGGTCGGGGCGAGGAGATCGGCCTGCTGTTCCAGCGGGACAAGACCCGGCTGGCCGAATACAACCTGAAGGATTGCGAACTGGTCTCGCAGATATTCGAGCACACCGCGATGCTGGATTTTGCCGTGGCGCGCACCGTGATGACCGGCCTCAATATCGACCGTATGGGGGGCTCGGTGGCCTCCTTCGACAACCTCTACCTGCCCCGGCTGCATCGCAGGGGCTTCGTCGCCCCCAATGCCAGTGCGGACCACAGCGCCAGCCCCGGAGGCTTCGTGCTGGATTCCACCCCGGGTCTTTACGACCATGTGCTGGTGCTCGACTTCAAGAGCCTGTACCCCAGTATTATCCGCACCTTCTGCATCGACCCGCTGGGACTGGCGCTGGCGGCAGAGCTGCCGGAGCCCGACACGGTACCGGGTTTCCGGGAGGCGCGCTTCGCCCGTGAGGGGCATATCCTGCCGCAGCTGATCGAACAGCTGTGGCAGCAGCGGGACGAGGCGAAACGACAGCGCGACGCCCCCCTGTCCCAGGCCATCAAGATCATCATGAACAGCTTCTACGGCGTGCTGGGTACGCCCGGCTGCCGCTTTTTCGATGCGCGCCTGGCCAGCTCCATCACCCTGCGCGGCCACCAGATTCTCACTCGCACCCGGGACTACATCGAGCGGGGCGGGCACCGCGTGATATATGGCGATACGGACTCCGTTTTCGTCTGGATCCGGGAGGCGGGGGACGACGCAGAGGCGGTGGCCGCGGGAAAGCAGCTGCAGCATGACCTCAACGCCTGGTGGTCGCGCACGGTGCGGGAGGAGTTCGGGCTCGAGAGTGTGCTGGAGGTGGAGTTCGAGACCCACTACAAGCGCTTCCTCATGCCCACCGTTCGCGGCTCGGACAAGGGCAGCAAGAAACGCTATGCGGGGGTGGTGGCCGGGCCCGATGGCGACCGGCTGGTGTTCAAGGGGCTGGAGAACGTGCGCACCGACTGGACCCGGGTGGCGCGGGAATTCCAGGAGGAGCTGTACCGCCGCATTTTCATGCAGGAACCCTTCGAGGACTATGTGCGCGAGCTGGTGGCCGGGTTGCTGGCAGGGCGGCATGATGAGCAGCTGGTGTATCGCAAGCGGCTGCGGCGCAGGCTCAATGACTATGAGCGCAATGTGCCGCCCCATGTGCAGGCGGCGCGGCTGTGCGCCGGGCGCGGTTTGCCGGTGCCGACCCGCGGCGGCTGGGTGGAATATGTGATCACCACGGGCGGCGCCGAGCCGGTCGCGGCGGCCCTGGCGCCACTGGATTACCAGCACTACGTGGATCGCCAGCTGGAGCCGGTGGCCGATGGCATCCTGGGTTTTGTCGGCAGTTCCTTTCGCACGCTGGTGGACAAACAGATCGACCTGTTCTGAGCACTATCACCGCAGCGAGGGCACCCGCTGGCCCCTTTCACTTGTATCCGGCGCACGCTCACTCGATAATCCCGGCTCACTCCAAGGAACTAACCCATGCTGAAGTCCGCCACTCGTCCTGCCGCCGTGTTACTGACAGGCATTCTCTCACTCGCGCTGTCCGCCTGCGGCATAAACGCCCAGATCACCAACAGCTCCGTCGATCCCGCATTTAAAACAATGGATCTGCACGGTGTGCTGGTGGTGGCCGTGGCCAAGGAGTCCTCCAATCGCATCGAGTTTGAAGACAGCTTCACCAAAGCTCTGAAGCGGCGGGGGGTTGCGGCGGTAGCGGGGCACACCCTGCTGCCCAACCACAAGGCGACGGCCGAGGACGTCATCGCGGCGGCCGAAAAAGCGGGGCTCGATACCATCCTGGTGACCCGCTACATCGGTGAAAAAGCCCAGGAGGTCTACCACCCCGGCGCGGTGTACTACGCGGTCACACCGGCCTACGACCCGGGTTACTACGGCAATTTTGGCGGCTTCTACGGCCGGGCGACGGAGGTGGCCTACCAGCAACCCGTGTGGACGGCCAATGTCAGCCACGCCATGATATCGGACCTGTATGTGGCGGCAACGCAGGAGCGGATCTGGCAGGCGGTGTCCGAAACCATCGAGGCGAGCAGCACCAGCCAGGTGATGAACGACGCGATAGACGCCCTGATAGGCAACCTGAAGGAAAAGGGGCTGCTCAACTGAGCGGCGCCCGATTCAATCCCCGAAGAATTCCGCCCGTAACGCCGGGTAGTCCGCAGCGGGCAGCCGCGGACCGTAGTTGGCGACGATCCTGCCGGCCGCCAGGCTGGCAAAGCGTCCGGCGGTGGGAAAATCCTCGCCGCGGGTAATCGCGTACAGGAAGGCCCCGGCAAACATGTCGCCGGCGCCATTGCTGTCCACCGCCTGCACCCGGTGCGGCGGGATACTGGCCTGCTCGCTGCCGTCATAGGTGATCGCCCCGTTGGCGCCCAGGGTGATGACGAAGCTGCGGGCGATCCGCTTCAGCTTTTCGATCGCCACCTGCAGCGAATCGGTCTCGCCCCACTGCAGGGCCTCGGCCTCGTTGCAGAACACCAGGTCGACCCCCTTGCCCACGATGCTGGCCATACCCTCCCGGAAGAACTCGACCATGCCCGGGTCGGAAAAACTCAGGGCGGTTTTCACCCTGGCGGCCTCGGCAATCTCCCGGGTCCGCACAGCGGCCTCCAGCCCGGTGGGAGAGGTCACCAGGTAGCCTTCGATATAAACGTATTCGGAAGCGGCG
The DNA here is from genome assembly GCA_036350855.1 of Halieaceae bacterium. Taxonomy (GTDB): domain Bacteria; phylum Pseudomonadota; class Gammaproteobacteria; order Pseudomonadales; family Halieaceae; genus JARRPM01. The sequence continues at coordinate 3,743 of JAZBNW010000190.1, forward strand.
ATGGCATCGGCGTCGAGTTCCGCCACGGACAGGGTCTCGCTGACGCCCAGGTAGGTATTCATGCTGCGCTCGGCATCGGCGGTGATCAGCACCAGGCACTTGCCAGTGGTGCCCGTGGCGCGGCGGCCATTGAGGCAGTGGTCCACCCCCGCGGCTTCCAGGTCGGCCAGGTAGATATCGCCATCGCGGTCCGCTGCCACCTTGCAGGACATGAAGGTGGGGCCACCGAACTGGGCAGTGGCGATCATCGAGTTGCCGGCGCTGCCGCCACTGGCGTGGCTCGCCTTGATCAGGTGGCCCTCCAGGTGAGACAGCAATTGCGCCTGTCGCGCCTCGTCCACCAGGGTCATCATGCCCTTGTCGACATCCATCCGGGCGAGGTCTTCATCACTGACCTTGACCTCGGTATCCACCAGCGCTGCGCCGATGCCGTATGCCACGTATTTTTTCATTGGGTTCGCTGTCCTGGTTCGTCAGCCGGCTATTATCCTTATCTGGCGGCTGAATTAAACTGCTGATTTGGGCGGTATGGCTCTGCGTCGGACCAGGGCGTCGGGCGTATCCAGGAAATGTTCTGCGAGTTCTGATGACTGGCTGGCGCAGCGCGGCCACAGGCACGGAGCCGGATTATCTGTGTCCGGGTTTTAACTGCCGGCTTGCCGTTTTTTTGCGTCTGGTTGAGCCGGGCCCGGGGTCGGAGGACAGCGGGACCATGTCGCTGACGTGCGGCATCGGTTTTGCCCATGGTTGCATCAATAAAAAAACGATGTGTGCGTAGTTTTGAGAGCGAATTTCCCATAGGCTACGATGAACATACAGCAGATCATGCAGGCAGTTTCGACAGCGTGTTTCGGTCGGCGGGATGGTTTTCGTAACAAACTGTTATTTAAGGAAAATATTATGAATATCTCGTTAATTGCCAGAACAGCTGTGACCCTGGTGGCATGCCTTCTTGCGCCCGTGCTGCAGGCCGAGGCGCCACTTGCCAAGGCCGATATCGACGCCGCGCTCAATGCGGCCTATGCGAAATACAAAAACCTGCAGGAAGGGGCCAACGCGGACTACATCCCGGCGCTGGCCAAGGTCGACTCGAATCTTTACGGCATCGCGCTGGTCACCCCGGACGGCAAAATATACACGGCCGGCGACGTGAAATCGGAGGTATCGATCCAGTCGATCTCCAAGGTCTTCACCATGGCGCTGGTAATGGAGGAGTCCAGTCCCGAGTCCATTTTCAACAACATGGGCGTGGACGCTACCGGCCAGGTGTTCAACTCCATCGTTGCAATAGAGCAGTACAAAGGTGCCCAGATGAATCCCCTGGTGAACGCCGGCGCCATCACCGCCACGAGCATGGTCAAGGGCAGCTCCCGCGAGGAAATCTGGAACAAGATACTGAATTACTACAACGACTTTGCCGGGCGTGAACTGTCGGTCAACAAGGAAGTCTTCGAATCCGAGGCCGCGACCAACCAGCGCAACCAGGCCATTGCCGAACTGATGTATGCCTATGGCCGCATCAAGGACAATCCTGACCAGGCAACCGACATCTATACCGAGCAGTGCTCGGTCAATGTCAATGCGCGCGACCTGGCCGTCATGGCGGCGACGCTGGCAAACGGCGGGCGCAACCCGATCACGGGCAAGCAGGTGATGAAGCAGGAAAATGTGGCGGAGGTGCTGGCGGTCATGGCGACAGCTGGCCTGTACGATGATTCCGGCCAGTGGCTGTACCTGACCGGCCTGCCCGCCAAGAGCGGCGTCGGCGGCGGTATCATCGCCGTTTCACCGGGACGTTTCGGTATTGCCGTTATTTCCCCGCCGCTGGACCCCGCCGGTAACAGCGTGCGCGCGCAGAGAGCGATTGCGGACATATCCAATGCACTTGGCGGCAATCCCTACGAAGTGTCACCAGCAAAATAAGAAAAATTCCCACCAGATAGACAGCCACCGAGGAAAGTCATATGCCAACAACCAGGAAAGCCCTGCTGCCACTGGCGGTGTTGTGCGCCTCCTATATGGCCGACGCCAGTGCCGCCACCGATGCGGAGCGAATCCAGGCGCTGGAAGCGCAGCTGAATCAGCAAAAGGCCGCCATGGAGCAGCAGCAGCGCATGCTGGAGGCGATGACTGCCGAGTTGCAACGGCTGAAAGCCGGGGAGGCCGCCCCCGCGGCGCCTGAGCAGGAAGTCTTCGGAGCACCGGCAGTGGCCAGCACACCGGCTCCGGCAGAAAGCACAAAACCCAGGGCGTCGGCGAACGTCTATGGCTTCGTCATGGCGGATACCATTTACGACTTCAAGCGCGTGGACCCGGACTGGCAGGACACCCTGCGGGTGACCACCATTCCCACCCAGAGCGGCGCCTACGGCAACGACGGGGACTTTATCTTCAGTGTGCGCCAGTCGCGGCTCGGGGTTCAGGGCAACTACGGGGAGGACATCACCTACAAACTCGAGGGTGAACTGTTCGGCGTGGGCTCAGACCAGGGCCAGACCACGTTGCGGGTACGCCACGCCTGGGCCACCTACAAGAATTTCGGCATGGG
>JAZBNW010000191.1:0-19073 GCA_036350855.1 Halieaceae bacterium
ATGAAGAAAATTCTCGCGATGTTTTTCCTTGTGGTCGCTACCGGGGTGTCCGGCGAGCCAAAACTACAGCGTCAGTTCGATTCTGTAGGCCCTGTGATGAAGACGCTGGAGTCTGCCGCCACCGGCCGCAGTATCTTCTACCTCGACGAGGGCGACGAAGAATGGCGGCCAGTGCTTTTCATCGGGGGTGGAGGAACCAGCGGCCGGGTGTTCGCCCTGATGGAGTTTTTGCGCACCACCCGTGAAGAGCTCAAGCTCAGGTTTATCGCGGTGGAACGCAACGGTTTTGGTAACACCGGCTTTGACGATTCGCTGGATTATGCAGATTATGCGGACGATGTGGAGGAAGTTCTGGACTATCTGGGCGTCAGGGATTTCAGCCTGTTCGCCATTTCGGGCGGCGGTCCCTATTCCGCCGCGATTGCGGCGCGCAATGCCCGTCGGCTCGAGTCCGTGCATCTTGCCTCCGCCCTGACCTATTTCGATCCCGGCTCGCTGGAGTGTGTCGTACCGGCGGAAGCCCTGACTTTCTACACCCAGAACCCCATGAACTGGTTCGGCTTCCCGGCAGACAGCCCGGTGCACAGGATACCCGGGTTTCAGGATGCAGCCTTCGATGATGCCGCCAGAACCTTCAATATGTCCGGGCAGGTCGGTGCTCCCGACGCCCTTTACCACGAACTGCAGTTGTATTGCCTGAACCAGCAACTGCCGGATCTGTCGGCTGTTTCGGCCCCCGTATTCCTCTATTACGGTGAGGCCGACGAGACCACTCCGCCATCGGTGCACGTAAATCGCTGGGTGCAGGCCTTCTCCAATGCGACAGTGGCGACGCGACTTTACCCGGAGGAGGGACACGACGTGCAGTACCGCCATTTCGACCAGATACTTGTCGATATGTCCGGCTGGGCAGAGCGAACAGTCGTGTGTGACCGCGGGGGTAAGACCAGACTGGTCAAGGAAAAGAAGGCACAGCAGGTTTTGTCCAAGGGGGGCTCGCTGGGAATCTGTGCCTGGCGGGATTGATGTGACGAGTCGGTCAGCCGGGTTGTGGCGACTACTGCTATTGGTTAACTTGCCAGTTGCTTTCCAGTACTGGTCAGGTGCTACGTGAATAAGAACCTTTACCTGTCCCAAAGCGCCAGGGCGCGCTTCGCCATTGGTAGCGGCATGGTGGCTGCAGCCATTGCCGGGATGCCTGTCGACCTGGGCTGACGACCAGTTTTCGGGGGCCAATCCGCACAATTCTCAATCGATGGGTTGTTTTGAATCGCTTTGCCCATCGTCCTGTTGCTGCTCGTATCGATTATAAAATCGTTCGGCGGCGGGGTGCAGGGGTACAGCCAGTCCGAGTCGCATCGTTTCCCATGAGATAAACGCCGCGCGATAGTATTTTTGCGCCAGTTCATCGCCACCGGTCAGCAACAACTCGAGCATCTGCTCTACCTTTTCGTCCTCGACCCCGGCGTGGGTCATCATTGCCGCGGCCAGGCCGAGGGTGGTGAAGGGCTCGGTTTGTCCCGGATATGTCCTGGCCGGTACCGTCATCGGGTAGTACACAAAGTGCTTTTCCGCCAGTTTTGCAAACAGGCCTGGAGGCACTGACAAAAAGCGCAGGTCGTCCCGCTTCGCCGCCAGAGCCTGGATTGAGGGCGCCGGAATCGCCTCTGTCAGGAAAAGGGCATCTATGCCGCCGCTCTCCAGTTGCGAGATTGCCCTGGCGAGGCTGATCTCGACGACATTGGGTATTTCTGCCGCTTCAAGCTGGGTCGCAAGTCCTATCAGCACCGCATTGACACGGCTGCCTGAACCGCGCTGGCCAATGGCGACCCGACGACCTTGCAGATCCGTGAGCTGGCGGATACCGCTGCCTTGAAGAGTCAGCAAATGCACGGCCTCGGGCCACAGGCTCGCGATGCCCCTGAGTTCCCGGTTGGGGAAAAACCCCTCGCCAATCAGGCCCCCGTACAACAGTTGTGCCACGTCGGACTGCACCAGGCCGAAGTCCAGCAGCCCCGCCTGGAGGCGGCTGGCGTTTGCCACGCTGCCCTCGGAGACCGCGCTGAATATGGAGATGCCGCGCTGACCGGCATAACGACTCAGCGCCTCACCGAAAGAGAAATAGGTACCCGAAGCTGCTCCAGAGCCCAGTAAAATCTTGCCTTCCAGCCTGGCAATACGCAGGTCGATGCGATCGACCGCCGTGTCCAGCTCCTCGATGATCAGGGCCTGCCGGCTGCCGGCCTTGTACTCGGGTGCATTCGTCAACAGGGAGCGGGCTTCTTTCAACAGGGACTCAGGCCCCGGCCCGTGGCTTTCGACAGCCGGTTCGACCCTGTGCTCCGGGCGGGGTCCGGATCCATCATCGAGGGATGTCCAGTCACCTTGCTTTTCACGCGCGTAGGCAAAACGGCCGTGGACCCGGAGGATGTCGCCCCGCCGGTTGCCCTGGGCATGGAACCCGTCGACGCCCGACTCGGTAGCCCCGATGGCGTAGGCCAGTGTACCCAGGTTCAGCCCCAGCCATTCGCTCAGGCTGTAGTCCTCCTGCAGTTCGAGTTCGGCGTCGTAATAGCTATAGACCCCCGAGAGATCCTGCTCAATATCCCGGAACGGGGCGGAGCCCGTGCGTCGAAAGTCCCTGACCGCGAACAGGTCCTGTTGGAAGTTCTGGTCGAGCCGGTTCTGTAAGTCCTGCTGCAGGCGCTCAGGCGCGGGACCGCGATCACAGCCGGACAGGCAGAGGCTCACGATCAGTATCAGACAGGCCAGGCATTGCGTTTGCTTGAAGGGCATACCGGCTAACCGAATATGGGCAGGGCCAGGTAACCCTGGATAACCAGTGCGTTGAGGAAATCGATAAAAAACGCTCCCATGAGTGGGACGACCAGGAATGCTTCGGGTGATGGCCCGAAGCGACGGGTCAGGGCTTCCATATTAGCCACCGCCGTCGGCGTTGCGCCCATGCCGAATCCGCAGTGGCCGCCGGCAATAATGGCGGAATCGTAGTTGCTTCCCATGAAGCGGAATGTCACCAGGCTGGCAAACAGCGCCATGCCACCCGTCTGTATCAGCAGCATCACGAGCAGTGGGCCCGCGAGGCTGAGCAATTCCCACAGGCGCAGTGACATCAGCGCCATGGCCAGGAATATGGACAGTGAAATCGCACCGATCATGTCCACGGTTGGCCGGTGAACAGCGAGTACTGGCACAAAGTGTTCGAGGTTGCGCAGGGCCACGCCGATCATCAGGCACCAGACAAACCCCGGTAGCGTGAATGCCGCGCCGCCCAGGGCCCCGGCGAGTGCCATTCCGCCGATCAGGCAAATGAGTATCGTGAACAGGGTCCACAGCAGCGTGTCGCTATTGATGGGGCCCCGGGACTCATCCTCTTCGATGTCCTTCGGGGAGTGATGGCTTGCAGCCGATTCCAGGCCGTGCACCCGGATGAGACGGCCTGCCACCGGCCCCCCTATGAGGCCACCCAGTATCAGCCCGAAAGTGGCGCAGGCCATTGCCAGTTCCATGACGCCGGCAATATTCTGCACGTCGGCAAATTGTTCCGCGTACGCCGCGCCGGTGCCGTGCCCCCCGGACAGCGTTATGGAACCCCCCAGCAGGCCGACCAGCGGGTGCAGGTCCATACCAATCGCGGCCAGCAGGCCGAGGCCATCCTGCAGAACGAGATAGGCGAGGCAAACCAGTGCGAACAGCAGCAACTTGGGGCCGCCGCGAACCAGCAGGCGAAAGTCCGCTCCCAGTCCGATCGTGGTGAAGAAGGCCAGCATCATCGGTTCCCTCAGTTCCATGTCGAAGCCGATACGCAGGTCGAATCCAAGGAATATAACGGTGGTGAGGACAGCGAACAGCAGCCCGCCCACCACCGGGATCGGAATGTTGTTATTGCGCAGGAACCCTATTCTCGCCTGCACCGCGGCTCCGACGAAAAGTACCGCTATCGCAGCGGCGAGTGTCTGCATGGCGTCCAGGCTGATTGCCAATGCACGTCCTCCATGGCGCTTCAGGGCGAAAGCGTCAAAGCAGCATAGATCAGCGGCCCGGGCGATGCCAGCCCCCCGGGGTCCGGCAGTTCGGGGAGATGAGGAGCGTCGTGGCGCCGGAGGGCCGCTTCAGCCTTGTTCCTGCTGCAGCAATCGTTCGAACGCATCGATCTGCGCACTCGCGATATCGATACCGGCTTGCCAGAAGTCGGGCTTTGCCAGGTCGACATGCAGGTACTCCCGGGCGAGGTCTTCCGCGCTCATGGATCCGGTCGCGCGCAGCAGTTTGACATAGTCGGGGTAGAAGGCATCGCCGCGCTGCTCGCGCCGGGAGTAGACGCCCTTGCTGAACAGATACCCGAACAGGTACGGATAGTTGTAGAAGCTCACATCCGCAATACTGAAGTGCAGCTTGCTTGCCCAGAACAGGTCGTCAGGCTGGCTCATCGAGTTCCCGTACCAGCGGGACCAGGTTGTGGCCATGAGTTCGCGCAAGGCCGTGACACTCAGTTCACCACCGGCACGCTGCTCGTAGAAATCCCGTTCGAACTCGTAGCGCACCGGGATATTGACGAGGAAGCTCAGCGCGGAAGACATTTCCTCGAACAGCATCAGGCGTTTTTCATAGCCCGTTTCCGCCGCCGCGAACAGCTCGTCCCGGACGACGCTCTCGGCGAAAATGGAAGCCGTTTCCGCCAGGGTCATGGGGTAGTGGCTCAGGCTGAAGGGCAGGTCCCGCATCACCCAGGTGTGAAAGGCGTGGCCGAGTTCGTGGGCCAGGGTCAGGACATCCGACATGCTGTTGCCCCAGGTCATGAACACTATCGGGGTTCGATGGGCGTCAAAACCGCCGCAGAAGGCGCCCAGTTGCTTGCGCGGTTGCGGCGCCGCATCGATCCAGCGGCGCTCTACCATCATATCGACAAAAGCGCCCATCTCGGGGTGAACGCCGGCAAAGCATTTGCGGATTATCTGGATGGCCTCGGAGAAGCTGTATTCCTTCTCCTTCGCGCCTGCCGGCGCGGGCATGGACGCCAGCGCGTCCCAGGGTTGCAGGGACGGGGTTTGATAGAGCTCGGCCATCAGTCTCGCGGCCTTTCGCCCCACCTCCACGTTGTTCCAGGTCACTTCGAGCAGGCAGTCCAGGGTGCGGCGCTCGATCCGGCTGGCGTGCAGGCTCGCATCCAGGAAGTGGACCGGACGCGTGTGGGAGCGCTTGCGGTACTCACTCAGCCGCCAACCCGCCAGGGCGTTCAGGATCGCCGCGATGGATTCCGCGTGGGTCTCCATCTGCGCCCGTATGCCGCGCCACGCCGGCTCCCGGCGCAGGCTGTCGCTGCCCTTGACGATGCTGGCGGCCTGGGACAGGCCCAGCGTCTCGCGACTGCCATCGGGCAGCGCCAGTTCGACGTCCAGGGCGCCGGTCAGGCGGCTGTACAGGTGTGACCAGGCGGTGTGGCCGTCTACCGCCATCAGCGACAGTAACTGCTCTTCGGCCACGCCCAGCCGGGTATCACGCAGGCTGCGCCGCTGTGCGATAGTAAAACGGAAGCGTTGCAGGGGTCCGCTGCCATCCTCTGCCGCGAGCACCTGCTCCAGCTCGCCGGTGTCCATGCCAATCAGCTGCTTGTCGAAGGGTTCGAATGCCTGGTCCAGGTCGGCCATCAGTCTGTCCACCTGGCCGCCGAGTATGCGGGCGGCCTCATCACCGCTGTTGACCGCCAGCAGGCAGATCGCGTACTGCGCCAGGTTGGAGGCGGTAATGCGGGCGAGTTCGGACTGGGTCAGGGCCTGCTGCAGCACCGGGATCAGCTCAGCCGTTTCGCGCCATCGCAGCAGCTCGGACAGGCGCTCCCGGACGAAGGCGATATCCTTCTGTATTTTCGGGTCGTCCAGGCCGCTATAGGCGATGGACAGGTCCCACTCGGGCGCATTCATAGGTTCTCCTGGAAAATCCCCTGGTCCGCGCCGGGTGCGCGGCTACAGGCGGTTGCGCAGCTCGACGACATTGCCCTCGGGGTCGCGCAGATAGAGGGAGTTGCCGAAGCCCTGGGCCCCGTAGCGGCGCTCGAATTGTCCCGCCTCGATTCCCTGTGAAACCAGGTATTGCCTGATGGCGTCCTCTGGCTGGGGTTCTATCTGCAGGCAGAAATGGTCCATGTTATTGCCACCTGCGGTGGGCGGTCCACCGCCGACCCGCCCCAGTTCACTGTCCACCGCCACCAGGTCGATCAGCGCTGAGCCGGCCCGCAATTGCACCAGCCCGAACTCGGGGGACAGTTCACGTTCCACCGGGCAGCCAAGAACGGTGCTGTAAAAATGCAGCATGTCATCCATGCGGGATGTGCGCAAAACCACGTGATCCAGCGCGACAATTTCAATCATGTTGGCGAACCCCGAACAAGCGCTACCAGCTGATCTCGATCTCGATGCTGGACTCATCGCTTTCGATTTCGACTTCCAGTTCGACGGTGACTTCGTCCGGCACCTTGACATGTATCTTGATGCCGTTGCGCATCAGGTCCAGCGCATTCTGGCGGGCCAGTGAGTCGGCGATCTCGTGCAGGAATTTTGCCGCTTCTTCCCGCCCCATTTTACGTTTTTCTGAGATTTCCATCAGGTCCATATTCGCTCCCGGCAGGTGAGATGAGTGCCCAATGTACCGAAAAACCGCCTGGGAGAGTAGCTACCGGGGTGCCCCGATGCCACCCGGGTTGGCCGGGCGGTCGCCCACGGCCCACTGCCTGAGGAAATACCATGCCGGCACCAGCACCACGGCGCCGAGCAGGCCCGCGCCCAGAAACAGCAGTTCGTAGCCCACCCGGCTGGCGATCCAGCCCGAACTCAGCCCGACCAGACCCGACAGAATGACCTGGAGGCAGGTTTGCAGGCTGTAATCCGCGCCTTCATGGTTTTCCCGGCACTGGTCCATCATCAGCGCGAACAGGACGACGGTGGACATGCCGTCGGCCATCTGTTCGAACAGCATCACGCCGTAGATTGTGGTCAATTGGGTTTGCCCCGAGGCGATCAGGGCAAAGCCGCCGATGCCGATCGCCTGTAACAGCCCGAATCCCAGCAGTGTCAGGCGGGGCCCGAGACGGTAGTAGAGAAGGCCGCCGACGATGGCGGCCAGTATGCCGGCTACCGAGGAGGCCAGGGTTAGCGTGCCGATGGCGGAGAGCGTCAGGCCGGCATCCACCAGCATGGGTTTCACCATGCCGGACCCAAACGCATCACCCAGTTTGTAGGACACCAGCACCACCAGCCACAGGGCGATTCCCGGCTGCCGGAAAAAGTCGAGATTGCTCTGCCAGGAGAATGCAGGTGAGGCGGGGGTCGGGGCATCGCCCCCGTTTGCGTTGATGTCCGGGCGCTCCCTGAATACCAGTGCGGGAACGGTGAGCAGCGCCAGCAGGCCCGCGAGGATGAAAAAACTGGACTGCCAGCCGATCCGGTCTATCGCCAGCAACAGCAGGCTGCCGCCGATGATCATGCCCAGCTTGTATCCCGAGACCTGGATGCTGTTGCCCAGGCCGCGCCAGGCGCTGGGCAGCAGCTTCACGGTGAGGCCGTCGGTGGCGATATCCTGGGTGGCGGAGCAGACATTGAACAGCAGCAGGATGGCGAAAAAGGGCAGCAGGTAGGACCCGAATATCAGGTCGGGATCGAACTGGCTCAGCAACAGCAACAGCAGAATGACGGCGGCCTGCATGGGCAGTATCCAGCTGCGGTGTGGGCCGGTGCCTGGAAAGTGGAAGCGGTCGACATAGGGGGCCCAGACGAATTTCAGCATCCAGGGCAGGGCGAGCAACTCGAGGTAGCTGATGAATTCCAGCGATACCTGGTGCTGGCGCAGCAGCGCGGGCAACGCATGGGCCAGCAGCCCGGCGGGCAGGCCCTGGGAGAAATACAGGCTGGTCAGCAGGATAAATACGAAGCTTGACGGTCTCGGTGCTGGCATTTGTCACCCCCCGGGGTGAATCTCCTCCGCTTTCCCACGCGTCTCGCTACGAACCCCTTGGTCCGACAGGCTCCCAGTGTAGTGTTTTGCATTCCACGCGCAAAGCCGGCAGCCCGCCCGGTGGTTCCGGCATGGCTTGTCAGTTGTGCCCCGCATGTTAAATTGGCTGAAAATCCCGAGGATATCACTGTGACATTTTCTTCCCTGCGCTATGAAACCCGGGGGCGCATCGCCCGCATTACCCTGAACCGGCCGGACCGCCTGAACGCCATCTCGGCCGAAATGCCCGGCGAGATCTCCGCCGCGGTGGCGAAAGCCAATGACGACGACGGGGTCCATGTCATTATCCTGCAGGGGGAGGGCAGGGGCTTCTGCTCGGGCTATGACCTGAAGGAATTTGCCGAGGCGCCGGGTGCGAATGCCGGCGTCCAGGAGATGCCCTGGGACCCGATGCGGGACTACCGTTTCATGAAGGCCTGCACCGATCATTTCAGCTCCCTCTGGCGCAGTTACAAACCCACCATAGCCAAGGTGCATCACGTGGCGGTCGCCGGTGGTTCGGATATCGCCCTGGCCTGCGACTTCGTGATCATGGAGGAGGAGGCCCGCATCGGCTATCCCCCCGCCCGGGTCTGGGGCTGCCCCACCACCGCCATGTGGGTCTATCGCCTGGGCGCCGAGAAAGCCAAGCGCATGCTGCTCACCGGGGACCTGGTCACCGGCCGGGAGGCAAAAGAAATGGGGCTGGTGCTGGACGCGGTCGAGCCCGCTGCGCTGGAGGACCGGGTGATGCAGCTGGCCGAGCGCATGGCCGGGGTGCCGCGCAACCAGCTGATGATGCAAAAACTGATGATCAACCAGGCCTATGACAATATGGGGCTGGCCAACACCCAGATGATCGCCACCCTGTTTGACGGTATCACCCGCCACTCCCCTGAAGGCGCCTGGTTCAAGGATTATGCCGAGGCCCACGGCTTTGCGGCCGCGGTCCAGTGGCGCGACAGCGGCCGCAACATTCCCCAGGGCAGGGATCGCGAGGAGTGAGCGGGCGCCAGGCGGATGCGGTTCCACGCGGGACAAGCGGGCCGATCGCGTCTATGCTCTGCATACCACCCCCTGACCAGAATAATATCCACAAGGTGAGCGTGCACTATGACGGAACAATCCCTTTTCAGCGACCTGCTGGTCATCGACTGCGCGAGTTTTATTGCAGGCCCCGCCGCGGGCACGATACTGGCGGATTTCGGCGCCCGGGTTATCAAGATAGAACCGCCCGGCAGCGGGGACGGCTATCGCCGGCTGCGCCAGCTGCCCGGGGTGCCCACCTGTGAGCTCAACTACCCCTGGCGGCTGACCAACCGGGGCAAGCAGAGCCTGAGTGTCGACCTCAAGCAGCCCGAGGGCCGCGAGATGCTGGACCTGCTGGTGCGCCGGGCCGATGTCTTCATCACCAACTATCCCCTTGGCGTGCGCGAGAGCCTGCGGCTGCGCTACAGTGATATCAGCGCGATCAACCCGCAGCTGATTTACGCCTCTTTTACGCCCTACGGTGAGTCGGGCCCGGAGGCGGCCAGCACCGGCTACGACGCCACCGCCTGGTGGGCGCGCTCGGGCCTGATGGACAGTGTGCGGGCCTCCGGCGATACCCCGCCGGCGATCTCCGTGCCGGGCATGGGTGACCATATGGCGTCCTGCAGTCTTTACGGGGCCATCGTCACGGCCCTCTACCAGCGCCAGCGCACCGGGCAGGGCGCCATGGTGGGCAGTTCGCTGCTGGCGAACGGCCTGTGGTCCAATGGCTTCAATGTACAGGCGGCCCTGGACGGTGCGAATATGGATATGCGCCTGGACCAGGAAAAGGTCAGCACCTTCACCCAGATCTACCGCTGCCGGGACGAGCGCTGGTTCCTCCTGACTATCTTGCCCCAGGTGCAGGACGCGGCGTGGCCCCGCCTGGCCCGCTGCCTCGGCCGTGAAGAGTGGCTGGAGGATACGCGCTTCGCGACCATGGCGAGCCGTCACCAGCACAACCGGGAACTGACCGCCATGGTCCGGGATGTCATCGCCCAGCAGGACTGGGCCTACTGGGAGGCCAGCTTTGCCCAGTGGGGTATCACCTGCGGTCGCATCGCCAAGGCGGCCGACCATGGCGCGGATGCGCAGGTGGCTGCCGCCGGGTTTCTCACTGACTTCACCGACGCCAGCGGGCGCACCGTGGACAGCCCCCTGTATGTCACCGGCGCGCGCAAGAGCCAACCCTCCCCGGCACCCGAGGTCGGGGAGCACAGTGTACAGATCCTCACTGATTTCGGCGTCGAGGCCGACACTATCGCCGACCTTCAGGCCAGGGGCATTATCGCCTGAACCGCCCGGGGGGCGCCGCTCAGTAGGGCAGGGTCGCCCCGCCGTCCATCAACAGATGCTCCCCGGTGACATTGGGCGCGCTGTCCGCAAAGAACCAGATGTTCTCGGCGACGGTTTCCGGCGTCATTACCTGCCCGGTGGAGGCCCGGGTTTCGTAGTGCCCCTTGACCACACCGTACATGTCGTCGCCCAGGAGGCCCTGCAGCCACTCCCCCTCGACGAATCCCGGGCAGACGGCATTTACCCTGATTTCGGGCCCGAGATTGCGCGCCATGGACTTGTTGATGGCCAGCAGGGCCGCCTTGGAACAGGCGTAGGCGAGGCTGGTGCCGACACCAATCAAGCCCGCCACCGAGGCGACGTTGACGATGGAGCCGCCGGTCTGCTTCATCACCGGGACTACCGCGCGAATCATCTGGAATGCGCCGATGCTGTTGACGGCATAGAGGCGGTGAAAATCCTCCGCATCCAGCCCGTCGAGATCATTGTGGGGACAAAATTTCGTGGTGCCCGCGTTGTTGACCAGCACGTCGATACGGCCCCAGGTCTCCTGCGCGGCGGCGGCCAGCTTGCGGCAATCGCCGTCATCCGCCACATCGGCGCCGACGGCGATCGCCTCGGCGCCCAGGGCCTGGCAGTCTGCCACCACCGCATCCGCACCGGCCCTGTTGCTGTTGTAGTTGACCAGCACGTTGTAGCCCCTGCCGGCGGCCAGGCGGGCGACGGCGGCGCCGATACCAGAGGATGACCCGGTGACAATGATGACCCTGCGCTTTTTGACTGACATGGTAGCTCCCCCGTGGCTGGCGTGTTGGTGTCTGGTCGGCCCGTTCACTCGAGAAATTGCCAACCCGCCAAGGATAGCGTGGTAATGTCCACCTTGGTACAGGCATCGTTTCGATTGCCACCTTCCAGCGGGATGCCCGATTGAGAATAGCTCACCAGTTTGTCGCACTCCTGGTCGCCTTTATCTGGGGTACCAATTTTGTCTTCATCCGCTTCGGCCTGGACGAACTGCAGCCCTTCACCCTGGCGACCCTGCGCTTTGTGCTGGTGGCGTTTCCCCTGATACTCATTATTCCCAGACCCCGGGCATCGTGGCTGCACCTGGCCAGCTATGGTCTTTTTATCGGTTTTGGCCAGTTCGGGCTGCTCTACTGGGTGATGCAGGCCAACATCACGCCGGGACTGGCGTCACTGATTCTGCAGATGCAGGTGTTTTTCACGGTAATGCTGGCGCTGGTGCTGATGAACGAAACCGTGCGGCGCCAGCAGCTCATAGCCCTGTGCGTTGCCTTTGCCGGGCTGGCACTGATCATCGTCTATACCGACGGCCATACCACACAGCTGGGAGTCGCCGTGGCACTCGTCGCCGCGGCCAGCTGGGCCTGCGGCAATATGGTGATCAAGAAGGCAGGCAGTGTGGATATCCTCGCCTTTCTGGTCTGGTCCTCGCTCTTTTCGATACCACCGCTTGCCCTGATGGCCTGGTATTCCGGCGGACTGGACGGTATTGCCCGGGAGCTGACGCAGGCCAGCTGGAAGGCCTGGTTCGTCGTGGTCTGGCAAAGCGTGGGCAACACGATGATCGGCTACGGGCTCTGGAATATGCTGCTCAACCGTTATTCCGCCGCGACGGTAACCCCCTGGGCCCTGCTGGTTCCGGTGTTTGGCATGACGGCCTCGGCGGTATTGCTGGCAGAGCCCATGCCCTGGTGGAAATTACTGGCCATGGCGCTGATATGCGCGGGACTGGCCCTGAATATGACCGCCAGCCGCAGCTGGTTCCGCGGCGCTGACCCCGCTGATATTCATCGATTGAGGCGATAAACTGCTATTTTCCAGCTCAAGTAAACCACCACCAACCCATATGAGGTGACCGTGACCGAGCCCGCCGCCCCTGGCGACAGACTGCAGCAACTGCTGGCCGCCCAGGCGGCGCGGCGGCCCGGGGGTATCGCCCTGTGGTGGCGCGGCGTGCCGACCACCTATGCGGCCCTGTACGAACGGGTGCGGGCACTGGCGGCGCGACTGGCCGCCAGTGGCGCCGTGGGAGACCGGGTTGCGGTGCTGGCCTGGAACTGCCCGGAGTTTGTGGAGCTCATCTACGCCGTGCCCGCCAGCGGCCGGGTGCTGGTGCCGCTCAACGCGAGGCTGGCACCGGCAGAGCTGGCCTACCAGTTGCAGGCGGCGGGGGTGAGCACCCTGTTTGGCGACCCCGAATTGCTGCAGCCCCTGCGCCAACAGGGGCTCGCAGCTGACATGGTCGTCATCGACCTCGAGGTGGGCTACCCGCAATGGCTTGCCGGCGGGCCAACCGCGCCTTTACCGGCGACGGATCCCGGTGACCCGGTGTGGATACTGTATACCTCCGGCTCGACCGGGCGGCCCAAGGGCGCGGTGTTGACGCACGAGTCCTTCATGGCGGGCTTGCGCTCTGCCGCACTGGGGCGCCCGGTGGTCCCGGGCGACAAGTACCTCTATCCCTTCCCCCTGTTCCACGTGGCTGCGCACAATGTGCTGTTGCAGCACCAGTACGGCGCCGCGGTGGTGTTGACCCGGTCCTTCGATGCCGCAGCCACGCTGGAAACCTGCCGTGAGCTGCAGGTGACCACCATGTCACTCGCCCCGACGATGATTGCCATGTTGCTCGAACACCCGGATTTCAGCCCCTGTGATTTACAGTCGGTGCGCACCATCGGCTATGGCGCGTCCGCCATGCCCGAGAGCCTGCTCAGGCGTTTGCTGGCGGAAACCGATGTGGGACTCTGCCAGAGTTACGGCATGACGGAATTGTCCGGCAGTGCGGCTTTCCTGACGGTGGAGGATCACCAGCTCGCAGCCGATACCCGGCCGGAACTGCTGCAATCGGTGGGCAGGCCATTGCCCACGGTTGAGATCAGGCTGGTGGGTGAGGACGGCCGCAGCTGCGCCACTGGCGAGCGTGGCGAGATCCTGGTCAGGGCTCGCCAGTGCATGCGCGGCTACTGGAACCAGCCCGAGGCCACCGCCCTGGCGATTATCGACGGCTGGCTGCACACCGGCGATATAGGCCGCTTTGACGCCGGGGGTTATCTGTACATCGTCGATCGCAAGAAAGACATGATTATCAGCGGGGGTGAAAACGTCGCGTCCCGCGAGGTGGAAGAAGTGATGCGCCGCCACCCGGCGGTAAAGGACTGCGCGGTCATAGGCCTGCCCGATCCCAGGTGGGGTGAAACGATCTGCTGCGTGTTGCAGCTGCAAACCGAGGTGAGCGATGCGGAACTGGTGGACCACTGCCGGCGCTTCCTCGCCGGTTACAAGACACCGCGGCGCTGGGTACGCGCGGCCAGCCTGCCGTTGAATGCCGCCGGCAAGGTCGATAAACCGGCACTGCGGCTGGCACACGCTGTGCCCGGCTAGTGGCACAAGCGGGGAAGATCAGTATACCTTGACAGGCCTAAGCGCTAAGATTGGCCGACGTCAACGGGCTGGAGGGCAGTAATGCCATTTGAGGTTTTGTACTGGCACTGGATAGTGTTTGGTGTGGTGTTGATGTTGAGCGAGATTGCGCTGACCACGTTTTTTATCCTGTGGTTTGGTGTGGCGGCCATCCTTGTCGGGGTGATGCTCTTCTTCTTTCCCGCTGTCGGCTTGAACTGGCAAATATTCGGCTGGACCATTCTTTCGGCTGTTCTCGCCTTTGCCTGGTTCCGGTATTTAAAGCCACTGTCGATCGACAGGACCAAGGCAGGCCTGTCCCGGGAGGCCATCGTCGGTGAGGTGGGCCAGGTCATCGTTGCCCCGGGCCCTGAAAAGCGGGGCCGATTGCGTTTCCCCGCGCCGATACTGGGCGATGATGAGTGGATGATAATTGCCAAGGGACCGCTGGCAGAAGGCGACCGCGTCAGGGTCGTTGATGTATCCGGTAATGCCCTGCTGGTAGAAAAGGCCTGATTTGCGGCCCTCATTAAGGAGTAGACGATGGAAGCCGGACTCGCAGTAGTCGTAGCGATATTTGTGTTGGTTGTGATCACCCTGGGCAAGGGCGTGCGGCTGGTGCCGCAGGGGTACAAGTGGGTGGTGCAGCGCCTGGGTAAATACCACTCGACGCTCAACCCGGGCCTGAACATCATCATTCCCTTCGTCGATTCAGTGGCCTACAAGGCAACCACCAAGGACATCGTGCTGGATATTCCCTCCCAGGAAGTCATCACCCGGGATAACGCGGTGATCATCGCCAACGCCGTCGCTTACATCAACATCATAGCGCCGGAGAAGGCCGTGTACGGGGTCGAGGATTTCCGCATCGCCATACAGACCCTGGTGCAGACGACCCTGCGTTCGATAATCGGTGAAATGGACCTGGACGATGCCCTGTCCTCCCGGGACAGGATCAAGGCGCATCTCAAAAACGCCATCTCCGACGATATTTCAGACTGGGGGATCACCCTGAAAACCGTTGAAATCCAGGATATCAACCCCTCGGGCACCATGCAGCACGCGATGGAGGAGCAGGCGGCGGCGGAACGCGCGCGACGCGCCACCGTAACCCGCGCCGATGGCGACAAACAGGCGGCCATTCTCGAGGCGGAAGGGCGACTCGAGGCATCCCGTCGCGATGCCGAGGCGCAGGTCGTGCTCGCCAACGCGAGCCAGCAGGCAATCCAGATGGTCACCAGCGCGATCGGTGACAAGGAGATGCCGGTGGTCTACCTGCTCGGTGAAAAGTACGTCAAGTCACTGGAAAATATCGCCAAGTCGGACAACACCACGACAGTGGTATTCCCCGCCGATATCCCCAGCGCCATCCGCGGCATGATGGGCCGGTAGCGTCCGGTCGGGCGCGCATCGATCTCTTCTTGGCACTCGGGGCAGCACTGCACCGGGAAAAGATCGCGGCCCTTGGTGGTATGCCGATATTCGTGGCGGGGTGGGTTGTGCTGGCGTTCGATCGGTACTAACTTGACTGGTGTCCGGGCTATCCTGTCCGCGGTAATGTCGAGGAATGCAGCATGCCGGCCCCAGTCCCGTTTGATCCGCAAGCCGTGGCAGCGGCAAAGCCCGTTGAGCGCACTGCCAGGGAGGGCATAAAGACCCATCGTGTGATCTGTGCCACCTGTGATATCGCCTGCAGTGTCGTTACCGAGGTCAAAAAGGGCAGGGCGGTGAGAGTGCGCTCTTCCGATAACCCGATCTTTCGCGACAATATCTGCATGAAAGGCATTGTCGCGCCGAAGGCATTCGCTCACCCGGACAGAATCCTGCACCCGCTCAAACGTGTCGGGGAGCGGGGCTCCGCGCAGTGGCAGCGAGTCAGCTGGGAAGAGGCCATGGCCGATATCGGTCAACGGCTCAAGTCGGTTATCAGTGAATATGGCCCGGAGTCCTGGGCGGTGTCTACCAGCCAGTGGAATACCTGTACCGACCACGGCCTCGGTCGGCGCGTGATGAATCATATCGGCTCACCGAACTGGATCAGCGGAGTCGCTCTCTGTGCGGGCAATACGGCCGCCATCAACCGGATGACCTATGGCTGGTTTCCCATGGGAGATTTCAACAACACGAAATGCATCGTATTGCTTGGCCACAATCCGCGGCGGCACAGCTGGACGCCGATTTTCAATTTCATCCGCAGCGCACAGGCTCGCGGTGCCAAATTGATCGTGCTGGACCCGCGCAGAAGCTCCAACGCCGAAGTCGCCGATATATGGCTGCCCCTCAAAGCCGGAAGCGACGCCGCGATGCTGCTTGGCTGGCTGAAGGTGATTATCGACGAGGGGCTTTACGACCATGATTTCGTCACACAATGGACCACTGGCTTCGAGGAATTGCGTGCCCGGGTGAACGAGTATCCCCTGGAACGTGTGGCTCAGCTGACCGGATGTGAGCCTGAAATGATCGCAAGGGCTGCCCGCCTCTATGCGACCGCGGGGCCCTCCATCATCCCCTGGACACCCATTACCGACATGCAACGCAACAGTACCTCGGGGATACGGCTGCAGAGCATACTCCGGGCCATCTGTGGTTACCTCGACGTGCCGGGTGGCGAAACCCTGCAGGGATTTCATCCGGATATCGTCCCCGAGTCGACAATTGAAATGCACGAAGTGTTGTCCGACGAACAAAAAGCAAAACAACTTGGCTCGGATACTCACCCGGCCTTCACCTATCGCGGTCAGCAGGCCTTTGCGGAACCCATGAAGCGGGTCTGGGGACATGAGTATCCAAACCAGATAACCGGTTGTTATATGGCCAATCCCTCCGCCACTTTCCGCGCCATGGCGGGAGAGGGAGCATATCCGGTGAAGGCCTTCTTCTCACTGGGTAACAATACGGTGCTCAGCTACGCCAATATGCCGCTGATCATCAGGGCCATGATGAACCAGGACCTGGTCGTGGTTCAGGAACACTTCATGACACCCACCGCACAGTTGGCGGACTACGTGTTGCCCGGTGACAGCTGGCTCGAGCGCCCCTGGCTTACCGACAGTTTTGGCTGGATGTCGTCCTACCGCGCCTCCGAGAAATCCATGGAACCGCCGGGTGAAGCGACCAGTACTTTCGATTTCTGGAAGAGATTGGCGGGCGCCCTGGATCGTCCGGGGATCGTTCCCTGGAGCGACCTGGAATCCTTCTATGATGATCGCCTGCGCGGAACCGGCATGACCTTCCGGGAGTTTGCCGACAGCACAGAAATGTATTTCGCCAAACCGGAATTCAGGAAGTACCTGCGTACGGGATTTGCCACTCCCAGCGGCAAGGTCGAATTGAAGTCCTCCGTGCTGGAGGACCTCGGCTTCGATCCCTTACCCTATTTCAGGGAAGATCCGCCGCATGATCCCGACTATCCGCTGCAATTGTTTACGGGTGTCCGGGAAGACGGTTACTTCCAGACCGCGCAGCGCCAGGTCCCCGAGATGCGCAAACGCAGCCCGGAACCCGTCATGTTCGTCAGCCCCGGTACAGCGCAAGCGTACAAGCTGCTTGAAGATGAATGGGTAGCTGTTGAAAACCAGACGGGAAAAATTTCCGTCAAGGTGGGTGTTCGTGATGCCATGCCCGATGGCCTGGTCCGGATACCGCATGGCTGGTGGAAGCCGGAGATGAAACAGGGTGCCGGCCATCTTTCCGGCGCAATCGAGTACTCAGATGCGCAATTGTGCCGTGACGACGAGGACTATCTCGACAGGGAGCAGGGTATCCCGCACCTCAAGGGCGTGCCTTGTCGCATAGTCAAATTGGCAAGTCAGCCCGGTGGGGCTCTCGCGTCTGACGGGGGTGCCGCGGCATGACTGCCGGTGCGCGCGATCTGCGCAGGCGTGAACGCGCGGCCAAAATGACCCTGTGGTTGGCCGATCATGCCTCACGCAATAGATCCCTTTTCGATCGCCTGTGTAGAAAAATACTTGCCCTGGCGACCAGACGGGCGCCTGATCAGGACTTCATGCGAGATCCGCTCATCGATAATGACACCGGTTTCGATCCCGATGAGCTCGACCGTTACCAGCGCGGTGAGTAGTGCCGGGCAGGATTGGGTCGAGCTTATCGATACCAGGCGTGGGGGATGGACGCCTGCACCAGTTCCGCCGTGTTGACGCTCACGACATCGTGCTCCTCACAGACACCCCTGGCGAAGTATGAGGGCGCCAGGGTGCGCGAAATAATCAGGGCATTGCGGAACTTGCTGCGCAGCCAGATCGCGCATCGCAGGTTGGTCTCGTCGTCGCCGGTAGTGATGACGAATACCGGCTCCTCGTCTGTGGTGACGACGTCACTGAAAAGTCTTTGCCAGACTTCCGGGTCGTCGATGTCACCCTCGTAGGTATGGCGTGTGTATTCGCGCGCGCCCAGCACCTGCTCATCGGCGATCAGCGCCTGCTGTTCCGCATCCCGGTCGATAATCGCCACGCGACTGAAGGCACCCGAGGCGTGGCGCTCCAGCTGTTCGAGAATGCTCTGGCCGAAGCGGCCGAACCCGGCGAGCACCACCGTGTCCCGGTGTTGGGTGTCATTGAATCGCCTCATCAATTGCTTCCTGGCCAGCTGGGTAGCGGCCAGTTCGTACTCATTGAACGTCGTGCATTCCCGGACCACCCGCGCGTCTTTCAGGACGCGCAGAAAGCGCAGGTTGGAGACGTGGTAGACGATCTTGGGCCCGAGCTCCGGGTCCTGGTCCAGCAGGATGCTCGCCACCTCGAAATTGATCTGATCGTTCTCGCTCAGGAGCAGGAATTTATGCGCCTTGTGCAAGGGGAAGCGCCGCAGGCGATGCATCTGGACCCCGGAGACGACGAATACCCGTATGCCGCGGTAGGAGCGCAGTGCGTCCAGCTGCGGGTGCTGGGCCTCGTCGACGATGACGACTACCCGGCGGGAGTTGCCGCCGGCAGTTATCCGGTTCAGGAATCCCAGGGTCAGTTCCCCGCCCCCCAGGATCACTGTCTTGTTCTTGATGCTGCCGACGCGCCAGACCGGCGGGCGCAAGGCATTGAGTATGGTCTCGAACACGGCCGATGCGGTCCAGGCCGGAGCCGCAAAATAAGCTGCCCACAGCAGCATCCTGGCATGGAATGGGCCGCCCGTCGGGGTGCCCAGGTCGAGCCCGCCCAGGACGAACAGCCCCAGTGCGTAATAGGCCTTGGTGAGCAGGTCGGCCCCGGTCACATCAGGCCTTTCGGAAACCCCGGTCCCCGCTACCAGGGCGTAGAAACCGCAGCCGAAAATGATAATAGCGGTCCAGGACTTCCAGGACAGCTCGG
>JAZBNW010000192.1:0-6865 GCA_036350855.1 Halieaceae bacterium
CACCCCGGTACCGGTAAAGCACTTCCCGATCGCCTGCGAACGCATCCGGCAGCTGATGCCGCAACTGCAGGATGCCCTTGTGCACAACGCCACGCTGCGGCGCAAAATCTTCCAGGTGGAGTTCCTGTGCACTCTCAGCGGCGACGCGCTGGTCACCCTGGTGTACCACCGCCGGCTGGAGCAGGACTGGGAGGAAGCCGCCACCCGACTGGCGGCGAAGTTGCAGGTATCGCTGGTTGGCCGCAGCCGCAAACAGAAGATCGTCATCGGCAATACCTACGTCAACGAGACGCTGACAGTGCAGGGCCGGGATTTTCACTATCGCCAGTACGAGCAGGCGTTCACCCAGCCCAATGCCGGAGTCAACACCGCCATGCTGACCTGGGCCTGCGAGCGTGGCGCCGGCGTGGACGGCGACCTGCTGGAGCTGTACTGCGGCAACGGCAACTTTACCCTGCCGCTGTCCTGCCATTTCGATCACGTCATTGCCACCGAGCTGTCCAAGACCTCGGTGCGCGCCGCCCGGGAGAACCTCGCGGAAAACGGCATCGACAATGTGCAGATCATCCGCCTCTCGGCCGAGGAGGTCTCCGAGGCGATGCGGGGCGACCGTGAGTTCCGTCGCCTCGCCCAGCTGCCCCGGCCCCTGGGCGACTACGATTTGCGGACTATTTTCGTGGACCTGCCCCGGGCGGGCCTGGACGCCGCGACGCTGCAGATGGCCGGCCATTTTCCCGCCATTCTCTACATTTCCTGCAACCCCCGGACCCTGGCGGACAACCTGTCCGTGCTGTGTCGCAGCCACCGGATCGAGCACTTCGCCCTGTTCGACCAGTTCCCCTATACCGACCACATGGAGTGTGGTGTTTTACTGCTGAAAAACTAGGTAGTATCGAGCCAGCACAGCTGGAAAAATCGGAGGTAGGTATGTCACAAGGCAAGTTGTCTCCGGCGGAGATCGAGCGCAGGCTGGACGCGCTGCCGGACTGGGTGATCGACCATCACAGGCTCTACCGGCTGTTCACCTTCGACAACTTTGTCGATGCGTTCGGATTCATGGCCCGGGTCGCCCTGCTGGCGGAGTCCATGGATCACCACCCGGAATGGGCCAATGTCTACAACCGGGTGGAGATTCACCTGACCAGCCACGACGTGGGGGGGATTTCCGAGCGGGATTTCACCCTAGCCCAGCGGATCGACAGCCTGCTGCAAACCTAGCAGCGAATCCCGAAGGCGAGCAGGCCGCGACCCAGCACCTCGTCCAGCCGGTCGACATCGGCTGCGTTGATCTCGATGTGCCGCAACTTCAGGGTGCGGTACAACTCCCGTTTATGGAGCATGGCGGACAGCGCCTGGGCCGGCACGTCGGCCTCCCAGCAATCGATATAGACGTTACCCTCGGGCACATAGAAATCGGCATGAACCGGTTCCTCCACCGGCAGTGCGCGCTGGTAGGCGTGGGCCAGCTGGGCGAGATAGAGCCAGTCACAGACACGAACCTCCAGGGCCGAAGACAACTGGTGACCATCGATACCGATACAGGGCGCCGCGACGGTGGGGGCAAAGAGGTCAGGCTCCCCGTCAGCCTGCTGGACGTTCACCTGGCCCTGGTCTGATTGCCGGGTGAGTTCGCGGTGTATCACCGGATTGTCGATGATCTCGTGGGGCCATGTGACATAGAAGGCGCCGCTGTTGTCGCTCTCCTCCTGCAGCCCGCCCAGGGCTTTCCCGCGCCCGGTGAGTTCCCAGCCGATAATACTGTGGGTCTGCAGGCCGAGCTCCGCCAGTGCCCGGTTGATCTGGCGGGCATGGAGCCGGGGATAGTAGCGGCGCATGGACGCTGCTGTAATACGCTGGTTGGACTCGATGGCCGCAAGCAGCGGGTGGTGGTCGAGGGTTTCCGGCCAGACGATGTAACGCCCGTAGCGCCGGCTCTGCTGGTAGGTACCGCCCTCGAACTCGCCCTTCGGCGTGAGCACCCAGGACTCCCCCGCCCTGTCGATCCAGCCATAATCCCTCAGCGTGGCAAACAGTTGCTGGG
Source organism: Halieaceae bacterium (assembly GCA_036350855.1). Lineage (GTDB taxonomy): Bacteria > Pseudomonadota > Gammaproteobacteria > Pseudomonadales > Halieaceae > JARRPM01. Next base: position 2,042 of record JAZBNW010000192.1, read on the forward strand.
TGGGAATGTTGAGCTTGCGCGCCAGGGCCGTGGTCGAAAGCCTGTTGTGCTCCTGCTCCATATCAGGCGGCAAGCTATTGCGCCAGAACCAGTTCGGCGTAGCGCTCGGCGAGCACGGCGTACACCCTGTCCGCGAAATCCTCGGCGCTGTGATCCATCACCGCCACCAGCTCCGACAGGTGCTCGTTATCCTCCCTGCCGTCCCAGTTCTTGACGTAGGTACCCTCCTTGTAGCCGTTGTCCTGGCGAAAGAAATTGATCACGTTCTTGCCCACGTAGGCAGTGTAGAGGCCGTCGAAGTCCAGGCCCGAGGCCGTCATCAGGTCCCAGAAGCGCGCGGGAGAAAAGCCCCTCGTCTGCAGGCAGTGCAGGGCGAGTTCCTCGGTCGCCTCGCGCACTCCCAGGCCCGAGGCCCGGTGAGCGTCCAGCTCCGCCAGGATGTCGTCGGCTATCTGCTCGATGGTCTTGCCCTCCCGGAAAAGGGCAGAGAGGCCAAAGTGCCAGATATCGATAACCTCCAGGCGTACCTGCTCGATATCGGGCACCTGCTTTTTCCACCACTTGTAACCGTAGTGCTCGATCAGCTCGCCACATTCAATCCAGGCCGCGCGGTACCATTCGAAGTTCTGCTCCACCCAGTGCTCGTGGACCCGCGTATTCATTCTGTGCTGCATCGCCAGCATATTGACCAATGCCTGCTTCAAAACAACCACCTCACATCAGATTTCCGGGGAATGGGGAGACCGGAGGCCCGGGCTCACCACGCAATCGCACCTATGATAAACACGCGGCGGTGATATAGATAGGCTGGCGGCTTGAACTGCGGTGCTCCGTGGTCTTAACTACAGGCAGCGTTACCGCCGCGGCGGGGTTACCCGCCGGCGACAGGCTTGGTCATGGTCGAGTTCATTCGACCATTTGGTCCTGAGGAGGTGACCACGATGCGTTTTGGCAGCTTTGTTCTACAACAGGTGAAGTTCGCTTTTTGCTCGTCCCTGGCGATCGGGCTCGTCATAGGACTGCTGTTACTGCTTACCGGAGGAGCCGAGGGTGCGATCACCCTGGACATCGATCTGGGCTATTCAGATAGCGTCTGGTTCCTGCTGGGAATGCCGGTATTTGTCATCTCACTGTTTGTGATTTTTTCTCCATTGGCATACCTGATCCATAAATGGATCTTCCGAACCGCTCACGAAACGTGACAGGGAGTACAACATGGCAAAGATTATCCACCCGTACCATCCAATCATTTACGTCCGCGGCTACGCGATGACAAAGTCGGAGATCGAAGCCACCGTGGCCACGCCCTATATGGGGTTCAACCTGGGAGCGACGAAAATTCGGCAGGACTGGTCAGGCAAGGTCCGGCGACATATTTTTGAGTCCGCTCTTATTCGCCTGATGAAAGACTACGGATACAGCGATGTGTACTCCTACGGGACAGAAATCGAAGGCGAGATCCCGGCAAAAAGCGTTGTTATATATCGCTACTATGAACAGGCGGATGCAGATCTCGGTAGTGGCAAAGTGTCTTCCATTCCGGAGGCTGCAACCGGGCTCAGCGACCTCATCATGTCCGTGAGAGACCAGGTCTGTGCCAATGACCCCCAACAATTGGCGGACTTCAAGGTTTACCTGGTTGCGCACTCCATGGGGGGCCTGGTCTGCAGGTGCTTTTTGCAGAACGACAAGGTCGGCGACAAGAGGGCCAAGGCAATGGTCGATAAGGTCTTTACCTATGCGACACCGCACAATGGCATCGAGGTCGCTGGCGTGAATGTTCCGGGCTTTCTGGATGTTTGGGACATGAATAATTTCAACCGCAAGGAAATGGCAAAATTCCTCGGCCTAAAGGGCGAGCCAAAGCGGGTCGACACGCTCAACAAGAAATTTGATGCCAACAGATTCTTCTGCCTTGTAGGCACCAACAGCCGGGATTACGATGTTGCCAAGGGGCTTTCGAGCAAAATGGTCGGCGAGATGAGTGACGGGCTGGTCAGAATTGAAAATGCAGCCGTTGCCGGTGCACCTCGCGCTTTCGTCTACCGATCCCATAGCGGCCCCTATGGCATCGTCAATTCGGAAGAAGGCTACCAGAACCTGACACGCTTTCTTTTCGGTGACGTGCGTGTTGACGGCGTTCTGGAAGTAGCGAAACTGCCTTTGCCGCCATCCGTCCAGAAGGCACTCGACTCGGGCAAGGACGTGAAAGCATCGTACTTTTTCGAGTCTACGGTAATACCCCGGGGTGCCGTCACCTTCAAACTGACGGAGAGAAAAAAGGAAACCTACTCCGCGATATTCAGAAAGTTTGACCAGATGATGAATGTCGACAAGGTCGATGAGCTGGACAAACCGCGCTCACCCTACCTTTTCTCGGTATTCCTGGACACACGCAAGATCACCACTGGAAGGACCATTGTATTCAGTGTGGAGCTTATCGTCTCGAGCACCGATTACGTGATAGACGGGGTGCTGTTTTTTGATGAGCGCATAGAGGGTGAGAATCTTTTCAGGAACACGATAACCATCCGGGCGACCATTGATAAAGACTCATGGAACGTACGTTACGTTATGTCAGACGATAGCTGGAGTGAGAACCGGGGACGTGATGTCGCGGAGGACGACGACGGATGGTACATCCCGGTGTCTTCAAACAAGGGCTTCCAGGGCAAACTACGGCTCAACTACATGAATTGGTCGTAGCGCAATTCCGGGGACAGTTTACTTAATTAGAATTAAGTAAACTGTCCCCGGAGTTCGTCTGGTTGCTGATGCGCCACAGGGGTGTATAGTTGATTGGCGTAATAAGAAATATAAATGGAGCGACTGGATGACCAACCCCGAGAAAGTTCCCGATCCAGGCGCCGCCACATTCGACGCTGTCGTGGTCGGTGCCGGTTTCGCTGGCTTGTACATGCTGCACCTGCTGCGGGACAAGTTGGGCTTGCGCGCAACCGCCGTCGAGGCGGCGGACGGCGTCGGGGGAACCTGGTACTGGAACCGCTATCCCGGGGCGCGCTGCGATATTCCAAGCATGGATTATTCCTACTCCTTTTCCGATGAGCTCCAGCAGGAGTGGGTGTGGAGCGAGAAATACGCGTCGCAAGCGGAAATTCTCGCTTATCTGAATTTCGTCGCCAAAAAATACGATCTCAAAAAGGACATACGCTTCAGCACCCGCGTGACAGCGGCCGACTACGACGAAGCCGCCAACTGCTGGCGCATATCAACCGATAGTGGCGAGAACGTCACCGCGCGCTTCCTGATCTCGGGCGTGGGTGCATTATCGACGGCAGCAGCACCGGATATACCAGGTATTGAGGAGTTCGCAGGGCTGTCACTACAGACCAGCAGCTGGCCCAGAGAGGGTGTTGCTTTGTCTGGCAAACGGGTTGGCATCATCGGTACCGGAGCAACTGCTGTGCAGGTCATCCCGATCGTCGCTGAAGATGCCACCCACCTGACGGTGTTCCAACGCACACCTCCGTTTGCCGCACCGCTCCTTAACCGTCCGCTGGGCCAGGAAGAGCAACAAGAGATCAAGGCCCGCTACAAACAAGTCCGTGCGGACTCCTGGGACGCATTCGCCGGTGTGCCGTTCTACCATGTTCGCCCATCCGCCATGGCCGATACCCCGGAGCAGCGCCGTGAACATTACGAACACTGTTGGAGTGAAGGCGGGTTCAGCCTGTGGCTCGGCAGTTACGAAGACCTGCTGATGGACAAGGCCGCCAATGATACCGCCGGCGCATTCGTGCGCGAGAAAATCCGCGAGCGGGTCAAGGACCCGAAGGTGGCTGAAAAGCTGGTTCCGCCACCGGAACTCAACTACGGCACCAAGCGGCAGCCCTGCGAGACCGGCTACTACGAAACCTACAATCGGGACAATGTTACCCTGGTTGACATCAAGGCAGACCCGATCCGGGAGGTCACACCTGCAGGCATCCGCACCACGGAAGCCGAATACCCTCTCGATGTCATTATCTACGCGACCGGTTTTGACGCCTTCACCGGATCGCTCTACCGTATGAATATCCGTGGCCGCAAAGGTAAACGGCTGCAGGACCACTGGTCCGCCGGGCCGCGCACCCACCTGGGACTGATGTCCGCCGGCTTCCCCAACTTTTTCACCATCACCGGGCCGCTCAGCCCCTCGGTCCTGTTCAATATGCCATTGAGCATCGAACAGCACTGCGAATGGATTGCCGGATGCATCGAACATCTCCGGAAAAACAAGCTCGACACTATCGAACCCACATGCGAATCGGAGGATGCCTGGACCGCCCACGTCAAGGAGGTCGCCGATGCCACCCTGCTGCCATCCGCCGAATCGTGGTATATGGGAGCCAACGTCCCGGGCAAGCCGCGGGTGTTCATGGTTTATCTGGGTGGCGGCAAGCAATACCGGGAGATCTGTGAGGACGTCGTCGCCCGGGGCTATGCGGGGTTCGAACTCGCAGCCGCGAGCCAGGTGGATTGATCGGCGGCAGGTATCAGCTTCCCACTCAGGAATGGTCTTGCCACCGACCGAAGGGTAAGTCAGCCGTTTGCCTCTCTTCTACGGCATAGATCAGCCGCCATTGCGGCCGGTCTGGGCGCTCTCTCAGCTCGATCGAAATGAGCGAAAGCGGTGATCCTTGTGAGATCACCCTCTGCTCCATGTTAAACGTACCGCTAAGTCTATTTCGGAATTGGCTATCGTCATTAATCCTTGCCTTCCATTTTCGCCTTCAGGTCGGCAAATGGGTTGTAGGTTGCAGGTTTCAATGCACTGGCTTTGGTGCCGCCATAGCGCACATAGCTCTCGAACTTGCTGTGTTC
>JAZBNW010000193.1:0-16437 GCA_036350855.1 Halieaceae bacterium
GGCGCTGTTAACAGTCTTTTATATTGTCACTGTCGCCTGTACGAAATCTCCCCTGGGTATGCTTTCAGCCTGGCAGGCGTGACGACCTCCGTGGGGGAGTGCTTGAGCGCACTGCAGCGGTGATGTGGCCGCCCTGGCGGCGCGGCCACATCTACTGCAAGGGATCAGCTCGGGTTGGCGGTCTTGTAGTCGCGAATTTCGTTATTGAATTTGGTGGCTACCTCTTCCTCCCGGGAAACCGCGGCGTTATAGGTTTCCTGCACTTTCTGGTAGTTTTCCACCGCCCCTTCCTCACCCGCCTTTGCCGCGGCCTCTGCGGCAGCGAGCTTGGGCTCGAGGCAATTCATGTAGGTGAGGTTGGCAGCCTGGAAGTCCTTCACCGCTTTCTGCGCGGCGAGCATCTGCTCAAGGGTTGACTCTTCCCCCTCGGAGATCGAAGGCGCGTCGGGTGCAACACAATCGTCTGCAATGGCTACCGTGCCGCCCAGTGCCAGACCCAATAATGCAAACTTCAAACTCTTCATAACAAGCCCTTCCGTAATTGACGGGAAAACATTAACAGGACAGCCTGTCTCTGCCAAGAGTCTCGCGGCAAACTCTCATGCCAAACTATTCCCGGCCCACCCACAGGGGCGGCACCCGGTGGGCGGCCTGTAACTCCGCGGCCACTTCCTGCGCCTGGGCCCGGTCGGCAAGGCCCGCGACGCGCACCCGGTAAAACGTCCGGCCGTCCTTGACTGCGCTGGCAACGATCACCTTGCCCAGGGAGGGTTTCAGTTTATTTGCCCAGCTTTCAGCGACACTGCGCTGGCCGTAGGAGCTGAAATTGACAAACCAGTCTCCCCCGGCAACGGCTGCCTGGGCGGCGGCTTTAGTCGCCGGCGCCTGAGCAGGTTTTGGTGCCGGTTGTTGCGCGGGCCTGGGCGCTGCTTTTGGCGCAGCGGCCGGGACAGCTTTGGGCGCCGGCGCGGATCGCGCTGCCGCGGGTGGCTCCGACCCCGCTACCCGCGCCATAGCGGACTGTTGTGCGGCCAGTTGCTTTTCAAGTCCAGCCACTGTGTCGGTAAGGCGACGGTTTTCCAGGGTCAGGGCATCGATCGTGGCCTCACTGCGGGTAAAGCGCTGCTCCATTTCCCGCAGGGCATCCCGGCTGGCGACCACCTCGGCGGGGCTGGCTGCGGTGGCGAGAGCAGCCTGCAGCTGGCGTATCTCGTCCTGGGTTGCCGAGCGCTGCTGGATCACCCCGTAGCCCCCGGCTGCGAGTAATACCAGCGCGATGATACCAACGATAACCAGGCCCAGGGGCCAGCCCTGCGCTCTGTCCTCTTCCACGAAATCGTCCGATTCGTCGCTGTAATCGTCGTCCTCGACGCCGTCGTCCCAGTCGTCCTCGTCATCCGGGTCGACGGGCTCGCGCCGGTCAGGGCCCGCTGCCCCGGCGCTGGCATCCTCCTCTACAGCCCAGGGATTCCTGTTGCCCGGCTGGGTCCCGCGAGCGGCTGCGGGCGTGGCGCCCAGGACCTGCCATTCGGTGGGTATATCCCCATCCTCTTCCTCCAGGTAGTCCTCTTCCTCCTCCGGCTCGCCTTCGTAGGCCGCGGCGTAATCCGTATCACGCTCTGCTTCCTCGTAATCCTCCTCTTCATCGAAGTCGGTAAAAACCGGCTCACGGCGCTCCGGGCGACGTGTCGGATCCGTGCGTTCGCCGGCGGTGGTGTCGGGCCCTCGCCGGTCACCGGCGAGCTTGTTGCGGGAGTCGTTGTCGTTCATAGGTGGCTGGAGCCTGTTCGTTCGCAAAAACCTGGGAGATAGTAGCAGACACTACTCCCTCGCCCTAGTGCAGTGCCCACCCCAACCCCCACCCGGACGCAGATATTTGGTCGCAGTACTTTCGAGGTCGTGTTGCCCGGGTCTAATTTGGTTAGAATGCCGGGATGGATGTATCCGATATTCTCTCCCCCCTCAACGAGGCCCAGCGCGATGCGGTAGCGGCCGACAGCCAGAATATGCTGGTGCTCGCCGGTGCGGGCAGTGGCAAGACCCGGGTGCTGGTGCACCGCATCGCCTGGCTGGTTCGCGCCGAGGGTTTTTCGCCCTGGTCGATTCTGGCGGTGACCTTTACCAACAAGGCCGCACGGGAAATGCGAGGTCGTATCGAGGAAATGTTGCAGGTGTCCTCTCACGGCCTCTGGGTGGGGACCTTTCACGGTCTGGCTCACCGCCTGCTCAAGGCCCACTGGAAAGAGGCGGGACTGCCGCAAAACTTCCAGATTCTCGACAGCGATGACCAGTTGCGCCTGGTCAAACGGGTCTGCCGGGAACTGGAGCTGGACGAATCCCGCTGGCCGGCGCGGCAGGCCCAGTGGTATATCAATGCGCAAAAAGACGAGGGCCTGCGCGCGGCGCATATCGAGCCTGCTCACGGTGACCTGTTTGCCCACACCATGCTGCAGGTCTACCGCGGCTACGAGCAGGCCTGTGAGCGCGGCGGCATGGTGGACTTCGCCGAGTTGTTGTTGCGGGCCCACGAACTCTGGCTGAAGAGCCCCGAGGTACTGCAGCACTACCAGGGCCGTTTCCGCCAGATCCTGGTGGACGAGTTCCAGGATACCAATACGATTCAGTATGCCTGGCTGCGAGTGCTCGCCGGCAAGCACATCCCGGTGGTGGCGGTAGGCGATGACGACCAGTCCATCTACGGCTGGCGCGGCGCCAAAATTGAGAATATCCAGCGCTTTACCGAGGATTTTACCGGTACCCGGACCGTGCGACTCGAGCAGAACTACCGATCCAGCCAGACGATCCTGCGCGCGGCCAATGGCGTGATTGCCAACAACCAGGGGCGCCTCGGCAAGGAATTGTGGACCGCCGGTGAGTCCGGTGAACCCATTACCCTCTATGCGGGCTTCAACGAACAGGACGAGGCGCGCTTTATCGTTGAGCAGATAGAGCACTGGACGGGTGGCGGCAACGCCCGCGCCTCGGTGGCGATACTCTACCGTTCCAATGCCCAGTCCCGGGTGCTGGAGGAGGCATTGATTCGCGCCCAGATGCCCTATCGCATCTACGGTGGCCAGCGCTTCTACGAGCGCATGGAAATCCGCAACGCCCTGGCCTACCTGCGCCTGTTGCTGAGTCGCGGCGACGACGCCGCAGTGGAGCGGGTGATCAATACGCCTCCACGGGGCATCGGCGGCAAGACCCTGGATGTGGTGCGCGACTGTGCCCGCAGCAGGGAAATATCCCTGTGGCAGGCGATTGCGGCGGTGATTGCCGAGAAACTGCTGCCCGCCCGCGCGCTCGGCGCACTTGAGGGTTTTGTGGCGCTGATCAATGAACTGGACACGGGCACCGATGAGTTGCTGCTCGAGGAAGTGGTCGAGCAGGTCATCCAGGGAGCGACGCTGATCGAGTTCTACCGCAAGGAAAAAGGGGAAAAGGGCCAGGCCCGGGTGGAAAACCTGGAGGAGCTGGTGAGTGCCGCGAAGCAGTTTGTGGCGGAGGACGACGACCTGTCCCCCCTGCAGCAGTTCCTTGATAACGCGGCGCTGGATGCGGGTGACGCCCAGGCAGACGAGCACGAGGACAGCGTCCAGTTGATGACACTGCACTCCGCGAAGGGCCTGGAATTTCCCCTGGTCTTCCTGGCAGGGATGGAGGAAAACCTGTTTCCCCACCGGATGTCGATTGAAGAGCCCGGGCGGCTGGAGGAGGAGCGCCGGCTGTGCTACGTGGGTATTACCCGGGCGATGGAGAAACTGGTTATCACCTACGCCGAGAGCCGGCGCCTGCACGGCGGCGAAACACTCAACCCGCCCTCGCGTTTCATCCGGGAAATACCCGTCGATTTGCTGCAGGAAGTGCGTCTGCAATCGACGATCACGCGCCCGGTGAGCAGTATTTTGCAGGCCCGGGTGCCGGATACCGAACTCAACCTGGGCCAGCTGGTATACCACCAGATCTTTGGCGAAGGGGTCGTGCTAAACTTCGAGGGACGCGGCGCCAGTGCCCGGGTGCAGGTCAATTTTGACACCGACGGCAGCAAATGGCTGGTGTTGCAGTACGCCAATTTACAGCTGATGTAGGCACGGCTGGCATAATAACAGGGGACGGGACAGGTCATGGCGGGAGCTTCTTTCGAGCGGCGTTATACCCCTTTAATCATTCTTGCGCTGGTGGCTGCACTGGTGCTGGTAGTGAGCTTGTGGGCAAGTGGTCGCGCGGCGCGCACGGATGCGGTGGCGACGGGCCCCGAGATGCTGGCCGGCCAGTACCAGTGGAAGTTGGTCACCACCTGGCCAAAGAACTTCCCCGGCCTGGGCTCAGGCCCTGAAAATTTCGCGCGCTACGTGGATGAAATGAGCGCCGGCCGGCTCAAGGTCCACGTCTACGGCGCCGGTGAGATTGTTCCCGCCTTCGAGATTTTTGACGCGGTTTCCCAGGGCGTGGCCCAGGCGGGACACGGCGCCTCTTACTACTGGAAAGGCAAGATACCCGCCTCCGTCTTTTTTACCACGATACCCTTCGGCATGAACGCCCAGGAAACCAACGGCTGGCTGCACTACGGCGGCGGTCTGGAACTCTGGCGCGAGGCCTATGCGCCCTTCAACATCATTCCCTTTGCCGGCGGCAGCTCGGGTGTGCAGATGGCGGGCTGGTTCAACCGGGAAATCAACTCGGTCGAGGACCTGCAGGGCCTGAAAATGCGTATCCCCGGGCTCGCCGGCGATGTATTCTCCCAGGCCGGCGGAACGGCGGTCCGGATATCCGGGGGAGAGCTGTACACCTCGCTGCAGACCGGTGTCATCGACGCCACCGAGTGGGTGGGCCCCTACAACGACCTGGCCCTGGGCCTGCACCAGGTGGCAAAGTACTACTACTACCCCGGGTGGCATGAGCCCGGGTCCATGCTCGAGTTTATTATCAACCGGGAGGCGTTCGAGGCGCTGCCGCCGGACCTGCAGGCCATCGTCACCTATGCCGCCCGGGCGGCCAACCAGGATATGCTGGATGAATTTACCGCCCGCAACAACGCCGCCCTGCAGGACCTTGTGGGCAATCACGGGGTGCAGCTGAGGCGCCTGCCGGACGATGTATTGCTGGCCCTGTATCGCGGCAGCGAGACGGCCTTGCAACAGCTCGTCGCAGAAGACCCGATGGCGGCGAAGGTCTACGCCTCCTACAAAAAATTCTACGACGGGGTGAGGGACTACCACCACATCTCCGAGCAGGCCTACATCAATGCCAGGGACCAGGTCATGGATGCACCGGCCAGTGGCAGTGCGACTCCCTAGTGTCCTTTCCGGTTTAGTTCTTGATGGCGCGGGTGCGCCCGGATTGGTCGATGGCGACGAATACGAACTCTCCCTCAGTCACCTTCAGGGGCTCGCCGTCGTGAGGTGAGTTGATCCACACTTCCACCATGATTCGAATCGAGCTGCGGCCAATCTCCAGCACATCGCAGTAGCAGGATACGACCGCCCCGACGTGAACGGGGGTCAGGAAGGCCATGCCGTCGATAGCCACCGTTGCCACCCTGCCATCGGCCACATCGCTGGCGGTGATCATCCCGGCGATATCCATCTGCGACAACAGCCAGCCGCCAAAGATGTCGCCACTGGCGTTGGTGTCCTTGGGCATGGCCACCGTCTGCAGGGCGAGATCGCCCTGGGGTATCGGCGTGGTATCTATATCGTTCATGGTCAAGCCCCGGAATTCTGTGTTGGGTAGTGTGGGTTCAGTTTTTCAGTAGCGCGGGTAGCCAGGTGGCCATGGCGGGCCAGTACCACAGGGCGGCCATGGCGAGAATCTGGATGAGTATAAAGGGAACGACTCCCCGGTAGATAGCGCTGGTCGTCAGGCCAGGGGGCGCGACGCCGCGCAGGTAAAACAGGGCGAAGCCGAAGGGCGGGGTCAGGAACGAGGTCTGCAGGTTCATCGCAATCATGATGCCCAGCCAGATCGGGTCTACCCCCATGGCCAGCAGGATGGGCCCCACGATCGGGACCACCACGAAGGTGATTTCGATGAAATCCAGGATAAAGCCCAGCAGGAAGATAACCAGCATGACCACCAGGGTGGCTGCGGCAACGCCACCGGGAAGGCCATTGAAAAAATGGTGGATCAGCTCCTCGCCCCCAAAACCGCGAAACACCAGGGAAAAGACCGCCGCGCCGATGAGGATCATGAACACCATGGCCGTTACCTCCATGCTGCTGATCACCACTTCCCGCATCCGCGCCAGGGTCATCTGGCGCTTTGCCAGCGCCAGTAGCAGAGCCCCGGTAGCGCCGATACCCGCCGCTTCTGTCGGGGTGGCGGCGCCGGACAGGATGGAACCCAGCACCACCAGGATCAGTATCAGCGGCGGCAGCAGACCGTGCATCAATTCGGCGAAAGTGGTGTGTTCCACCTCGGCCGGGGGCGCCGCGTCGGGCTTCAACCGGGCGTAGACCAGCAGGTAGAGGATATACATGGCCACCAGCATCAGCCCCGGAATCAGTGCTCCCACAAACAGATCCCCTACGGATACCGTCTTGGGGTTGAAGATATTCATGTTCAGCTGGGCGCGCTGGTAGGCGTTGGAGAGAATGTCCCCCAGCAATACCAGGGCGATGGAGGGCGGAATGATCTGTCCGAGGGTCCCGGTCGCGCAGATGGTGCCGGCGGCCAGGGAGGGGCGGTAGCCGGCCTGCAGCATGCTGGGCAGCGAGAGCAGGCCCATGGTCACCACCGTGGCACCGACGATGCCGGTGCTCGCGGCCAGCAGCATACCAACCACCACCACTGAAATACCCAGACCGCCGCGCATGGTGCCGAACAGTTTTGCCATGCTGCCCAGCAGTTCTTCCGCCACCCGGGATTTTTCCAGGACCACGCCCATCAGGATAAACAGCGGCACGGCTATCAGGGTATCGTTGCTCATGGTGCCGAAGATGCGCGCGGGCAGGGCTGCCAGGAATCCGGCGTCGAAATGGCCCGCCAGGATACCCCCTGCGGCGAAAGCCAGGGCAGTGCCCGCCAGGGTAAACGCGACGGGGTAGCCCAGCATCAGCAGCAGGCAGACCGCCAGGAACATGTACAGCGAGATATAGTCCATCAGGCTGTGGGCTCGTCGACCAGGATCAGTGCGTTGCGCAGTGTTTCCGCCAGGCCCTGCAGGAACAGGTTGAGGGCCATCAGGGGTATCACGCTTTTCAACAGGAACACCGCCGGGATACCCCCGGGCTCCGGGGAGGACTCGCGGATAATCCAGGATTCGCTGACATAGTTCCAGCTGGAAAGGCCGATGAAGGCGCACAGGGGCATCAGGAAGACGATGCCCCCGACGCTGTTTACCCAGGCCCGCGTCCGCGGGCTGAAGCTGCGATAGAAAATATCCACCCGCACATGGGCCTCGTGTTTCAGGGCGTAGGCCGTGCCCAGCATAAAGAGGCATGCATGCATGTAGGTGACGGTTTCCTGGGCCATGATCGAGCCCACGTTGAAGCCGTAGCGCATTACCACAACGACGGTGGTCAGGAGTGCCATGGCCAGTACCAGCCAGGCCAACAGGCGGCCGCTGCGATCGGTGAAAATGTCTATGTAATGCACACAGGCGCGCAGTACAGGCATGTCGGATAAGTCTTTTTGATTATTGTGCCGCAGAGTATCATAGCCGCTTCCCCGACGTGAAAACTTATTCCGCGCAGCTCCCTTACCCGGATTCATTGAGATGTTGACAGTAATTTCACCAGCCAAAACGCTGGATTTCGATACCCCGCCCACTACCCGCAAGGCAACCCAGCCCCGCTTTCTCGAGCGCTCAGCCGAACTGGTGGCAGATGCCCGCGCGCTCAGCCCTGCGGATATCCGCGAATTGATGGGCGTCAGCGAGCAGATCGCGGAACTCAATCACCGGCGCTTTATGAACTGGGGCACGCCCTTCAGCCTGGATAATGCCAAGCAGGCCCTGCTGGCTTTTCGCGGGGATGTCTATACCGGTTTGGATGCGGACAGTCTCAGCAGCGCGCAGCTCGGCTTTGCCCAGAAGCACCTGCGAATCCTCTCGGGCCTTTACGGCCTGCTGCGGCCGCTGGACCTGATGCAGCCCTATCGCCTGGAGATGGGCCTGAAGTTCGCCAACCGCGGCGGCGGGAACCTGTATGAATTCTGGGGCGATGAGATCAGCGCCGAACTAAACCGGGAGCTGAAAAAGTCCGGCTCCAACGTGCTGGTCAACCTGGCGTCCAACGAGTACTTTCGAGCGGCCCGGCCGCGCAGCGTGGACGCCGAGATCATCACGCCGGTATTCAAGGATCTGAAGGGCGGCAAGTACAAAACCATCAGTTTCTTCGCCAAGAAGGCCCGCGGCCAGATGGCCCGTTTCATCATCGAGCGCGAGCTTTCCGAGCCGGCCGGCCTGAAAAAATTCAGGACCGGCGGCTACCGCTACAACAAGGCGGAGTCCACTGCCCGTGAACTGGTGTTTACCCGGGATACGCCGGGGTGACCCTGGAGTCGCTACCCTTTTCGCAAGCCTGTGAAAACAACAAGGCAGCCATCCTCGAGGTATTGAGCAAGGTTTTTGCCGACCGGCGCGAGGTGCTGGAAATCGCCAGTGGCACCGGGCAGCATGCCTGCCATTTCGCCGCCCATATGCCCTGGCTGCGATGGCAACCCACCGAGCTGCCGGAAAACCTGGCGCTGCTGGGGCCGCGCTGCCGCACTTACGAGGGCGCCAACCTGTTGCCGCCAGGCGCACTGGATGTTCGCGCAAACCCCTGGCCCCTGACCGTGCCGGATGCGCTGTTCACCGCGAACAGCCTGCATATCATGGCCTGGTCTGCCGTCGAACAGTTTTTTGCGGGGCTGGCCAGGCACGCCGGCAGCGATGTGGTGCTGGCGGTCTATGGCCCGTTCAATTACCGCGGCGAATATACCAGCGCGAGCAATGCCCGCTTTGACCAGTGGCTGGCGCAGCAGAACCCCGACAGCGCGATTCGCGATTTTGAAGCGGTGGACGCCCTGGCAGCGGCTGCGGGCTTCAGCCTGGAAGCGGACAATGCGATGCCGGCGAATAATCGACTGCTGGTCTGGCGCAAAGCCTAGCGCCTGGCTTTTCTCCAACCGGTCCGGAGGTGCTTATGCGTTACCAGGGAAGTTGCCATTGCGGCGCGGTCCGCTTTGCGGTGGAGGCGCCGGAGCGACTGGAGGTGGAGCGCTGCAACTGCTCCATCTGCAGCAAGGCGGGTTTCCTGCACCTGATCGTGCCCGCCAGCCGGTTCGAACTGCTCGCGGGGAAGGACGCGCTGTCCACCTATACCTTTAATACGGGCGTGGCAAAGCACACATTCTGCCGCCACTGTGGCATCAAGCCGTTCTATACCCCCCGCTCCAATCCCGACGGCATCGACGTCAACCTGAACTGTCTGGACACCCGGCCGGTGGCGGTGACGATCAGCGAATTTGACGGCAGGCACTGGGAACAGCACGCCCACACACTGGCCCACAAGAGCAAGCCAGGCTAGCCCCAGTGCGGCTTACTGAAGTTGAATTTGAGCATACTCGCTTCGGCGCCGGTCCTCGCGCTCAAGTAAGCGCAATTGGGGACAGGGCGGCCCGGCTTCCCGGGAAATCAGTCCGGCGCCTCCCGGAAGGGCAATAAGGTGGCCGCGCCCTCGAGGTAGGCCTGGTTGTGTTGTGCCTCACTGCGGGTGAAGTCGCCCACCGCGGCGGACAGGCGGGGGGCCGCTATCCAGTGGTTCGACCAGGTGGGCACCGGGCGAAAGCCGCGCTGGATCTTGTGTTCACCCTGGGCGCCGGGATCAAACTTTTTCAGGCCATGGGCGATGCAGTACTCGATACCCTGGTAGTAGCAGGCCTCGAAATGCAGGCAGTCGTACTCCCGCTCACAGCCCCAGTAACGCCCGTACAGCGTGTCGCCCGAGCGGAAATAGAGGGCGCCGGCCACCGCCCGGTTGTCAAGGTAGGCCAGTACCATGATGACCTGCTTGCCCAGGCGCGGCGCGGTCTCGGTGAAAAAAGCGCGGGTGAGATAGCCCCCGTGGCCGCTGCGTTTGGCGTAGGTTTGTTGGTAGAAGCCGTGAAACTGCTGCCACTGCAGGGGCGTGATTTCATCGCCACAAAGGGTCCTGAGGGTCAGACCCTGCTCCGCGACCCGCGCCCGCTCACGCCGCAGGCTCTTGCGCTTGCGGCTGGTGAACCCCGCCAGAAAGTCCTCGAAGCTGTTATAGCCCTGGTTGAACCAGTGGAACTGGGTGGCAGTGCGCCGGTGCAGGCCCGCCTCCACCAGCAGTGCCGCGACCGGCTCTTCGGGAAACAGCAGATGCCAGGAGGAAATACCCTGCTTGCGGGCGAACTGACGGATGGCTTCCAGGGCGGCTTCCCAGCACGCCCGGGTGTCCGCGCCCGGGCGCACCGACAGGCGGGGGCCGGTGGCGGGTGTGAAGGGAATCGCGCTCACCAGCTTGGGATAATACGCCAGGCCGCTGCGCTGCCAGGCGTCGGCCCAGGACCAGTCGAACACATATTCGCCGTAGGAGTGGGACTTGAGGTAGGTGGGCATCACCGCCAGCAGGCCGGCTTCGTCCCGCAGCAGCAGGTGGCAGGGCTGCCAGCCCGTGTCGGCCCGGGTGCAGCCGGTCTGCTCCAGGCCGTGCAGGAACTCGTGCCGCAGGAAGGGATAGTCGGTGCCGGTGACGGCATTCCACTCCTGCGCACCAACGGCATCCAGGCTGCCGAGAAACTCCGCGTTGATCGTCAGCGGCACGCTCAATCAGATACCGTAGTGCAGGAGGATGCCGGCGAAAACGGCAACCCCCACCCAGTTGTTATGCAGAAACGCCCTGAAACAGGCATCGGGATCGCGCTGGCGAATCAGGTAGTGCTGGTAGCCGAACAGGCCGGCGGAAACCAGCAGTGAAAGTTTGAAACAGGCTCCCAGGGCAAATGCCCGCCCCGCCACGTAGAGAGCCAGCAGGCAAAGGGACTGCAGCACGGCGACAGCCAGACGGTCGTGCCGGCCGAACAGGATGGCGGTGGATTTTATGCCGGCGGGTATGTCGTCTTCACGATCGACCATGGCGTATAGGGTGTCATAGGCCACTATCCACAACAGGTTACCCAGGAACAGCAGCCACAGTGCGGGGGGCAATTCGCCCGACTGCGCGGCGAAGGCCATGGGAATGCCCCAGGAGAAGGCCAGCCCCAGCGCGAGCTGCGGCAGGTGGGTGTAGCGTTTCATGAAGGGATAGGCGGATGCCAGCAGCACGGCTACCAGCGACAACAGTACGGTCAGGGTATTGGTCAGAAGTACCAGCACGAAAGCAAGCAGCATCAGGGCGACAAACAACACCAGAGCCTCCTTCTCCGTCACCGCCCCCGTGACCAGGGGACGGCCTCGCGTGCGTTTGACCGCCCCGTCGACCCGCCTGTCGGCGAGGTCGTTGACGATGCACCCCGCCGAGCGTGTCAGGAAAGTGCCCGCTATAAATATGGCGAGCAGGGCGATGTCGGGGACCCCCCCGGCGGCAATCCACAGCGCCCACAGGGTCGGCCACAACAGGAGCAGGGTGCCTATTGGCTTGTCAAAGCGGATGAGTTGCAGCAGTGCACTGGTCTTTGAGTGACTCGTCATGCGATTGTCTGTGAGCGCCCCGTAAACGGCCAAGCTTACTGCGTTGTGGCCACAATTGCAGCGTTAACGGGGCAGGACACTGCCGCGCCTGGCCCGGTGTACCGCCAGCACCGACGTCCATGGGGTGAATCCCTGGAGGAAAACCTCGCTCACCATCAGGCTGCGCCCGCCGATGACAAAGCGTGAGCGCCGGCCCCAGGCCGGCTCCGCCTGCTGCAGCTGGCGTGGCAGGTAATCGCTGTCGCCCGCCATCAGGGTGAGCTCGAATGGGCTGCGGTGCATACCCGGGTGTCCGAAAAGAATACTGCCCAGGGATTGGTTCTGCAGATGGCGCAGATGCGCGAGGTCCCCGGTGAGGCTGGCAACGGGAAATACGCTGCGGGCAAAAACCACGGCCTCGTCCGCCAGCCTCAGGCATACCTCGCGCACGAGAGCCTGGTGGCGGGGTGAGACCTGCAGCAATTTGCTCTCGGACAGCAGTGGCAACTGCCATCCCTGGTAGAGGCGCTGTACCCGGAAATCGCCACGACCCAGTTCAGTCAGTCGAACCGTCAGCGAACCGTCATCCAGTAACCAGGAGCGCCGGGTCGCGGACAACTCGGCGGTGCTGTATTGCCTGGCCGGCCGCCAGCGGGGTTCCCGGGCAATCCGGCGGGGGCTGTGTTGCGTGGGCACTGAAGGCGGGCTCGTTACTTGCCGTGGAATTGGCGAGGATGCGTGATAGCGCGCGGGCATGCAAGCCCGGACAGGCTGCCCGCATGGCTAAAAACCCTTGCACAATCCATTCACGACCCTATAGTGTTGCGATCCAAATTTTGACTACAACCCCGTGGTGAGAGTGGGGCCCAGGCCCTTGCGCAGGCTGCGCAGCAGCGGCCCGCGCCGCCGGGGGGAGCAGAGCGAGAAGAGATATGAGCAAGTATGAATGCATCGTTTGTGGCCTGATCTACGACGAGAAGGAAGGCTGGCCTGACGACGGTATTGCGCCGGGCACCAAATGGGAAGACGTTCCCGCGGACTGGCTGTGTCCCGACTGCGGTGTGGGGAAAGAGGACTTTGAGTTACTCGAGGAGGCGCCGGTTGACGACACGCCTCATCACGAGGAGCCGGTCGTCGACAAGGTACATGCCCCGGTGGTAATCCTCGGAACCGGGCTGGCGGGTTACGGCCTGGCCAAGGAGTTTCGCAAGCACGACGACAGCACGCCGCTTATTCTCATTACCTCCGATGACGGCCGTTCCTACTCCAAGCCCATGCTGTCCACCGGCTACACCAAAAACCACAATGCCAATGACCTGGCACAGCTGGACGCGGGAAGCATGGCGCGACTGCTCAAGGCCAGTGTCTGGACCATGACCCGGGTGAACGAGATCGATACCGCCCAACAGCTGATCAAGGTCGGGGATTCCCAGACCGCCATCCACTACGGCAAGCTGGTGCTGGCGGTGGGGGCCGAGGTGATAAGCCCACCGATCCAGGGTGATGCGCTGGAGCTGGTTTACTCGGTCAACGACCTGCTGGATTACGATGATTTCCGTACGGCGGTCGTAAAGAACAAGGTCAGGAAGATCTGCATCATCGGCGGCGGCCTGATCGGCTGTGAGTTCACCAACGACCTGATCAACGGTGGTTTCGAGGTGGAGGCCGTGGACCCGCTCGGCTACTGCCTGCCGACACTGCTGCCCGAAGCTGCGGGCAGGGCGGTACAGGCCGCACTGGAAGCCAGGGGTGCCAGGTTTCACTTCGGCCCGCTGGTGACAGCGGTGAACAAGGGGGACAGCGGCGTCCTGGTCAGCCTCAACAACGGCGCGACGATTGCCGCGGATATCGTGGTTTCCGCCGTCGGTGTGCGCCCCCGTATCGGCCTTGCGAAGGCGTCGGGTATTGCGACGAACCGGGGTATCCTCACCAACCGGCTGCTGGAGACCAGCGCACCCAATGTCTATGCCATGGGCGATTGCGCGGAGGTGGAAGGCCATGTGCTGGTTTACGTGGCGCCGCTGATGGCGGCGGCCAGGGCCCTGGCCAAAACCCTGGCGGGGGAGCCCACCGAGGTCAGCTATCCCGCCATGCCGGTGACCATCAAGACTCCCGCCTGCCCGGTGGTAGTGGCGCCGCCGGCTGCCGGGGTCCAGGGTGAGTGGATCATTGCCGCGGACGGCAGCAATGTGAAGGCGGAGTTTCGCGACGCCGACGGCAAGCTGTTGGGCTTCGCCCTGACCGGTGAGGCAACCAGGGAGAAGATGGCGTTGCAGAAAGAGCTGCCGGCCATTATGCCCTGATGAGGACCCCCGTGGGCGTGCCGGTAGACCCGGCTCTGGTGGAAGCCCGGGTTCGAAGCTGGCTGTCCGAGCTCGTTGTCGGCCTCAACCTCTGCCCGTTTGCGCGCCCGCTGGTGGACTCTGACGCGCTGCGTATCGCGGTATGCGATTCCGGTGACACCGCGGTCGCCCGGCGCCGGTTTTTGCAGGAGCTGGATCTGCTGCAAGGCAGCAGCGAGCAGGCGATCGCCACGACCCTGCTGGCCTTTCCCGCGGCACTCGCTGAATTCGGGGACTACCTGGATTTTCTCGATGAAGCCCAGGCCCTGCTGGCCGGGGCTGGGCTGGAGGGTGTGGTGCAGCTGGCAAGCTTTCACCCGCGCTACCAGTTTGCCGGCGAGCCGCCGGGGTCGGCCAGTCATTACAGCAACCGCTCACCCTATCCGCTGATTCACCTGCTGCGGGAGGATATGTTGTCCCGGGTGCTGGCCGATGACAGCGACCCGCAGGCGATCCCCGCGCGCAATATAGCGACCCTCGAGGGGCTTGGCGTGGCGGCCCTGGAGGCACGCTGGCAAGCGCTCTTCGGCAGGCGCCTGTCGGACTTGGGATGATTCTACTGCGGCGTCGGGAAATCGGCCAAATTTCCTACTTGCCTCGCTACGAACCGCTGAGTCCGACAGGCGCCTAGACGTTGCCGAAGGCCTGTTTCGACCCGGTCCAGCGCTGCACCAGCGCGTCGCCCAGCTCGGGGTGTTGCCTAAGGATCAGCTCGGCGATGCGCTGAACCTCATCCAGCAGGTGGTTGTGGCCCGGCAGCTGGGCGATGCGAAATTCCATCAATCCGGTCTGGCGGGTACCCAGAACCTCGCCGGGCCCGCGCAGGGCCAGGTCTCGTTCGGCGATATAAAAGCCGTCGGAGCTGTCCCGCAGGGCCCCCAGGCGCTCCCTGCCCGAGGCTGACAGGGGTGACTGGTAGAGCAGCACACAGTGGCTCGCATCCCGACCGCGGCCGACCCTTCCGCGCAGCTGGTGCAGCTGGGCCAGGCCCAGGCGCTCAGGATTCTCGATGATCATCAGGCTGGCGTTGGGTACATCCACGCCCACCTCGATCACTGTGGTGGCCACCAGCAGGGCGATCTCGCCGCCCTTGAACGCAGCCATGACAGCGTCCTTCTCAGCGGGTTTCATGCGCCCGTGGATGAGGCCGATCGCAAGCCCCGGCAGGGCCTGATGCAGCTCTGCCGCGGTCGCCTCCGCCGCCTGGGCCTGCAGGGTGTCGCTCTCCTCGATAAGTGTGCACACCCAGTACGCCTGCCGGCCCCGGCTGCAGGCCGCCGCCACCCGTTCCACCACCTGGTCGCGGCGGTTGTTGTCGATCAACACGGTGGTCACGGCCTGGCGCCCGGGCGGCAACTCATCGATGACCGAGCAGTCGAGGTCGGCATAGGCCACCATGGACAGGGTGCGCGGGATGGGCGTGGCGGTCATGACCAGCTGGTGCGGCTTGCCATGGCCCTGCGCCGCTTTCCCGGTGAGGGCAAGGCGCTGGTGCACGCCGAAGCGATGCTGCTCGTCCACGATGACCAGGCCGAGACGATCAAATGCCACGTCCTGCTGGAACAGGGCGTGGGTGCCTATCACTATCCCGGCCCCGCCGGAGGCGATGCGCGCCAGTGCCGCCTCCCTTTTCTTGCCCTTGGTGCGACCACTCAACCACTCCATGGGGATGGACAGGGGCTGGAACCAGTTGCTGAAACTGCCCCAGTGTTGTTCCGCCAGGATCTCGGTGGGCGCCATGACAGCCACCTGGTAACCGTTGGCGATGGCCTGCAGGGCCGCGCCGGCCGCGACCAGCGTTTTGCCGGAGCCGACATCGCCCTGCACCAGGCGCAGCATGGGAACAGGTTTTGCCAGGTCTGCGGCGATCTCCGCCAGCACCCGCCGTTGGGCCCCGGTGGGTTGGAAAGGCAGGCTGGCCAGGAAGCCGGCGAGCTCGTCCGGTCGGGTCGGGAGGGCGGGCGCCCCCTCGGCCTGCTGGTTCAGGCGCAGGCGCTGCAGCGAGAGCTTGTGCGCCACCAGCTCCTCCAGCGCCAGCCGCTGCTGGGCGGGATGCTCTCCCTCGCGCAATTGCGCCTGTGGTGCATCCGGCGGCGGGGCATGCAGGTATTCCAGCG
Source organism: Halieaceae bacterium (assembly GCA_036350855.1). Taxonomy (GTDB): domain Bacteria; phylum Pseudomonadota; class Gammaproteobacteria; order Pseudomonadales; family Halieaceae; genus JARRPM01. The sequence continues at coordinate 16,077 of JAZBNW010000193.1, forward strand.
CGCGAGCGAGGTCGTAAGGGTGCTGGCCTGCCGGCAGCAGGTCCTGTGGCGGGTCGCGGCGAAGCCGGGCCAGGGCCTGGCCGCAGAGCGAGCGCCACTGGTTCTGGCCGATACCGGCAGTGGTGGGGTAAATGGGCGTAAGAGCCTCTTCTACGGGCTGTTCGCCCTCCTGCAAGGGGCGGTACTCCGGGTGGAACATTTCCAGCCCGCTGCTGCCCCGTCGCACCTGGCCGAAGCAGCGCAATCTGGTACCGCAGCGCAGGCCCTCTTTCTGGGCGGCAGAGAAGTGAAAGAAGCGCAGGGTCAGGGTGCCGCTACCGTCCTGGATACGGGCAACCAGGCTGCGGCGTCGGCCGAACAC
>JAZBNW010000194.1:0-3873 GCA_036350855.1 Halieaceae bacterium
CGGATTGCGGGCACTCGCCCCGGACCTGATCGGCTTCGGTAAATCCGACAAGCCGGCGGCGCGGGGCGACTACAGCTATTCCGGCCAGGTGGCCTGGATACGCCACTGGATCGAGGCACTGGACCTGCGCGATATCACCCTCCTGTGCCAGGACTGGGGCTCGCTGATCGGCCTGCGGCTGGCGGCCGAATCACCCGATCGCTTCGCGAGAATCCTGCTCAGCAACGGCGGTCTGCCCGTCGGCACGGGGGCGCCACCCGCGTTCAAACTATGGCGCGCATTCTCCCGCTACAGCCCCTGGTTCCCGATCAGTCGTATTGTCCAGACCGGCAGCAAACGCGAGCTGTCGGAGGCCGAGCTTGCGGCCTACGACGCGCCCTTTCCCGAAAGTCGCTACAAGGCCGCGGCGCGGGCCTATCCCTCGCTGGTGCCGATGGAAGCCGATATTCCGGATGTGGCCGAGAACAAGCGGGCCTGGGAAGTACTCGGGCAGTGGCACAAACCCTTTATCTGCTGTTTCAGCAACGGTGACCCCATCACGCGCGGCGGTGAGGCCCAGTTTCTCGCCAGGGTTCCCGGTACCAAAGGGCAAGCCCACACCACCCTGCGCGGCGGCCACTTTATCCAGGAGGACGACCCGCAGAGTTTCGCCAGGCTGGCCATCGAAGCCTGCGGCCTGCAGGCAGGAGCATCGATATGAAGCAGGTATGGATCACGCAAAAGGGGGCACCCGACACCCTGCAATTGCGCGAGGCGCCTGACCCGCAGTCGGGCGCCGGCCAGTTGCGCATACGGGTCGCCTTTGCGGGCATCAATTTCGCCGATATTCAGGCGCGAATGGGCCAGTATCCGGATGCGCCGCCTCTGCCCTGCGTGGTGGGTTATGAGGTCTCGGGAATTATCGACCAGGTGGGCGACGGGGTTGCCGGTTTCAGTGAGGGAGACCGGGTGCTCACCTTCACCCGGTTCGGCGGCTACAGCGATACGGTGGTCGTTGACGCCGCCTGGGTGCACAAGGTACCGGAGGGCATAGCCCTGGAGGCCGCTGCCGCCATTCCGGTGAACTATGCCACCGCCTGGACCATGTTGATCCGCCTGGGTGCCCTGCGCCCCGGCGAGACAGTGCTGGTCCATTCCGCCGGGGGTGGCGTCGGTATCGCCGCCCTGCAGATCTGCCGGTGGCGGGGCGCTATCGCGATTGGCACCGCCAGCGCCGGTAAACACGCGCGGCTGAGGGAACTCGGCTATGCCCACTGCATCGACTACCGCAACCAGGACTTTGAAAAAGACGTCATGCGCCACACCCATGGGCGGGGAGTGGACGTGGTGCTCGATCCCCAGGGGGGGAACTCCTTCCGCAAAAGTTACCGTTGCCTGGCGCCGCTGGGCCGCCTGTTCATGTTCGGCGTGGCCGACAGCGTTCAGGGTGAACGCATGAATGTACTGGCGCTGCTGCGGGCGCTGGCAACCACGCCAGTGTTTCACCCCCTGTCCCTGCTGAACAGCAACCGCGGCGTGTTTGGCACCAACATGGGCCGCCTGTTCGGCGAATTCGATCGCCTGATGCCCGATATGGCCGAGATCGTGCGCCTGCTGGGGGAGGGAACCCTGGCCCCGGTGGTGGACAAGGTCTTTCCCTTCGAGCAGGCCGCTGCCGCGCACCACTATATCCAGGAGCGCAGGAATTTCGGCAAGGTGCTGCTGGCGCCGGGCGATAATAATGACGTGTGACCAAACTGCGTGACTTCTCGTCCCGGCAAACGGTCTGCGCGGCCCACAGCCCGATGCTGTTGCGGACCTGCGTGCACGAGCACCAGCACACCCCGGGTAAAGCTGCCCCGGGCGGGATCGGTTTGCCTGTTTTTGTGCTATAGTCAGCGCCCCATTCACGGTCAGGAGACTACAAGATGATTGTTGCAAAGCCTGACCGGGCGTACGTCCGGGAATAGCAGCCGAGCGCGGCTACTCCCACGATTCAACTGCCCGGTGTCGAGCCGGGGCAATAATGGCCCCTGAAACCAATTTGATCGCGCGATTGCGTGAGGGGTTTACCGTGACTGACGATTTCACTTTGGCCAGCCTGGGCTGGCGCCCGTTTTTTCAACAGCAGCTGTCACTCGAGGAGTGGGAACTGGCCGTGCCAGCCAGGATCCTCGAGCAGCACAGAACCGAACTGGAACTTGCAACCGAATACGGCATGCAGATTCTTGCCGTGACGCCATCGATACCGGTGCTGACCGTGGGCGATTGGGTATTACTGGACCAGCGGGGTGGCTTCCTGCGCCTGCTGGAGCGACAGAGCTGTTTTCGTCGCAAGGCGGCAGGCAGCAAGGTGGCGGAACAACTGCTCGGAGCGAATATTGATTCGGCGTTTATCGTCTGTTCGCTCAACGATGATTTCAATCTCAATCGTATCGAGCGCTACCTGAGCGTGGTAAACAACGCCGGGGTCGAACCGGTAGTGGTGTTGACCAAAATTGATCTTTGCCCCGACCCGGCGGGTTTGTTGCAGGCGGTGCAGGGCCTGGACCGGCGGCTATGCGTTGTAGCCGTCAATGCCCTCTCGGTCGAGAGCGTCGCTGCGCTTGAACCCTGGTGCCAGCCCGGCAGGACGATAGTACTGCTGGGCTCCTCGGGAGCGGGGAAATCCACCCTGGGCAACACGCTGATGGCCGAGTCCCGGCAGCGCACGCAGTCCATCCGGGAGGATGACGCCAAGGGCCGGCACACCACCACCCGTCGTTCCCTGTTGCCCCTGCCCGGGGGTGCCATGATCATGGATACGCCGGGTATGCGGGAGTTGCAGCTGGCGGATTGTGACGAGGGTATCAGTGCCACCTTCGCCGATATCGAGGAGCTCGCAGAGCGTTGCCGTTTTGGTGATTGCCACCATGACAGTGAACCCGGCTGCGCGGTGCGGCAGGCCATCGAGGCGGGCAGACTGGACGAGCGCCGCTTCCTGAACTACCGCAAGCTGTCGCGTGAACAGGCGTTCAACAGTGCGAGCCTGTCCCAGCGCAGGGCTGGCGACCGGGCCCTGGGCCGCTTTTACAAGCGGGCACAGAAGGCCTCCAGGGAGATGAAAAGCCGCTGAGTTCGGCGCTGCCCGCCGCGCGCGCTACGCGTCGTTCCGCACACAAGCGGCCTGTGCTACTTTAGCCGGCTCAATTTCACAGTGGGTAGGCGCTATGTCACAACTTGAAGGTAAGGTCGCGATTGTAACCGGTGCGGCGCGGGGGCTGGGTCGCGCCTACGCGGAGGCCATGGCCCGCGAGGGCGCAGCCATTTTCGCCTGCGATATCAATCCCTGCGACGACACCGTGGCGGCCATCGTCGCGGCCGGCGGCCGTGCCGCAGGCGCGGTGACCGATATCGCCAGCATGGCCAGCTGCACTGCCATGGCGGAACAGGCGCTGGCCAGCTTCGGCCGGATCGACGTGCTGGTGAACAACGCGGCCCTGTACGCCGGGCTCAAGGGCGCCCGCTTCGAGAACCTCGATGAGGCCCAGTGGGACGCGGTGATGAATATCAACGTCAAGGGCCTGTGGCAGTGTTGCAAGGCGGTGGTGCAGCCGATGCGTGACGCAGGTGGCGGTTCGATCATTAATATTGCCTCCCTGGCGGCGGTGTACGGCTTGCCCTATGGCCTGGATTATGTCGCCTCCAAGGCGGCGGTGATCGGTATGACCCGGGGTATGGCGAGGGAGCTGGGCCAGGACAGGATTCGCGTCAATGCGGTGGCCCCCTCGGCCGTGATGACCGAGGGCACAGAGGACTTTTTTGGGGAGAAGCTGGAAAAGGCGAAGAAGGTGATCGCCGCGGGGCAGCTCATCCAGCGCAACCTGGAGACGGACGATCTCACCGGCACCATCA
>JAZBNW010000195.1:0-3868 GCA_036350855.1 Halieaceae bacterium
CTTCGGTTTTGCCGTTTTTGAGTAGCCCCAAGGATTTGGCTAAGTTAAGGCACCGCAGCAGCGTCACTGCGGTGAAACCGCTCATGTAGAGGCGCTGGGAGAGAGTCGAACCGGGGAAGTAAGGCAAAGAGAGGATACCGGCTGGCCTGACTGCACTGCAGCCAGCGCCATTTCAGCCTGAGACAGCAACCGCAGGCACTGCCTATAGGATCTATTGACAACCCAATAGAACGGGCAGACACTTCGCCGGACGGGGGCCCGATACTTTGTCAGCTAGACAAAACCGGCGCCCCGTATTGAGGGCAGGCAAATGCGGCGTACAGCGCTGTGGGGCTTGTTGTTAGGTGCCGCTATCGCGAGTTCTTGCACCAGCGTGACCTTTACGGACCTTTCCATCCAGCAACTGCACGAGAAGATCGCTGCAGGTGAAATTGTCAGACCCGGAGAAACGGCAACTATAGGCACTGTCGATGGAGGGCAGCACGAGGTAGAGGTGTCAGCCGTGCGCGCGGACAGCGTCATTGGTAAAGTGGCCGTCAGTCGAGCAAGCGATGCAGATGGTTTTGAGCAGGACCAGGGCCCTACTTTTACTGATTTAACTATTCCAATCGATGACATCCTGTCGGTCGAAAAAGTGCAAGTTACTAATCCCGCAGCTCAGGCGGCCATCGTCACCGGTTTTGGCGTGGGGTATATGCTATTGCTGGCGCTTCCGGCTATCATTATTGGAGCCATTGCGCTGTGATGACGTAATGTCAATCATGACACTGCCTGACATGTTTTTTCCAACGCAAGGGCGCCGGATACTTCACCGTCTGATCCTCATTCTTTTGCTACTGCTGGGTGGCTGCAGGATAGAAGTTGTGGTGCCGCCAGGCGGCACCGTGCTGACAGAATCAGGCAGGTATACTTGCCTTGCGGGCGCGCAGTGCACAATCGAAGTCAACGATCTGTTCTTCAATGAAACATTTTTTGTCGAGCCCGAACCCGGGTTTACCTTCGGTGGCTGGCGCAAGAGTCCTCGATTTTTCTGCGGCGGTAACCTTTCGCCATGCAGTCTGGCCACCGCAGCCATGGAAGGTAACACCTGGCTGGAAAGTTTGCTTTCCTCCGAAGAGGTATTTTATCTAGAGCCCATTTTTCATCCCGGGAACTGGAGCGGCGACTACGGCCTGAGGCCGGCTTACGAGGCCGCGACTCGCTGCGGTAGCAAGAAAATCATCTATCGCGCCGTCAAGGCTTTTACTATCCAGGTAGCGCAAATAGATGGTCATATCAGTACGGACTTTATCACAGGCAACGAAGTCCCGGGAGCCGAACTGGTCAGCAAAGGCACAGCCGTATCACTGGCCGACCCAAGGCGATTTAGCCAGAGAGCAGTGTACTCGCACCCGAGCAGGGGCTTGATCGACTACTATCTCGTCTTCGAGGCCAACCTGGTTTCAAAGGTCGGATTCAGTGGAGATTATTTCTCCCAGTCATTCGAGCGCAACTCCGGCCAAGTCTGCTCCTCCAATGTTTACCTGTTTGCGGAGCGGCTAACCGAGGGGCCGGGCGTACCGGAACTGACCGCCACGCCAGATCGGCACGGGAGTTTTCACATAGAAATGCAAGGCGCCGATATCATCTGCTCCGACGGCTCCAGGGGAGCAGCTCCCGGCGCCGCTAAGGATATCAATATAAGCCAATCCGGGAATTTGATCACCTTCGACAACCCGGTCGAGGCACTGGTGGAGGCACGAACCGGTACCCTGGGCCAGTACCGCCTCCCTGCCGGGGCGAGGTTGAAGAAATCCGGTGATTTCGTCGCTAACAGTTATGGCCGCATCATATATGACGACACCGTAGCCGAGTGGACCATTATCAATGGCAATTTAGCCAGGCACACAGTCAGCGGGACCATTCGTGTGGTGAATATTCCCAACGATCAGCTGGGGATTTGCACCGAGACCCATACTTTCTCGGGCTATCGAATCAACTGACAGAAGACGCTGCCATGTTTGTCCGTTTCGGTTTCTGTCAAGGGCGCGGATGCCTGATTAATGCGCAAGGAAATCCGTCCCCATGAATCAACTTCCAGTGGATTTTTCTGGGGTAAGGGCTACTATCTTGCTCGCAGCGATCAACGAAATCGCCACAGTCTGCGCACCCGCGCATTCCATCGACTGCCTCTTATAGCGATGCGAGGTCTTGCATCCGACAGTGCCGTGGCCACTGCCTCGATGCTGACCTGCTTCGGAGGTGGATATTACTATGTTTGACCAGGCGCTCCGGTTTTTCGCGGTGATCTGGTTCGGCGGCATACTGGCTGGGGTTTGTATAAGCGGCTGCGATGGTTCGGGGTCCTCCTCCTCCGGGCAGGAGCCGGAGACGCCGGCGGCACCCTTAGACTTGTTGGTCTACGAACAGGATATCTCGTCGCGGCTCTATAAGCTGGACTCCCTGGGCCGCTCGACATTGTTGTCAGAGGGCATGCTGAAGTCCGATTATGCAATCTCCCCCGACGGGCGGTACATCGCCTTTGCGGACAGCCTTGCGGACGGCCAGGCCGCAATCACTATCCTCAGTCCAACTGAAAATAATCCCGAGCAGGCGGGGTCCGACTACCCTCCAGAAGCATACCTGTCCATCCAATGGCAGCCGGACTCGCAAGGAGTGGTTTACTCCGTTTACGACGCTTCTGAGTTCGTCTCATATCTGTATCTGTCGACACTGGGTGAAACAGAACCGGTAGAGCTGATCGGGAGCAATCTGGGCGCTCTGGCGCGTCTGCAAGTCGAGCAGTCCTACGACGGGAGTCGACTGGCGGTGCTGGTCGAGTACTATTCCGCTGAGTCCGACTCCCTTCCTGAGTCCGCAGCCCTTTATCTCCTGGAGCTGTTAAACCCCGAGACCATGAGCCTGATTGGCACGGCAGAGGGAGACGCCAATTCTTTCAAGTTCGCCTGGTCTCCCTACGGTAACGATCTGGTTTACCAGCGCCGTCTTCGCACGGACCCGGTGGCCCCCTCGATCCCTGATAACTACCCGGCAGGCGCGTTAATGTTAATGGATGCGAGTGGTACAAGCCGCCTTATCCGGGAAGCCCAGGGCGACACGGACTGGACATACCTGGCCTGGTTGGACCCGACCCGTCTGCTGATTCGCACGACAGACCTCGAGGTGATCAATATTGCCGGCAACCTGTTGACGAGTCATACCATCACGGGCAACAGCGAGATGGAGATTTCGCCGGACCACAGGCGCCTGGCTTTTCTCGACAAGAGCGCCACCGATGGTCACCCTGCGGTGTATATGCTGGAACTGGAGTCTGGCGAGTACCGGGAGTTGGGTCCTGCGAGCAGCGACTTTCTTATTGGCGGCGCCTTTGAAGACTCTAAAGTGCGCTGGTCGCCACATGGTTCTTACCTGGCGTGGAACGTGAAGCCGAGTCCCTTTGGCCCCGATTGGCAGACTATGGTGGGCGGGTTATACGTCTACGACGTTGGTAGCACCACGACGCAGCTTGTAAGCGAAAATCTCGCCCTGCACGACCAGCATTACCTCTCCGACGGTTTCTTCGCCTGGTTGCCTGAAGGGCGCTCCCTTGACTATGTGGTCCGCCGGGAGGCGGGATATGAGCTTGCGGTGGTGGATATAGCATCAGGTGACACGAGAGCGGTTGGAGAGCTGCCGTCGGTTAACTGTGGTGTGCAGCGAGTGTGGCGTGACCAGGCGCAGATACTCTGGAACGCCTGCGATGATGGCGTCTATCTCTCCTCCTCGAAGCAGAGCGGATCCTTTACCACATCCCGGGTTGCCGACTGGGACGTCTGGCGAATGGTGACAACAGCTGATCGCGAGTTTGTCATTATGCAAGCAGTGGATA
>JAZBNW010000196.1:0-5422 GCA_036350855.1 Halieaceae bacterium
AACTTTGACAGCGCTGCGGGGCAGTATAACTACCTGCAGGGCGGTAGCCCGGATCTTTCACCCGAAAAATCCGATACCTACACCTACGGTGTGGTGCTGACACCGGATTTCGTGGAAGGGCTGACACTGACTGTCGACTACTACGACATCAAGATCGAGGACGGTATCAACAACCTGAGCCCGGAATTCATTCTGACGCAATGTCTCGAAGGCAACACGGCACAGTGTGAGCTGGTAAAGCGTAACGCATCACGGGGCGACCTGTGGATCGGCTCAAACGTTGAGACCAGCGGCCAGATCGTCGCACTGAACGACAACCTGTCGGTCGAGCAGATCAAGGGTGTCGACCTTGTGGCAACCTACGATTTCGACGTGGGCAGCTGGGGCAGTGTGAGCCTGCACAACGTGCTGTCCTACGTTGACCAGTGGGATACCCAGGAGCTGAGCAACGCACCCAAGACGGAGTGTGCCGGCATCTTTGGCGGCGTGTGCGGCTTCCCGACCCCGGAATACCGCAACAACTTCCGCGCTACCTGGGTCACCCCGTGGAGTGTGACGGCCAGCGCCCAGTGGCGTTATATCGACGAAGTTGACGAGATCGACAACATCCGTCCGCTGGAGGACGCCAACTACTTTGACATCGCCGCGATCTGGGATGTCACTGATTGGGCAAGCGTGCGTGCCGGTATCAACAACGTGACCGACGAAGAGCCGCCGATCGTGGGCAGCAACCAGTCGGGTGCATCCATCAACGGCGCGGCCAACACCTTCCCGGGCATGTACGACTCCCTCGGTATGTACTGGTTCCTGGGTGCTACGCTGACTTTCTAAAACCAGCCTGGGGGAGCCGGCATCTTGCGGCTCCCCACGGTAAAACTGAAAAGACCACCCTCGGGTGGTCTTTTTTTTTGGCCTCTCTTCCGTGCTCAGTCTACTTTGCGCCGCCGCACCCAGTCCCTGCGTGCCTGGAAACTGCGCGAGATCGCCAACCGTTCCGGCTCGCTCAGTTCCGGATGCCACAGCTCGAAAATCAACACCACGCGCGGCTGGTCGCTGTCATTCCAGGCACAGTGTTCCCAGGTATCGTCGAATACCATCAGCTTGCCTGGCTCCGGCGCCCGCGTCTCACCGTGCACCTCCAGACCGCAGCCTGGCGGAACCTCAATTGGCAGGTGTGCCGTGAGAATGGCGCTGGACACACCGAAGTGCTCGGGTATGCGGGTATGAGGGGCCAGCACGGAGATGAAAACCTCACTGGGATTACCGTCAGTCGTCGCCACCGGTACCCCGCCAAGTGCCTCGAGTGTTTCAGGGAACTTGTGGATGACCTTCTCGTTGGCGACGCCGTTCTGGTAAAGATGCACTGACGCCCAACTCATTTTGTTGACCAGTGGCTCCCACAGCTGGCCCTCGAGGCGATGGCGGTCGCTGAGGTAGGGCTTTCCGTCGGTTGCGACATCCAGTCCGGCAAGAATCTCCCTGCGGATATCCGGGTACCTGAGTTCGAGATGCTCGCGCCACGGGAACATATTGCTATCGAAGAAAGTGGGAGCCGTGTCGTACTTGATACTGAAGCCCTGGGGACGATGTTTCGGGTGCCGGTAGTTGACCGGGCGCATATCGGCCAGCGGCCAGACCGCGTCCCGGATCCGGTCGAGGTCTTCCTGTCTTCCATCTGCGTCGACCGCAGCGACATGCAGCTCGGTGTGGTGCTGGCAAAGGGTCTCCCAGGCGGTTTTTGACATCTTTGATACACCTGGATTTGTATCGGGGTTCTTCCACAGTGAGAGCAGATCCGCGTTCACGGCCTCTCCCAGTGAAAACACCTGGGCAGCCTTGTCGATGTCACCGAGTTCTGCATAGAGGCATCCCAGCGTGAGGTAAATCGTGCTGCCACCAGGTTTAATTCGCCAGTAATCTGTGTAGACGTCGACCGCCTGCTCCAACTCGCCCCGGCGGTAGAGCGCCTGTCCGAGTTGGGAAAGTGCTTGCAGATCGCCGGGAGAATTCGCCAGCAACGTTTTCAGATAGTTTGCAGCGGATGACAAATCGCCGGAGTCTATCGCAATATCCGCCAGGAACCGCAGTGAGGAGAGATGATTGCCGTCGACAGCCAGAATTTCCTGGCAAGTGCGTATTGTCGATGGGATGTCTCCCCGCTGGGAGAACGCTATCGCGAGATTTTCGAGCTCTGCTATCGACGTCATCGCATGGACCCTTGACGCCCGCCAGCTTGAAACAGGGTCAGCAGCATCTTCTCCAATTCAAAGACCATTTTTCCAGGCGCTATCTGTTCGTTGTTTTCACGGCTGACGACGGCGTTTTACCCGCAGACTTACCTTAGGCCATTCCAGGACTCACGGCTAGTTTTTGCGCGCAATCCGCAGTGCCGTCTCGCGCAGTATCCAGTGCCGGATCGCTCAGAACAACACCCGGCAGCGGATCGTGCCCTCGATACTAGCCAGCCGGGACAGCGCCATGTCGCTGTACTCCGCGTCGATGTCGATGACCACGTAACCCATGGCCTCGTTGGTCTGCAGGAACTGCGCAGCGACATTCACATTGTTGTCGGAGAAGACGCGGTTGATGGCGCCCATGATCCCTGGGGTATTGTGGTGGATATGCAGCAGGCGATGGCTGCCCTCGTGGGTCGGCAACGCCACTTCCGGGAAGTTGACGGAGGAGGTGCTGGTGCCGTTGTCACTGTAACGCGCCAGCTTCTCCGCCACCTCCATGCCGATGTTTTCCTGGGCCTCGATCGTGCTGCCACCGATGTGTGGCGTGAGAAAGGTGTTGTCAAAACGACGCAGCGGCGACAGGAACTCGTCATCGTTGGAGCGCGGCTCAACGGGGAAGACGTCTATGCCTGCGCCGCCGAGGTGACCACTTTCCAGGTACCGGGCGAGGGCGTCGATGTCCACTACCGTGCCGCGCGAGGCATTGATCAGGATGCTGCCCGGCTTCATCCGGGCCAGTTCCGCAGCGCCGATCATGTTCTCGGTGGAGCGGTTTTCCGGCACATGCAGGCTCACCACGTCCGAGCTCGCCAGTAACTGCTGCAGGCTGCCGACCTGCCTTGCGTTGCCCATGGGCAACTTGTTGGTCACGTCAAAAAACTGCACCTGCATCCCGAGCCCCTCGGCGATGACACCGAGCTGCATGCCGATATTGCCGTAGCCGACAATACCGAGCTTCTTGCCGCGGATTTCAAAGGCGTTGGCCGCCGACTTCTGCCACTCGCCCCGGTGCGCCGCGGCATTTTTTTCGGCCACGCCGCGCAGTAGCAAAATAGCTTCCGCAATGACCAGTTCCGCGACACTGCGGGTGTTGGAAAAGGGCGCATTGAACACAGCCACGCCCCTGCTGGTGGCGGCCTTCAGGTCCACCTGGTTGGTGCCGATACAGAAGCAGCCTACCGCCACCAGTTTTCGGGCGGCGGCAAACACGTCCCCGGTGAGCTGGGTGCGCGAGCGTATGCCGACAAAGTGGGCATCGGCGATCGCCAGCTTGAGTTCCTCGGGGGGCAGGGCCTTCTGGTGTAATTCGATGTTGTGGTAGCCGGCGCTCTTGAGTGTTTCCACGGCGGACGGGTGGACGCCCTCCAGCAGTAAAAACCGGATTTTGCTCTTTTCCAGCGACTGTTGTGCCATTGCGGTGAAGATCCCTGACAGTTGGAGATAGGCGCCTGACAGGCGGGTTGCTGCGGCCTGTGCGGTGAAAGCGGCGCGTATGGTACCATACGCGCCGCTCGAAACAGCGCCCTGTGAAAATTACCGGAGGTAGCCCCAGTGACACCCATCGACACGACTATCCTGACAGCCCTCGAAGGCATTGTCGGACAGGGCAGGGTGCTGACCGACGCGGATTCCCTGCTGCAGTACGGCCGCGACTGGACCCGTGTCTACGCACCACACCCCGCAGCGGTGGTGTTGCCGTCTACAGTGGAACAGGTGCAGGATGTCGTCCGGCTCGCCGCCCGTGAGCAGCTGGCCATCGTGCCCTCGGGCGGTCGCACCGGGCTCAGTGCCGGCGCCGTCGCCCGCAACGGTGAACTGGTGCTGGCGCTGGATCGCCTCAACCATATGGGGGATTTCAACCCGGTCGATCGCACGGTGCGCTGTGGCGCGGGGGTGATTACCGCCCAACTGCAACAGTTTGCCGAAGAACAGGGCCTGTTCTACCCGGTGGATTTCGCCTCCAGCGGCTCCAGCCAGGTCGGCGGCAACATCTCCACCAACGCCGGTGGCATCAAGGTGATCCGTCACGGCATGACCCGGGACTGGGTGGCGGGCCTGAAACTGGTCACCGGCACCGGCGAGCTGCTCGACCTCAACCGCGGCCTGGTCAAGAACAATGCCGGCTACGACCTGCGCCAGCTTGTCATCGGCGCCGAGGGCACGCTGGGTGTGGTCGTGGAGGCGACGATGTCCCTGTCCCGGCCGCCGCGGAATCTCGCGGTGATGGTGCTTGGCGTTCCCGACATGGCCGCCATCATGTCGGTGCTCGGCGCCTTCCAGGACGGCATCGAGCTCAGTGCCTTCGAGTTTTTTTCCGAGCTGGCCCTGAGCAAGGTGGTGGAACACCAGGGCCTGCAGCGGCCGTTTGCGACCGCCACCGGCTACTACGCCCTGCTGGAATTTGAACAGCCGGATGAACAATCCATGGACAATGCCATGAGCCTGTTCGAGCACTGTGTGGAGCAGGGCTGGGTGCTCGACGGTGTGGTAAGCCAGAGCGTCGCCCAGGCACAGGCCCTTTGGCGTTTACGCGAGGATATTTCCGAAACCATTTCACGCTGGACGCCCTACAAGAACGATATTTCCACGGTGGTCTCGCGGGTGCCGGAGTTCCTCGCGGAAGTCGAGGCGGTGGTGACGGCCAGCTACCCGGATTTCGAGATTGTCTGGTTTGGCCACATCGGTGACGGCAACGTCCACCTCAATGTTCTCAAACCCGATGCGATGGCCATGGATGAGTTCCAGCGGCGCTGCGGCGAGGTGAGCAAGTGGGTGTTCGAGATCGTACAGCGCCATGGCGGCAGCGTATCGGCGGAACACGGCGTGGGGCTGCTCAAGAAGGACTACCTGCACTACAGCCGCTCGCCCCTGGAAATCGAGATCATGCGGCAGATCAAGCGCGCGTTTGATCCGCAGGGGATTATGAATCCTGGGAAGATATTCGACGCCTAGGTAATTGTTCCTTTACCTAGGACAGGGCAGGCAACTTTATTTTGTTTTTATCCTTCCCCGCATCGAGGGCACGCACCTGCAGCGCTGGACACGCCGCGAGTACATCCATGTAGGCTCGTGTCGGCCATCCATGGCCTCCAACGGTCCAGCGCAGCAATACCGCTCCCTCACTGCTGGCATCCAGCCGCAAAGCAAATATTGGGTGACCAGCGAAATTGTTGCAGGTGCGTTAT